>NZ_JBSRZF010000008.1:0-202280 GCF_054057335.1 Pseudomonas sp. TE3786
TGGTGGTGTTGAGCGCGCCAGCGTCTGAGGAGTGGTTGGCCATGAAACCGCCAGGCTTTAACCCCCGTCATTAACCCCATCATCCGTCGTCCCAGGAAGGCTGGGACCCAGAATGCGGCGTCGTGCGTATTTCCCTGAGCCAGCCTGGATCCCAGCCTGCGCTGGGATGACGATGCTTGCTGGGATGCTGGTGGTGTTGAGCGCGCCAGCGTCTGAGGAGTGGTTGGCCATGAAACCGCCAGGCTTTAACCCCCGTCATTAACCCCATCATCCGTCGTCCCAGCGAAGGCTGGGACCCAGAATGCTGCGTCATGCGTATTTCCCTGAGCCAGCCTGGATCCCAGCCTGCGCTGGGATGACAGTGCTTGCTGGGGGGCGGTGGTGTTGCGCGAGCCAGCGTCCGTGGTCGGGGTCGACGATGCCTTCTCGTACGGCGCAACCCCAACCCCGCCACAGCATTCAACGCCTGGTGCAGTTCGTCGGTTGCGGCGTCCTTTTGTGGATAACCGCGTGCGCCTTTTTTCATGGCGACGAAAGTCGGAATACCACATCGTCTACATATGAAGCTTTATGTTTAGCAGGCCTGAAAAGCAATTGTTTTAGGTGTTTTCCTTGCCAAATTTAAGTGGTCCTAAATTTAATAATTTATTTTGCTGATTAGTAGGTGTGGAGTAATAATTTTTGCTCGTAGGTTGCTTCTGAATGCACTGAAATTGTATTGATTATTTAACTGTGTTGGTTAAGTTTTGGTCGTCGGTGTTATGAGTGGGTCGTGAGCGAAGTTTGGATCAGGTCAGGAAAGATCGATAAAAACTCCAATGCAAAGTCAGACACGAGGTTTACGCGATGACGTCATTAATAAATTTTCGGCAGGGGTGGGTGCTTGCAATAGATAACTTGCCTAGGTCGTATCCGATCACGTGGTTAAGGCTGCGCGAGAACTTGCAGAGCAGGCTCTTGGCCGTGCTGACCAGCGCATTGTCGATTGTGGCATTGCTGGCTTGCAACGATGCGCTGGCCATCCGTGGAGGTTCGCCTTCAGCGCAGTCATGGGTCGTGCGGGTGATCAATGTGGTCGATAACCAACAAACGGAAGGGTGCACAGGCGCAGCCGTCACACCGCAGATCGTCGTTACTGCTCAGCATTGCAACGCTAAAGCAGTTGTTTTTAAGGAGCGCTCCGTCTTGCTTGAGAGCGTCCACGATGTTCCTGGGACCCAAGCGAGACTGTTGGTGTTGGCTACACCGATAGCGCTTGATCAATACGCCCGATTGGGGCGCAACTTTATGGCAGCGGGGGCCACCGTCGGCGCTAACACGATAGGCATCGCTTACGGGTATGGCCCGCGAGCGGATGGGGTACAGCGAAGTATTGGTGTGAAGGTACGGTCTCATCGCAACACTAAAGATGGGGAGGTTTTTAATGTGGCGTCTATTGACGGGGCATTTGAGCGCGGCGATTCAGGTGGGCCATTAATTATCGACGGAGAGGTTGTAGGTGTTTTGTGGGGGGCTGAAGCCGGTGGCGATGCTACTTCAGTTATCTTTGACGGTCTCTCATTGGCCCTGGAACCAATTGTTGCTATGGGTCTTAATATCCGGGCGCAAGCTTTTATTGCTTCGGAACTGTGAGTAGAAGTGCATGCGCTGCATGCTGGCTGTATTAATAGAGGGCTACATCACCCTGAGGTGAAAGGCGGTTATAAGCCTGGCTGGCGATGGCAAGAGTTGCAAAGTCAAAAGTAGGTTTAACTACGATTTGAGCGGAATTCAAGGTTCAGCGCACAGTAAGCCAACACAGGCGAGATTCCCGGCAAGGTTCAAGTCCGGGGAACTTTAGGGAGGGGGCAGAGCGGAAAATCGGGGTGCCCCGATAAAGTTTTGCTGAGCGCTGTCGATTTGACGCTCAACCCCCAACCCTCTACCCTGCCTGCCTTGCTTCAGGTGGCCTTTTTTAGGCTGAAACTGGGAAGTCGGTTAAAGCACTTCAGGTGCCTCCAATCCGACGCTGCCCCCGCAACGGTAATTGAGCTGAAAACCCGCAACGCCACTGTGACCTGTCATGGGAAGGCGCGATTTTCTGTTGGCCGCATCCGGCCACGCTCATAAGCCCGGAGACCGGCCTGTCGCAGTTCCATGGCATTGCGGAGGGCTTTGCTTGGCGTCGGGTGGTTCTTCCTATCCCCGTGCGTCCGCCATTCTCCGCTAGCCTCAACCAAACCGTGTGAAAACTACTGCGCTCGGCTAAGCGGCGTTAAAAACAGACTCACAATGCTCATTGGCTACAGCCAACTCCGCTTGTTCGCCTGTCTTTGATATTGAAAGCGCCTTGCCTATCCTTCGCTCGCTACGTTTTCAAACGGTTTGGATCAACCGAGTTGCCGAGGTAAGCAATGAGCGAATCCGCAGAGCGCGACGCCCGCCACAAAGCGCGCATGGCCCGCAAAAAAGCCTTGATCGATGAAAAGATCGCCCTAGCCCAGGACGAATACGGTCTGCTGCTGGTGCACACCGGCAATGGCAAGGGTAAAAGCAGCTCGGCATTCGGCATGGTCGCCCGGGCCCTGGGTCACGGCATGAAGGTCGGCGTAGTGCAGTTCATCAAAGGTGCCGCGAGCACGGGTGAGGAAAAGTTCTTCCGCCGCTTTCCTGAAGAAGTCAGCTACCACGTGATGGGCGAGGGCTACACCTGGGATACCCAGGACCGCCAGCGCGATATCGACAAAGCCGTGGCCGCCTGGGCGGTGGCCAAGCAGTTGCTCAATGACCCGGGCATTGGCCTGGTGGTGCTCGATGAGCTGAATATCGCCCTCAAACACAACTACCTCGACCTCGACAGCGTACTTGCCGATATCGGCGGTCGTCCCGAGTTTCAGCATGTGGTCGCCACCGGCCGTGGCGCGCCGCCTGCGCTGATTGACGCGGCCGATACCGTCACCGAAATGGGCATGCTCAAGCACGCGTTCAAATCCGGCGTCAAAGCCCAGGCCGGGGTGGAGTTTTGAGCCACGCCACTGCCCATGCCTGCCCGGCGCTGTTGATTGCCGCGCCAGCCTCCGGCCAGGGCAAAACCACGGTCACCGCCGCCCTGGCGCGCTTGCATAGCCGCCAAGGCAAACGGGTGCGGGTATTCAAATGCGGGCCGGATTTTCTCGACCCGATGATTCTCGCCCGCGCCAGCGCTGCGCCGGTGTACCAACTGGATCTGTGGATGGTTGGTGCCGAGGAAAGCCGTCGTCTGCTCTGGGAAGCGGCGGCCGAGGCTGATCTGATTCTGATCGAGGGGGTGATGGGCCTGTTTGACGGCACGCCGTCGGCGGCCGATCTGGCGCGGCATTTCGGTGTGCCGGTGCTGGCCCTGATCGATGGCTCGGGCATGGCCCAGACCTTCGGTGCCATGGCCCATGGCATGGCCACCTACCAGGCCGACCTGCCATTCTCCGGGGTGTTGGCCAACCGCACCGGCAGCGCCCGCCATGGCGAAATCCTGCGTGATTGCCTGCCGGCCAGCATCCGCTGGTATGGCGCCTTGCCGCGCAGCGCCAGCATTGAACTGCCGAGCCGCCATCTGGGCCTGGTGCAGGCTGAAGAGCTGGAGGATCTGGATGCCCGTCTGGATGCCGCCGCCGACGCCCTGGCCGCCAGCGCCGATACCCGCCTGCCGCCGCCAGTCAGCTTTGCCGCGCCGGAGCAGAGCCGGCAGATTCCGCCGTTGCTGGCCGGCATCCGCATCGGTGTGGCCCGCGACACCTCGTTTGCCTTTCTCTACCAGGCCAACCTCGACCTGCTGCGCGAGCTGGGTGCCGAGCTGATCGAGTTTTCGCCCCTGCGCGACAGCGTGCTGCCGCAAGTCGACAGCCTGTACCTGCCCGGCGGTTACCCCGAGCTGCATCTGGCACCGCTGCAGGCCAACCAGGCGATGCGCGCCGCCGTTCACGCCCACCACGCGGCCGGCAAACCGATCCACGCCGAATGCGGCGGCATGCTCTATCTGCTCGACGCGCTGAGCGACAAGGAGGGCACCCGTGGCGAATTGCTCGGCCTGCTGCCGGGTAGCGCGCAGATGCACAAGAAGCTCAAGGCCCTGGCCTTGCAGGAAGTCGACCTGCCGGAAGGGCGGCTGCGTGGCCACACCTATCACTACTCGGAGCTGGACTGCGCCCTCGCGCCCCTGGCCCGTGGTGTCTGCCCGACCTACCAGCGCACCGCGGAAGCGGTGTACCGCATCGGCCGTCTGACGGCTTCGTATATCCACCTGTATATGCCGTCCAATCCGCAGGCCGCCGCTGCTTTGTTTGTACCCGGCGCGGCGTCGCTGGCCGCGCTTGCTAATACCAGCGGGGAAGCGCAACCGGCATGAGCGAGCACGCTTACAGTTGCGCCGAGCGCGCGGCGATCTACCGCGCCATCGCCGAGCGCCGCGATATGCGCCATTTCAGCGGCGGCACGGTGGCACCCGAGGTACTCGTGCGCTTGCTGGAAGCCGCGCATCACGCCCCCAGTGTCGGTTTGATGCAGCCGTGGCGGTTTATCCGCATCACCCGTGGCGAGCTGCGCGAGGCCATCCATGGCCTGGTGGAAGAGGAGCGGGTACGCACCGCCGAGGCCCTGGGCGAACGGGCCGATGAGTTTATGCGCCTGAAGGTCGAGGGCATTCGTGACTGCGCCGAACTGTTGGTGATCGCCCTCGCTGACGGCCGCGAGGCTCATGTGTTTGGCCGCCGCACCTTGCCGGAGATGGACCTGGCCTCGGTGTCGTGCGCTATTCAAAACCTCTGGCTGGCGGCCCGCGCCGAAGGCCTGGGGGTGGGCTGGGTGTCGTTGTTCGAGCCGCAGGCGCTGGCCGCTCTGCTGCACTTGCCGCTCGGTGCCAAACCGGTGGCGGTGCTGTGCCTGGGCCCGGTGCCGGAGTTTTACCCGACGCCCATGCTGCAACAGCAAGGCTGGGCCACACCGCGCCCCTTGGCAGAACTGCTGTTCACCGACACCTGGGAGGCGCAGCCATGAGCATCGCCTTGCTGAGCGTCGCTGGCGTTGCCCTGGACGCCATTTTCGCTGAGCCGAAACGTTGGCATCCGCTGGTCGGTTTTGGCCGCCTGGCCAATGCCCTGGAGCGCCGCTTCAACCGTCCTTACAGCGCCGCCGCAGACGACAGCGGCCGCGGCTGGCGCAGCCACGGCGTTACCGCCTGGGTGCTGGCGGTGCTGCCGCTAACCCTGGCCGCCTGGTTACTGAGCCTGTTGCCATATGTTGGCTGGCTGGTGGAGATCGTTGCGCTGTATCTGGCATTGGGCCTGCAAAGCCTCACCGAGCATGCCCAGCCGATTAGCCAGGCGCTGCGCGACGGTGAGCTGGCCAAGGCCCGCGAGCGGGTCGGCTATATCGTCAGCCGTGATACCTCGGCGCTGGACGAGCAGGGCGTGGCCCTGGCCGCCACCGAGTCGGTGCTGGAAAACGGCAGTGACGCGGTATTTGCCGCGCTGTTCTGGTTCGTTGTGCTCGGCGCTCCCGGTGTGGTGCTGTACCGCCTGAGCAACACCCTGGACGCCATGTGGGGCTACCGCAATGCGCGTTTCGAGCGCTTTGGCTGGGCGGCTGCGCGCATTGACGACGTGCTCAACCTGATTCCGGCACGGCTGGTGGCGCTGACCTACGCGTTGCTCGGCAATACTCGTCTGGCCCTGCGTTGCTGGTGGCGCCAGGGGTTTACCTGGTACAGCCCGAACGCCGGTCCTGTAATGGCCGCTGGTGCCGGTGCCCTGGGCGTCGCGCTGGGGCGTCCAGCCATGTACCACGGTGCCCTGCGGCAACGCCCGCCATTGGGCGAAGGCCCGCCCGCCGACGCCGAGGCCATCGAGCGTGCGCTACGCCTGGTGCGTCGCGGTGTACTGCTGTGGTTGTTGGTTTTGTTGCTGGGAGGACGCCTGTTTGCGTGAACCCATCGAAGGCGGCTTGCCGCATGGCGGGCGTTTGCAGCAGGCAGCGCGCGACTATGACATCGCCCTGGGCGACTGGTTGGACCTGTCCACCGGCATCGCCCCCTGGCCCTTTGCACTGCCGCCGATTCCCCTGAGTGCCTGGGCGCGTTTGCCGGAACCCGGCGACGCTCTGCATGCCGCCGCGTGCGGCTATTACGGGGTCAGCCAGCTATTGCCCGTGGCTGGCTCGCAGGCGGCGATTCAGCTGTTGCCACGGCTGCGTCAACACAGCCGGGTGGGCGTGTTGTCGCCTTGTTACGCCGAGCATGCGCACGCCTGGCACCAGGCCGGGCATTCTGTGGTGGAGATAACCGACGCCGAGCTCGAGGCGCAGTTACCCGGTCTGGACGTGCTGGTGGTGGTCAACCCGAACAACCCCACCGGCCGCCTGTGCAGCCGCGAGCAGTTGCTGGCCTGGCATGCACTGCTGGCCGAGCGCGGCGGTTGGTTGCTGGTGGATGAAGCCTTTATCGACATCACCCCGGAGCACAGCCTGGCAACCGAAAGCGCGCGCGAAGGGCTGATTGTGCTGCGCTCGTTCGGCAAGTTCTTTGGCCTGGCCGGGGCGCGGCTGGGCTATGTGCTGGCGGCGACACCGCTGTTGCAGGCGCTGGCTGACCGGCTCGGGCCATGGACCATCAATGGCCCGACACGCACGGTGGCGGCACACTGCTTTGCCGACATGGCGGCGCAACAACAGCAACGCCAACGCGTCCTGCAAGCCAGCGCACGCCTGGCTCAATTGTTGACGGATCATGGCCTGCAACCCACCGGTGGCTGTGGCCTGTTTCAGTGGTGGCAAGGCGAAGATGCCAGTCTGCTATACGATTTTTTCGCCTGCCAAGGCGTCTTGCTGCGCCTGTTTACGGCGACCAGCAGTCTGCGTTTCGGTCTGCCCGCCGATGAGGGTGAATGGCAGCGTTTAACCTGGGTATTGCAGGACTGGATGGAGCTTGGGCAATGAGTAGTCTGATGGTGCAAGGCACCACGTCGGATGCCGGTAAAAGCACCCTGGTCGCCGCGTTGTGCCGCTGGTTGCATCGCCAGGGCGTGGCCGTGGTGCCGTTCAAACCGCAGAACATGGCGCTCAACAGCGCGGTGACGGTGGACGGCGGCGAAATCGGCCGCGCCCAGGCCGTGCAGGCCCAGGCCTGTGGTTTGCCGGCACATACCGATATGAACCCGGTGCTGCTCAAACCCAATAGCGACACCGGTGCCCAGGTGATCATCCATGGCCGCGCCGTCACCAGCATGGAGGCGGCGCAGTACCACGACTATAAAAAGGTCGCCATGCAGGCGGTGCTGCAGTCGCACCAGCGGCTCAGCGATGCCTACCAAGTGGTGATGGTGGAGGGGGCCGGCTCGCCCGCAGAGATCAATCTGCGTGCCGGCGATATCGCCAATATGGGCTTTGCCGAGGCGGTGGATTGCCCGGTGATCCTGATCGCCGACATCGACCGCGGCGGGGTGTTTGCCCATCTGGTGGGGACCTTGGAACTGCTATCCGAAAGCGAGCAGGCGCGGGTCAAAGGTTTTGTCATCAACCGCTTTCGCGGTGCCCTGAGCCTGCTGCAACCGGGCCTCGACTGGCTGGAGCAGCGCACCGGCAAACCGGTGCTGGGGGTGTTGCCGTACCTCACCGACCTGCACCTGGAAGCCGAAGACGCCATCGACACCCGGCAGATCGCCAAAGCTGCCCAGGTGCTCAAGGTGGTGGTGCCGGTGCTGCCGCGCATCAGCAACCACACCGACTTCGACCCGCTGCGCCTGCACCCCCAGGTCGATCTGCAATTTATCGGCCCCGGCCAAGCCATTCCGCCCACCGATCTGATTATTTTGCCGGGCTCGAAAAGCACCCGTGGCGACCTCAAGGTACTGCGCAGCAATGGTTGGGAGGCCGCTATCAACAAACACCTGCGTTACGGCGGCAAGCTGCTCGGCGTCTGCGGTGGACTGCAGATGCTCGGCACCCAACTGCATGACCCGCTGGGGTTGGAAGGTGCCGCCGGGTCCAGCCCGGGCCTGGGCCTGCTGGACTTCGCCACCGTACTGGCCGAACACAAACAACTGCGCAATGTGCAGGGGCGCCTGTGGCTGGAAGAGGCTGCCATCAGCGGCTATGAAATTCATGCCGGGGTCAGCACGGGTCCGGCCCTGGAACAGTTCGCCGTGCAGCTCGACGATGGCCGCTGTGATGGCGTGCGCAGTGACGATGGGCAGATTCTCGGCACCTACCTGCATGGCCTGTTCGAAAGCCCCTCGGCTTGTAGTGCGTTACTGCGTTGGGCCGGGGTGCAAGAGGTGCAAGAGGTGGATTACCACGCGCTTCGTGAGCGGGATCTGGAGCGCTTGGCGGATTTGGTCGAACAGCATTTGGATGTGCATAAATTGAAGGGGATGTGCGGGTTATGACAGCGAGCGCGTCGTCCTGGCAGATTCTGGACCCCAGCCTGCGCTGGGATGACGGAGTTGTTAGCGCCAGCACCGTCCTGGCCACAGTTGAAGGGGATGTGCGGGTTATGACAGCGAGCGCGTCGTCCTGGCAGATTCTGGATCCCAGCCTGCGCTGGCATGACGGAGTTGTTAGCGCCAGCACCGTCCTGGCCACAATTGAAGGGGATGTGCGGGTTATGACAGCGAGCGCGTCGTCCTGGCAGATTCTGGATCCCAGCCTGCGCTGGGATGACGGAGTTGTTAGCGCCAGCACCGTCCTGGCCACAGTTGAAGGGGATGTTCGGGTTATGACAGCGAGCGCGTCGTCCTGGCAGATTCTGGGTCCCAGCCTGCGCTGGGATGACGGAGTTGTGAGTACCACCACCGTCGTCCCAGCGCAGGCTGGGACCCAGAATTTCCCGCCGTACATCAGGCTCAAAGGCACCCCCCATGCATGAACTGATTCTCGGCGGTGCCCGTTCCGGCAAAAGCCGTCTGGCCGAGCGCCTGGCCACGGAAAGCGGCTGGCCCGTCACCTATATCGCCACCTCGGAACCCCGGGATGGCGAAATGAGCGAGCGTATCCGCCAGCACCGCGAACGCCGCCCAGCCCATTGGAGCCTGGTGGAAGAACCGATTTATCTGGCCGACGCGCTGCAGGCCCACGCCGCCCCCGAACACTGCCTGCTGGTGGACTGCCTGACGCTGTGGCTGACCAACCTGCTGATGCTCGACGATCCTCAGCGCCTGGCCGCCGAACGCGAGGCGCTGCTGGCCTGCCTGGACGCGTTGCCAGGGCGTCTGCTGTTGGTCAGCAATGAAACCGGTATGGGGGTGGTGCCGCTCGGCGAGCTCACCCGCCGTTATGTCGATGAAGCCGGCTGGTTGCACCAGGCCCTGGCTGAGCGTTGCCAGCGGGTGATTTTCACCGTGGCTGGCTTACCGATGATTCTCAAAGGAGTGCCGTTATGAGTTTGTCCTGGTGGGCTGCGCCCAGTCAGCCGCTCGACTGCGTAGCCAAAAGCAAGGCCCAGGCGCGTCAGCAGATTTTGACCAAGCCCGCCGGCTCGCTGGCGGTGCTGGAACAGGTGGCCATCGACCTGGCGGCCATGCAGGGTCGCGAACGGCCGGTAATCGACAGCCTGTGGATCGCCATTTTCGCCGCCGACCATGGCGTGGTCGCCGAAGGGGTGTCGGCCTATCCGCAGGAAGTCACCGGGCAAATGCTGCGCAACTTTATCAACGGTGGTGCCGCCATCAGCGTATTGGCCCGCCACCTGGACGCGGCGCTTGAGGTGATCGACCTCGGCACCGCCGTGCCGCTGGAGCCGCTGCGCAATGTGCGGCACCTGAACCTGGGTGCAGGCACCTTCAACTTCGCCCAGGGCCCGGCGATGACCCAGACCCAGCTGTATATCGCCCTCGAAGCCGGGCGTGACAGCGTGCGCCGGGCCAAGGCCAGTGGTGCCCAGCTGTATATCGGTGGCGAGATGGGCATTGGCAACACCACCTCGGCCAGCGCCCTGGCCGCCGCGTTGCTGGGGTGCCCGACCAGGCTGATCGTCGGCCCCGGTACCGGCCTCAACGCCGCGGGCGTGGCCCATAAGGTGACGGTGATCGAGGCGGCGCTGCAGCTGCATGCGGCGCACCTGGCCGACCCCCTGGCGTTGTTGCAGCACCTCGGTGGTTTCGAGATCGCGGCCCTGGTCGGTGCCTATATCGCTTGCGCCCAGGAGGGCCTGACGGTGCTGGTGGACGGCTTTATCTGCACGGTCGCCGCCTTGCTCGCCGTGCGCCTGAATGCTGATTGCCGACCGTGGCTGCTGTTTGCCCATCAAGGTGCCGAGCCGGGTCATCACGCTGTGCTGGAAGCCCTGCAAGCTCAGCCGTTACTGCAACTCGGCCTGCGCCTGGGCGAGGGCAGTGGTGCGGCGCTGGCGGTACCGCTGCTGCAAATGGCCTGCTGCCTGCACAGCGATATGGCCACCTTTGCCGAAGCGGCCGTGGCCGACCGCCCAGCGTGACCCTGCACCTGAGCCTGCTGCGCCATGGTGCCACTGAACTGGCCGGCGGCTTTCGCGGCAGCATCGACGATGCCCTCACTTCCGAGGGTTGGGCGCAGATGCGTGCTGCGGTAGTCGAAGCCGGCCCCTGGGATCTGATCGTCAGTTCACCGCTGCAACGCTGTGCTGCCTTTGCCCAGGAACTCGCCGCTGACCGGGGTGTGCCGCTGCTACTGGAGCCCGATCTGCGCGAACTGCACTTCGGTGCCTGGGAAGGCCGCACGGCGCTGGCGTTGATGGCGGATCAGGAAACCGAGCTGGGGCTGTTCTGGAACGACCCATATGCTTTTACTCCACCAGCTGGTGAGCCGGTGCAGGTCTTCGCCCAGCGGGTGCTGGGTGCCATCGAAGGGCTGGCCGCCGACCACGACGGCAAGCGCGTGTTACTGATCAGCCATGGCGGGGTGATGCGCCTGCTGCTGGCCCAGGCGCGCGGTTTGCCCCGTGAGCACTTGCTGCAAGTGGAGGTGCAACACGCCAGCCTGCATCACCTGAACGTGCAGGTGCCTTGCCTGCTGACGGAGGCCTGATGATTCCGCTGTTGATCGCGGTGCAGTTTCTGACCAGTTTGCCGGTGCGTTTGCCGGGGATGCGCAGTCCGCAGGAGATGGGACGCTCGTTGCTGTGGTACCCAGCGGTGGGGTTGCTGATCGGGCTGCTGTTGTATGGGGTGGATGCCGTGCTCGGCGGTGCGCCGCTGTTGTTGCATGCGGCGTTGTTGTTGGCGGTGTGGGTTGCGCTCAGTGGGGCGCTGCACCTGGATGGTTTGGCCGACAGTGCCGATGCCTGGCTCGGCGGCTTTGGCGACCGCGAGCGCACCCTGAGCATCATGAAAGACCCGCGCAGTGGGCCGATTGCGGTGGTGGTGTTGGTGGTGGTGTTGCTGCTCAAGTTCGCCGCTTTGGTGGCGCTGGTGGAGCAGGGGCATTCGAGTGTGTTGCTGCTGGCACCCTGGTTGGCGCGGGGTTTGTTGCCGGTGCTGTTTATGACTACGCCCTATGTGCGCGCCGGTGGCTTGGGGCAGGCGCTTGCGGAACACCTGCCGCGGGAGCGGTTGCCGGTGGTGCTTGGGTTGCATGGGTTGGCGATGTTGCTGTTTGGCTGGAGCGCCGTGCTGATGTTGCTGGGTGGGGGATTGCTGTTTGTCTGGTTGCGCAGAGTGATGGTGGCGCGGCTGGGAGGGACCACTGGGGATACGGCTGGGGCTATGGTCGAGCTGGTTGAGTGTGCGGTTTTGGTGTTGGTGCTATGGGGCGGGTAGATCAACAGCCAGATCAGGATCAAAAGCCAGCCCTCAATCCCCGGTAGGAGCGGCTTCAGCCGCGAAAAACTCGCGGCTGAAGCCGCTCCTACAGGGATTGAGGTTGTTGTGGGAGGCTTCAGCCTCGCTGCTGGTGCTTAGCTGTTGCCACTCGCTGCCCTGTTGCGCCACACCATCGGGTTGATCCCTTCGGTTTTGGTGAAGGTGCGGGAGAAGTGGGCTTGGTCGCAGAAGCCGCATTCGGCGCTGATTTGCGTCAGGGTCATGGTGGACTCCTGGATCAGGCGTTTGGCTTGGGCGATGCGTTGGCGGTGGATCCAGTCTTGCGGGGACATACCGGTGCTGCGTTTGAAGGCGCGGGAGAAGTGGCTGCGGGACAGGGCGCAGGCTTGGGCCAGTTGCGGGACGGTGATCTTTTCGCCAAGCAGGGTGTGGATGAGGTTTTTCGCCAGGCGTTCGCGCCAGGGGGTCAAACCGCCAGTGACCAGGGTTTCAGCATCGTTCTCGTCATGGGTGTTGGCGGCGCAACGGGGCATCCATTGGAAACTGGTCATGGCTCTTCCTCTGTTCAAAGCTGCCATTGATTCTGGCAGGCGTTGAACAGCGAAGCGGCGTCAATGAAGGCCCGTGGCGGCCAACGAAGTGCGCAATACGGACACCCTCCAGGATGGCCGTTCTAGCCAAATTGCTGGCGGTATTGTATTGGCGTCAGGCCGAGCTTTTCGCTGAATAGAAAACGCATATGGCGGGTGCTGCCCAGGCCCGCGCGGTAGGCCACGGTTTTCAGCGGCAGGTCGGTGCTTTCCAGCAGGCTGCGGGCGCGGTCGATGCGCGCGTGCTGGAGGAACTCCATGGGCGTCATCTGCACTTCACGGTTGAACACCCGGGCGAAATGCCGTGCGCTCATGCCGGCCAGGCTGGCCATGCGCTCGACGGAGAAGTCTTCGTCCAGGTGCGCCAGCACGTATGTCTGCACTTTGTTGACCGGTGAATCCTTCTCGGCCAGTGCCGCCAGCATAGGGCTGAACTGCGCCTGCCCACCTTGGCGCTTCATTGCCACCAGCAGCACCTTGGCGACATCCACGGCAATGGCCTTGCCATGGTCTTCGGCGACTACCGCCAGGGCCATGTCGATACCCGCGGTGACGCCGCCGGAGGTCAGCAAGCGGCGGTCTTTGATATAGATCTGGTCGGTGCCGATGCGCGCCTTGGGGTAACGCTTGGCCAGGCGCTCGGTGTAGTTCCAGTGGGTGGTTACCTGGTGGTTATCCAGCAGGCCGGCCTCGCCGAGGATAAATGCCCCGGTGCAGATCGAGCCGTACAGCGGGCAGCGTTGCACTGCTGTTTTCAGCCAACGGGTGACCGCCGGATAACGCTCGTTGTAGGCACCGGGGCCGCCGGGAACCAGCAACAGGTCATAGGGTTCGCAGCCGTCATCAATGGACAGGTGGGTTTGCACCGTCACGCCATTGGAGGCGCGGATCTGCCGCTGTTCACTGCCGATGGTCAGCAACTGATACCAGTCGTTTTCCGGCAGATAGCGGTTGGCCACTGAAAACACTTCGAAGGGGCCTGCCATATCGAGCAACAAAAAGTCGGGGAACAACACGATTGCCACGGTTTTCATTGATTAACTCGTTGGGTAGTTAATTGCTAGAGTGCCCTGATATCGCTTGAAACCAATTGTTTTTAAACAGAAAAGTTCACCGGTGCAAGCTCTTCTGCACAGCGCTGTGTGCAGCTTGGCAGCGGGGGAAGGGAGGGAGTGCCGTGGTGGCGGATAAAGGCGCGCATACTCGACCTCTGTGCTGGCGCTTCGTCAGCGCGTGACACAAGGAACATCCCATGAGTCAGCGCACCTTTGCCCATCACCTGGTCTGGAACGCGGCGAAGCTGGTCGGTAAGGAACCCCAGGCGTTTTTGGCCATCCGCCGCCAGAGCGGCGGCAGCGACGCGGTGTATCACCGCATTCTGGCGGACCAGCGTTTCGAGTACAAAATCGATGCCGAAACCGCAGCGCTGGGCGAGCTGGCGAAGGTGGTCAGCATCGACAAAGACGACAATCCGGTGTTTTGAGCGGGCGAGTTACTCGCTCAGCGTCATCAAAATATCCGAATACCAGGCGCAGTTCAGGCCCAGGGCTTCGTCGATCTCAAGGTCGCGGTTCACGTCCAGGCGCGACGAGTGCACGCCGAGCAGCAGCCACGGCAGCTCGCGTTTGTCGTCGGCCGGCAGGCGCATCACGATTGGCGCGCCGCTGGAGCCACGGTGGGTGCGGGCGTCGGTAAGAAAGTAACCCTCGCCCTTGAAGCGCAGGCCAAAGGCCGAGGCGATGCTGGCCTGCCGTGCGACCGGCATATGGTGCAGGGTGTCGTGAAAGCCCAGAGGGAAGCCCACCACCAGCAAGGCGCTGCCGATTTCGATGCTCTTGGTGATGTCCGCCAGGTGCTCGGGGGTGAAGGCCTGGTACAGGGTGGTTTCTGGCAGGGCGCTACGGTCGATTTCGATCAGCGCGATATCGATCTCGCCGCCCGAATCGGTGCCCTGGCGCCACAGGCTTTTGCCATCTTCGAACAACGGAATGGAGAACCCGGTGGACTCGGCCAGGTTGTCTTCGTTGGTGTGCAGTTCGATTTGCAGATGGCTGGGGTGGTGGTCGGTAGGTTCGTCGATCACCACGTGGCGGCTGGTGACCAGAAACAGGCGCTCATCTCGGGCGAAGAAAAACCCGCTGGCATTGGTCAGCGGCCGCTCGAGATCGAAAGTGGAAACGCGGGTGGCGGCAAGCAGTAGGGGTTCCAGCATGATGCGATACGTCCTGTAAGGGGGCGGCGGTGTTAGTTAAGAAGGCCGCGCCAGCTGGAAGGTTCTAGAGATATTTTTGTGGCGGCTGATGGGTAGAGCGTAGCGAAACCCATGCTGTCACTTATCCACTACCGGCCGGTGCATATGGAACCGCTGGCTTTCGCTGATGCTGAAGTAGTCGGTGGGACCGCCGCCGCGCATGATCGGCTGGGCCAGTACGGTGTTGTACACACCGTCCTCCAGCACCGCGGTATCGATATGCACGGCCACCACTTCACCCAGTACCAGCCAGGTATTGATCAGCCCGCCATCGGCGTTTTGCAGCTGCACGATATCGCTGAGTCGGCATTCGAATGACACCGGGCTGGCCAGCACCCGCGGCGGTTTCACCAGGCGCGACGGCGCGGTGGCCAGGCCAGCCAATTCAAATTCATCGACCTCCGGTGCCACCAGTGCCGAGCTGGTGTTCATCTGCTCAGCCAGCGGCCGGCTGGCCAGATTCCAGACGAACTCTTTGCTGGCGGCAATATTGCGCACGCTGTCCTTCCAGCCAATGCTGGAAAAACCAATGATCGGCGGCGTGTAGTTGAAGGCATTGAAGAAGCTGTAGGGCGCGAGATTCAGCACCCCCTCAGGGCTTTGCGAGGAGATCCAGCCAATCGGCCGCGGGGCGACGATGGAGTTCAGCGGGTCGTGTTTCAGGCCGTGGCCGAGCTTGGGTTCGTAGAAATGGAATTCACGCATCAAAAGGCCTCATGCAGGTCACCCGTAGGAGCGCCGGACCGGCCGCTCCTACGAGATGGAGTTAGCTGTTAATCACCCGATAACACGGTACATACGCCGCGCCACCGGGCAACTTCATCCGGTGCTGTTCGACAAAGGCCTGCAGCAAATGGTCCAGCGGCTCCATGATTTGCGGGTCGCCATGGATTTCATACGGGCCGAACTCTTCGATCAGGCGAATGCCGGTGGCCTTCACGTTGCCGGCGACGATGCCGGAAAACGCTCGGCGCAGGTTGGCCGCCAGTTCATGCGGGGCCACGTGGCGGTTCAGTTGCAGAGCGGCCATATTGGCGTGGGTTGGCTCGAACGGACGTTGGAAACCTTCGTCGATTTTCAGCAGCCAGTTGAAGTGGAAGGCGTCCGCGCGCTCGCGGCGGAACTGTTTCACTTCCTTCAGACCCTGGGTCATCTGCCGCGCCACTTCGGCCGGGTTGTCCATGATGATCTGATAATGCGCCTGCGCGGTTTCACCCAGGGTGGCACCGATAAATGCATGCAACTGGTCGAAGTAGGGCTTGGCGCTTTTCGGCCCGGTAAGGATCACCGGGAACGGCAGATCCTGGTTGTCCGGGTGCATCAGAATGCCCAGCAGGTACAGGAACTCTTCGGCGGTGCCGGCACCGCCGGGGAAGATGATGATGCCGTGGCCCACGCGGACAAAGGCCTCCAGGCGTTTCTCGATATCCGGAAGAATCACCAGCTCATTGACGATCGGGTTCGGCGCTTCGGCGGCGATGATGCCCGGCTCGGTCAGCCCCAGGTACCGGCTGCCGGTGATGCGTTGCTTGGCATGGCTGATGGTGGCGCCTTTCATCGGCCCCTTCATTACCCCGGGACCGCAGCCGGTGCAGACGTCCAGGCTGCGCAGGCCCAGCTCGTGGCCGACCTTCTTGGTGTACTTGTATTCCTCGGTGCTGATCGAGTGGCCACCCCAGCACACGACGATTTTCGGCTCCACGCCGGGGCGCAGGGTGCGGGCGTTGCGCAGCAGATGGAAGACGTAATCGGTGATGCCCTGGGAGGTTTCCAGGTCGATGCGTTGGCTATCGAGTTCGTTCTCGGTGTAGACGATGTCGCGCAGGGCGCTGAACAGCATCTCGCGGGTGCTGGCGATCATTTCGCCATCGACAAAGGCGTCGGCCGGAGCGTTCAGCAGTTCCAGGCGTACGCCGCGGTCTTGCTGGTGAATCTTCACTTCGAAGTCTTTGTAGGCGTCGAGGATGGTTTTGGCGTTATCGATGTGCGCGCCAGTGTTGAGAATGGCCAGGGCGCACTGGCGGAAAAGGTCGTAGATGCTGCCGGAACCGGCTTCGCTGAGTTGCTGCACTTCGCGTTGGGACAATGTCTCCAGGCTACCTTTGGGGCTGACTGAGGCGTTGATTACTTGTCTGTGGCGCATTCTGAATTCCATGAATGAGGTGCGATGGGCCGCTGAGCAGCGGCACCGTAGTGAGGGGGTAGTGTGCCGTGTGGAAGGGGGCAATGTCACAACGGATTGTGTACGGGGCAAGGCTACAGACAGATGTGCAATGGGGTTGTTCCGTCACATGTGGCAGCCGGTGACAGGCATGCACAGGTGTTCTTCGGCAGATTCTGGATCTCAGCTGCGGCGATGCTGATCCCGTTCACCGTCGGGCTTGCTACGCCGGCAGGTACATCCCAAACGTATTGACGCCATCGCGGCTATCCACAAACACCTCACCGCCATGCATCAGCGCAATCGCCTTGACGATGGCCAAGCCCAATCCATGGTTGGCACCGCTATTGGTGCGTGCCGCATCCACCCGGTAGAAGCGTTCGAAGAGGCGCGGCAGGTGTTCGCTGACGATGATTTCGCCGGGGTTGGCCACACCGATGCTGACGCGCTGTTCCAGGCGGTTGATATGCACGTTGATGGTTTGCCCGGCCGCAGTGTGTTGCACGGCGTTGTTGAGCAGGTTGATCAGGGCCCGGCGAAAGTGCGCGCGTTCGATCAGTACCTGGGCGTCGCCATGCACCTGCACCTGCACGCCGGCGTCTTCGAGGATAAAGTCCAGGTAGTCCACGGCGGTGGCGACTTCAGCCGCCAGCGAGGTGCTGGTTAGTTGCGTGGCTTTATCGCCTTGGTCGGCGCGGGCCAGGAACAGCATGTCGTTGATGATCGAGCGCAGCCGCTCAAGTTCTTCCAGGTTGGATTGCAGCACTTCGAAGTAATGCTCGGCCGAGCGGCCGCGGGTCAGGGCTACCTGGGTCTGGCCAATCAGGTTGGTCAGTGGCGAACGCAGCTCGTGGGCGACGTCGGCGTTGAAGGATTCCAGCCGCGTGTAGGCCTGTTCGACGCGGCCCAGGGTGGTGTTGAAGGCGCTGGCGAATTGCTGCAGTTCCGGCGGCAGGGACGACAGTTGCAGGCGACCGGACAAGCGCGGTGGGGTGAGTTTTTCCGCTTCGGCGGAGAGTTTGATCAGCGGCCGCAGGCCGATGCGCGCCACCCAGTAGCCGAGTGCCGAGGCCAGCAGCACGCCGATCACCGCCAGGCTGATCAGGGCGATCAGCAGGTGGTGTTGGGTTTGCCAGAAGGTCTCGGTGTCGATGGCGATCAGAAAGCGCAGGGGCGGGCGGCCGTCTTTGGCCTGGAACTGGCTGATCAGCACTTTTTGCGGATAGGCGCGGTCTTCGATATCCAGGTCGCGGATACCCAGCGGACCGCCGGCGAACTGGCGGATGTTGGCGTCGGGGTTGCCGAATTCGAAGTGCGGGTCACCGCTCACTATCCAGAAGCGGATGCGTTTGTCTTCTTCACTGAGCAGCCGCAGTTTGTTGGTGATCTTCAGCCAATGCTCTTCGGTGCCAAAGCGGTCGATGGCCGATTCCAGCACGCTGTAACGGGCGTCCAGTTCGGCTTCGGGGAGCATGTTCATGCCCTTGTCCACTTGCTGGTAGAGGGCACCGCCAATCAGCAGAAACACCAGCAACGCCACCAGGGTGAACAGCGCGCTCATGCGCAGGGCGATGGATTTGCTCAGCGCGGCCGGTTCACTCGCCATGGCGGTTCTCCAGCACATAACCCATGCCGCGGATGGTGTGCAGCAGCTTGCCGGCAAAGGGGCCGTCGAGCTTGGCACGCAGGCGTTTGATTGCCACTTCCACGACGTTGGCGTCGCTGTCGAAATTCACGTCCCAGACCATTTCCGCCAAGGCGGTTTTCGAGAGGATTTCACCCTGGTGCCGGGCCAGGGCGCTGAGCAGGGAAAACTCCTTGGCGGTCAGGTCCAGGCGTTGTCCCGCGCGGCTGGCTTTGCGGCTGATCAGATCGACGGCCAGATCGGCGATGGCGATCTGCACCGGCTCCTGGGCGGCGCCGCTGCGGCGGGTCAGGGCCTGCAGGCGGGCCACCAGTTCGAGGAAGGAAAAGGGTTTGCCCAGATAGTCGTCAGCGCCTTCGCGCAGGCCGCGGATGCGGTCTTCCACCCGTTCACGGGCGGTAAGCATGATCACCGGGGTTTGCTTGCGGGCGCGTAAAGCGCGCAGTACGGCAAAGCCGTCGAGGCCCGGCAGCATGACGTCGAGGACGATCACCGCATAGTCGTTTTCCAGCGCCAGGTGCAGGCCTTCGATGCCGTCGCGGGCCACGTCCACCGCGTAGCCCTGTTCAGTGAGGCCACGGTGCAGGTAGTCGGCGGTCTTTTCTTCGTCTTCGATAATCAGAATGCGCATGGGCCGGTCTCAATGGTCAGTGGCGGCGTGCAACGCGGGCTGGCGTCGGTGCAACCAGCGCTCCAGGGCCAAGTATATGACCGGCGTGGTGAACAGCGTCAGCGCCTGGCTGACCAGCAGGCCGCCAACCACGGCAATCCCCAGGGGCTGGCGCAGCTCGGCGCCGGTGCCGAAACCGAGCATCAGCGGCAGGGCACCGAGCAGAGCGGCGAGGGTGGTCATGATGATCGGCCGGAAGCGGGTGATACAGGCTTGATAAATCGCCTCTTGCGGCGACAGCCCTCGTTGGCGCTGGGCTTCGAGGGCGAAGTCAATCATCAGGATGCCGTTCTTTTTGACGATACCGATCAGCAGCACCAGGCCGATCAGCGCCATGATCGAGAAATCCTGGCCGCACAGCCAGAGCATGATCAACGCACCCAGGCCCGCCGAGGGCAGGGTGGAAATAATGGTCAGCGGGTGCACAAAGCTCTCGTAGAGCACGCCGAGAATGATGTACACCGCCACCAGCGCCGCCAGGATCAGCCACGGCTGGCTGGCCAGCGAGCTCTGGAAGGCCTGCGCCGCTCCCTGGAAGTTGCCAGCGATTTCCGCCGGCATGCCGATGTCCAGTTTGGCCTGGTTCAGCGCCCGCACGGCATCGCCCAGGGCCACACCGGGGGCCAGGTTGAACGACAGGTTGGCGGCCGGAAACATGCCGTCATGGGCGATGGACAGCGGCCCGCTGGTGGGCGCATCGACTTTGGCCAGGGCCGACAGTGGCACCATTTCGTTGCTCAGCGGCGAGCGCAGGTAGAAGTAATTCAGGCTCTCGGCCTTGCCGCGTTGCTGCTCGTTGAGTTCGAGGATCACCTTGTACTGGTTGGTCTCGGTCTGGAACTCACTGATCTGCCGCTGGCCAAAGGCGTCGTACAGGGCCTGGTCGACATCGCTGGTGGTCAGGCCGAAACGCGCAGCGGCGCTGCGGTCGATGCTGATATGGGTGATGCTGCCGCCCAGTTGCAGGTCGTTGGACATATCGCGGAAGGCCGGGTCGGCGCGCAGCTTTTCGGTCAGGCGCTGGGTCCAGAGGTTGAGGCTGGGACCGTCGTTGCTTTTCAGCGTGTATTGATACTGGCTACGGCTGGGGCCGGCGCTGAGGTTGATGTCCTGCCCGGCGCGCAGGTACAGAACGATGCCCGGTACTGCCATCAGTTTCGGGCGTAGGCGGTCAATAAATTCACTGGCCGATACATCCCGCTCGCCGCGGGGTTTGAGGGTGATCCAGAAGCGCCCGTTGGCGATGGTCTGGTTGTTGCCGCTGACGCCGACCGAGTGGGAGAACACGCTGACAGCCGGGTCGGCGGCGACGATCCTGGCCAGTTCCTTGTGCTTGGCCAGCATGTCCGGGAAGGAGATATCTGCCGCCGCTTCAGTGGTGCCCTGAACAAAACCGGTGTCCTGTACCGGGAAGAAGCCCTTGGGAATAAACACGTAACCGATAATGGCCAGCACCAGGGTGGCGCAAAACAAACCGAGCATCAGCCGCTGATGATTGAGGGCCCGCCGCAGGCCATGGTCGTAGCGGCTGAGCAGCCAGTCGCCAAAGCCTTTGCGCGGTTCGCCGTGATGGGCCTGCACCTTCATGAACAGGGCGGCCAGGGTAGGTGCCAGGGTCAGGGAAACCACCACGGAAATCAGAATGGTCGAGGTGGCCGTCAGGGCGAATTCCTTGAACAGGCGGCCCACCACACCGCCCATAAACAGCAGCGGAATAAACGCGGCGACCAGCGAGAAGCTGATGGAGACCACGGTAAAACCGATCTCCCCGGCACCCTTGATCGCCGCTTCGCGCATACCGTCGCCGGCTTCCAGATGACGGTGGATGTTTTCCACCACCACGATGGCGTCGTCCACCACAAAGCCCACGGCGACGACGATGGCCACCAGGGTCAGGTTGTTCAGGCTGAAACCCAGCACATACATCAGAGCAAAGCTGGCAATCAGCGACACGCCGAGCACGCTGGTCACGATCAGGGTCGCCGACCACTGGCGCAAAAACAGCGCCATCACCGCCACCACTAGAATCACGGCGATCAGCAGGGTGATTTCCACTTCATGCAGGGAGGCGCGAATGGTTTGCGTACGGTCGTTGAGCACGGTGATATCGATCGACGCCGAGAGCATGGCCTGCAGGCGCGGCAGCTCGCTCTGAATGCGGTCTACGGTTTCGACAATGTTGGCGCCGGGCTGGCGGAAGATCACCAGGTTGAGCCCCGGCCGCTCATTGGAAAACGCCTGCACATAGGCGTTTTCCGAACCGTTGATGACCCGCGCGACATCGTGCACATGCACCGGCGCGCCATCTTTGTAGGAGACGATCAGTTGGCCATATTCTTCGGGCTGGAACAGTTGGTCGTTGGTCGACAGGGTGGAAATGCTCGAGTCACCGTACAGCGCGCCTTTGGCCAGGTTGAGGCTGGTTTGCTGCAGTGCGGTGCGCAAGTCCGCCAGCGTCAGACCGAGGGCGGCCAGTTTGTCCGGCGAAGCCTGCACGCGAATGGCCGGGCGCTGCTGGCCGGAGATATTGATCAAGCCGACGCCATCGATCTGGCTGAGCTGGCGGGCGAGGATGGTTTCCGCCTGGTCACTGAGTTCGGTGCCGGGCATCTGGTCAGAGCTGACGGTAAGGATCAGCACCGGGCTATCGGCCGGGTTGACCTTGCGCCAGGTCGGCAGGTTGGGCATGTCCTGGGGCAGCTTGCCAGCGGCGGTGTTGATCGCTGCCTGCACTTCCTGAGCCGCGCTGTCGATGCTCTTGTCCAGGGTGAACTGCAGGATCAGCTGGGTCGAGCCCAGGGCACTGGTGGAGGTCATCTGGGTCATGCCGGGGATGGCACTGAACTGCACCTCCAGTGGCGTGGCCACCGAGGAGGCCATGGTGTCCGGGCTGGCACCGGGTAATTGCGCGCTGACCTGAATGGTCGGGAATTCCGCCTCCGGCAGCGGTGCCAGGGGCAGCTGCGGAAAGGCGATGGCACCCAACAACACCAAGGCAAAGGTCAGCAGCAGCGTGGCGACGGGGTGGTCGACGCACCAGGCTGAAATCGAGCCGCGGCCCTTCACGGGGTCACCTGCGCGGTGGCGGTGGGGGGCGGATCATCGCTGAGCACTTCAATTTTTGCGCCCGGTTTCAGGCGCGACTGACCATCACGAATCAGCACCGTGCCGAGCTGAATGGCCTCGGCCGGCACGCCCTGAATAATGTTCAGCTCGCTGTCCTGATAGAGCAGCTTGACCGGCACGCTTTCCACCACGTCGCCCTTTACCCGGTAGACGAAATATTGCTCCAGCCCGCGTTGCACCACCTGTGGCGGTACCACCAGGGCGGCCTTGTCGACGGCGGTCTGCACCTTCACCGTGACCAATTGGCCCGGCCACAGGCTTTGCCCGGCGTTGGCGAACTCGGCCTTGGCGCGCAAAGTGCCGGTGGTGGCGCTGACCTGGTTGTCGATCAGGCGCAATTGGCCCTGGGCCAGCAGGGTGCCGCTTTGTTCGTGGTCGCTGAGGTAGGCATCGACCCGCGCCGGGGTGGGTGCGCTGAGCAATTGCTGCAAAGTCGGCAGCAGGTTTTGCGGCAGGGAGAACTCGACGGCAATCGGGTCGATCTGGGTGACGCTGAACAGCCCCTGGGCATCGCTCACGCGCAGGAAGTTGCCTGGGTCGACGGTGCGAATACCCACGCGGCCGGACACCGGTGAACGGATTTGCGTATAGGACAGCTGCACCTGCGCGGCGGCGATGGCCGCCTGGTTGCCCAGCACCGTGGCTTTCAGTTGGTCGTACAACGCCTGCTGTTGGTCGAGGGTCTGCTTGGAAACGCCGTCATCGACGCTCAGCACTTTGTAGCGTTTGAGGTCCACCTCGGCGACATGCAACTGCGCCTGGCTTTGTCCAAGCTGCGCCTTGGCCTGATCGAGGCTGGCACGAATGGCGCGGTCATCGATTTGCGCCATCAGGTCGCCGGCCTTTACCCATTGGCCTTCCTTGACCAGCAACTGGGTCAACACGCCATCGATCTGGGTGCGCACCACCACGCTATGCAGCGACAACACGGTGCCGATGCCGCTGATATAACGCGGCACGTCCTGCTGTTTGACCGCCACCACATGTACCGGAACAGCCACCGGGCCGGTGGTTTTGCCAGCGGCGGATTTGGGCAAAAAGCTTTTTACCGCAACGGCAAGAACCACCAGAACAACAACGGAAACCAGAAGTTTGCTGCGAGTGCGCATGCCGATGACGCCAGACCAGGAGATAGGGAAAAGCTAGCGTTCCCTTATACCTGTTCAAGACGGTCATCAGGGTGACGGCTAAATGACCGGATTGTCAGTTTCGTGGGAGCAGTGTTTGCAGGGTCGGCCAATCGCGGCTAAAGCCGCTCCTCCGGATTGTGCGATTTCGTAGGAGCGGCTTCAGCCGCGATTCCTGGAAAAGGCCATTAATGCCCGGTCAGCTCACTCAACAACTCATCCTTCAAACGCTGCAACACCGGCGAAGCGCGGTCACGCGGATGCGGCAGGTCCACGCGGATTTCGTGTTTGATCCGCCCCGGGTAAGAGTCGAGCACGATCACCCGGTCGCCCAGGTACAGCGCTTCTTCCACATCGTGGGTGACCATGATCATGGTGCTGCGCTGCTGCACCCAGATGCGTTGCAGTTCGCCCTGCAGGTGTACGCGGGTCAGGGCATCCAGCGCGCCCAGCGGTTCATCGAGGAGGAGGATTTTCGGCTGGGTGATCAGCGCCCGGGCAATTGCTGCCCGTTGCGCCATGCCGCCGGAGAGCTGGTGCGGGTAGGCCTGTTCGAAGCCTTTGAGGCCCACCAGAGCAATATGCTCGGCCACCAGGCGTTGTTTTTCCGCTTTGGCGATGGGCTGGTTTTTCAGCGCCAGGGTGATGTTTTTCTCCACCGTCATCCACGGGAACAGCCGGTGGTCCTGGAACACGATGCCGCGTTCCAGGCTGGTGGCGGTAATGCGCTGGCCGTCGAGCAGGATGTCGCCGTCGTAGTCGTCGTCGAGACCGACGATCAGGCGCAGCAGGGTGGATTTACCGCAGCCGCTGGCACCGATGATGCTGACGAACTCGCCCGGGTTGACGTTCAGGTTGATGTTTTGCAGCACCTGCAGGGGTTGCCCCTCGATCTGGTACTGCTTGGACAGGCCCTGAATCTGCAGGGCACCTGGCAATGCCAGGCTGCTGGCCAGCGGGGCGTCTTTGAGTTGTGCGTTCACAGGGTTCACCTATCCACGAATATTGCGCCAGCGCAGCAGGTAGCGGCTCAGGCGGGAAAACAGCAGGTTCATCAGGTAGCCACACAGGCCGATGCACAGCACGCAGACCACAATGATCTCCATGCGCGCACTGGCCTCGGCGTTCATCATCAGGTTGCCCAGGCCGGCACCGGAGGACAGAAACAGCTCACTGCCCACCGCTGTCACCCAGGCAAAGGCCAGGGCATGCAACACGCCATTGGCGATGCTTGGCAGCGCAGCCGGCAGCAGCACATGGCGAAACTGTTGCGCACCGCTGAGTTCCAGCACGCGACCGACTTCGCGGTAGCGTTTGTCGACCCCGGTAAAGCCCTCGTAGGTGTTGAGCACCATGGGGTAAAAGGCGGCGAGGGTGACGATCAGTACCTTGGAGGTTTCACCGTTGCCGAACCACATGGCGATCAGCGGAATCCAGCCAAGCATCGGCACCTGGCGAAGCGAGTGAAACAGCGGGCCAACCAGGCGGTCGGCGACCTTCGACAGCGCCATCAACACACCGACGCTGACCCCAAACACAATGCCCAGGGCCAGGCCGCTACTGGTACGCGCCAGGCTGGCGAGCAGGTTGGTCAGCAATTCGCCATTGCCGAGCAGCTCGACAAAGGCCGCACGGATGGTGCTGACCGGCACCAGGGCATAGGCCCAGGTGGCACCCTGACGCGACACTGCATCCCATAACAACACCAACGCTATCGGTAGCACCAAGCCACGCAAAGGCTTGAGGCGAGCGAACAGATTCATCGCCATCTCCTAACGTGCCTGCCAGCGGAACAAACGACGTTCCAGCAAGCGAAAGCCAAAATCCAGGGCGAAGCCGATCACCCCGGTGACCACCACGCCGACCATCACGATATCGATACGCAGCATCTGCCGGCCCATCTCGATCATCTGCCCCAGGCCACTGTCGGCTGCCAATAGCTCGGCGGCCACCAGCACCACCCAGGCACGGGTCAGGCTGATGCGCAGGCCGGTGATGATCGGTGGCGCGGCGGCGGGGAAGGCGATGTCCTTGACCAGGGTCGGCCAAGGCAGGCGGAACACATTGGCTACCTCGAAATAACTGCGCGGAATGGCCTTCACCCCTTCGCTGGCGGCCAGGGCCACCGGAAAGAACGCGGCCTTGGCGACGATCACGATCTTGAAGGTTTCCTCGATGCCGAAGAACAGCACGAACATCGGGATCAGGGCGATGCTCGGCACCTGGCGAATGCCATGGAACAGCGGCCCGCAATACACCTGCACGGTTTTCGACAGCGCCATCAGCACGCCAAAGGCCAGGCCCGCCAGCGAGCCCAGCACAAAACCGATGCCCAGGCGGCTGAGGCTGTTGCTCAAGTGTTCCTGCAACTCGCCATTGGCCAGCAATTCCTGGAAGGCCTGCAGCACATACAGCGGTGGAATCAGCAGGGTTTTCGGGAACAGGCCAACGCTGGTGGCCCAGCTCCAGAGGGCCAACAGCGCCAGGGGCGAAATCAGCCAGGTGAGCTTCCCTGCATAGCGTTTCAATTCAAGGGTCATCTCACACCTCGCTCAACAAAACAGGCGGGGCCTGCCGGCGTACCGCACGCACCCGACAGACCAGGGCCATCACCAGCACCAGCGGAATCCAGCAGAGAAACAGATTGGCCAGGCCGACGTAGTGGCTCAGCACGCCACCGAGGATCGCGCCGCTGAAACCGCCGACCATGCTGGCCAGATTGAACAGCCCGGAGATCTTGCTTTTGTCCATGGCGTGCTCGCTCATCTGGGTCATGTTCACCAGATGAATCAGCGCGGTGCCGGTGCTCAGCAATACGCCGCCAAGGGCCAGCAGCCAGTAACTCTGGGCAAAGCCGAGAAGCGCCAGGGCAGTCAGCGCGGCGCTCAAACTGACGATATAAGCGAAGGCGCGGCCGCTGCGTTGCAGCACATAGCCGAGGCTGAACAGCGCCGTCACCGAGGCCAGGCCCTGCACCATCACCAGGCTCACCGCCTGGGTCTGGCTGAGCTTGGCGACATCCATGGCCAGCAGAATGATAAAAGTGCCGAACAGCGAACCGGTGGCACTGCCCACCAGCTCGATCAGGCAGCTTTCGGCGATCTCGACATTGGCCACCATGGCCCGGATATCGGCCAACATCCCCAGCGCCGGCCCCTGAGTCAGCTCCGCCACCGGCGCATCGCTCCAGAAACCCAGGCTGTAAGCCGCCATGGCACCAAACGCCAGACCGATCACCACAAAGCCAAAGGTGAAACTGGTACTGGAACTCAGCCAATTGCCCAGCAGTGGCCCGATCAGCCCCATGCCCACCGTCAGTGCGCCGCGATACCAACCGGCCTTGCTGCTGCCGATATGCCGCAGCTGCTGCAAGAACGCGCTGTTCATCGACACGATACGAAAGGGAATACACAGCCCGATCAGCAGCCGCGCCGCCGCCAGCCACAGCCAATGGCCAAACAACGGAATGGCCAGATTGAGCAGCATCGGCCCCAGGCTCGCGAGGAAATACACCCGCCGTGCGCCATACCGAGCGATCACGAAGCCGGCCGGCAGGGTGAGGAAAATCATGCCCAGCGACTCCATGGCCGAGATGATCCCCACCTGCATGGAATTGGCCCCCAGGTGCAGGGCATAGAGCGTGGTGACGATCTTGGCCATGCCGATGGTGGCGCCACTGAAGGCCGCCAGCAGCATGAAATTGAGCAAAAAGCTGGTGCGGGTTTTGTCCACGAATCAGGCCGTCTTCAACAGGGCAGACGGTCGCGCTGCAAACAGGGGGACGGCGCGCTCGGCGGCCAATTGAATACGCGCTTGCAACAGCTCGCTAGTGATCTGGTAGTGGGTGCCCTCGGTCCTGAAATCAGCTTCGCTGGCATACACGCCGATGGGTAGCGTCAACGCCTGGAAGAACGAAAACAGCGGGCGCAGCTGATGGTCGATCACCAGCGCATGGCGCTCGCTGCCACCGGTGGCAGCGAGCAGTACCGGGGTGTCGATCAGGGCGTTCATATCGATCAGATCGAACAGGTGCTTGAACTGCCCGGGGTAGGTGCCGCGGTATACCGGGGTGGCAACCAGCAGCAGATCGGCCTGCTCGATGCGTTGCAGGTGCTGTTCGATATCGGCGCTCAGCTCACTGCGACTTAACGCGCCGCCGACCTGCCGGGCGATGCTGCCGAACTCGATGATATGACTGGTGATCGGCAGCTGGTTACCCAGCTCGGCGACAATGGCCTGGGTCAGCACCAGCGTGCGCGAGGGGCTGAATGTGCTGGCGGCAATGGCGACCACATTGATGGGTTTGGGCATGGGGGTGTTCCTTGGTTTTTTCTGCTAGTACAGGGCTAGAGCAAGAGCTGTACCAAGGGCCGCAGGCCAGGTGTGGCGCGGGGTTGCCGGGTGGGTGTTGGTGGGCGGGCAGGGTGGGTGCTGGTGGGGTGTTGCTGGGGCAGCAGTTTTTTGCTCTGGCGAGTGTTTGGTTTTCCGCGTGTGTGGCACCTGCTCGATCTGCTTTTGTGGGAGGGGCGGCCGGCGCTCCGGTTTAGCCGCGAGCTCTTCAGATCAAAAGCTCGCGGCTAAAGCCCCTTCCACATACATCAAGAGCAGGCGCCGCGTTTCGGCTTTCGATCTTGAAAAAAAACGGAGCGATCTCTCGCTCCGTTTTTGTGTAGCAGACGCCGATCAGAACCGGCTGGTAACGCTCACCCCAACAGTCCGAGGATCGCCATAGGTAATCACGTATTGGCCGCTGCCCACGGCACCGTTGGGCCGGCCATGCACTTGATATTTGCGGTCTGTCAGGTTGTTCACAAACCCTGTCACGCTCAGTTTCTCGTCATGGTTGAACCAGCTCAGCCGCGCATTCGCCAGGGTGTAATGGTCCTGACTGAGGGTGTCTTCATCCTGCCGGTCAGCCAGGAAATACTCCTTGCCGCGGTAGCTGGCATCTGCGCCTGCCAC
This sequence comes from Pseudomonas sp. TE3786, assembly GCF_054057335.1. Classification (NCBI taxonomy): domain Bacteria; kingdom Pseudomonadati; phylum Pseudomonadota; class Gammaproteobacteria; order Pseudomonadales; family Pseudomonadaceae; genus Pseudomonas; species Pseudomonas sp. TE3786. Next base: position 28,271 of record NZ_JBSRZF010000008.1, read on the forward strand.
CAGCTTGCCGGCACCGCCCAGCGGAATGGTGTAGTCGGCTCCCAGGGAGATCACCTGCTCCGGAGAGCGGACGAAACGGTTGCCGCTGTAATCGCCGGTGACTGCACCGGTATTGGGGTTGATGTTTTTGAAGTCGGTGTATTCGGTATCCAGGTGCGACAGCGCAGCACGCAGGTGCAGGTAGTCGGTGGCCTGGGCTTCGAGTTCCAGTTCGGCGCCTTTCACTGTGCCTTCGGCACCGTTGGTAAGGGCGGTGGTGAGGATGCCGTTGCTGACGGTCAGCAGGTTCACCTGGATATCGGTGTAGTCGTAATAGAACGCGGTGGCGTTGGCGATGATGCGGCCGTTGAGCCACTCCGACTTCAGGCCGATTTCGTAGGAATCCAGCTCTTCCGGGTCCACCGTGGTCAGGCCCGACAAGCCACCTGACAGCCCAGTGTTGTAGCCGCCGGAACGGAAGCCATGGGCGTAGCGGAAGAACACCCGCAGGTTGTCGTTGATGCGGTATTCCGGGGTCAGGTCGTAGGTCCAGGCTTCCCAGTCGTCGCCTTTTTTCGAGTTGCCGTTGTTGTCGGCACCCAGCACTGGCGAACGCACGCCAGCCACGCTGCGCAGTTGCACCAGGTTGAGGTCGATGTCTTTGTATTCTTTGGTCCAGCGCAGGCCACCGGTAACGGTGAGGTTCTCGGTGAAGTCGTAGGTGAGGTTGCCGAACAGCGCGTAGCTGTCGGTTTTGTGGTCGTAGTTGAGGTCGCGGTAGACGGTGCCGGTCTGGTTGCTGGCAGCGCCGGTGGCGGCCGGGCCGGGCACTACGTTGCGCACGGCGGAGCTGTCCAGGTCTTCGTGGAAGATATGCGCGCCGCCCAGCCAGCGCAGGGTTTCCTGCTGTGGCGAGGCCAGGCGGAATTCCTGGCTGTATTGCTTGTATTCGTTGTCGGTGTCGGTACGCCCGGCCACTTCATAAGGAGCGTAGTCGGCGTCGATCAGCGACTGGTTGCGCAGGTAGTCGTAGGCGGTGATCGAGGTCAGCTTGTAGTCGCTGAGATCCCAGTTAAGGGTCAGCGAGGTGCCGTCATGGTCGAGCTTGTAGTCTTCGTTGACGTTCAGCTCGATCTTGCGGCCGTCGGGGCGCTGGTAGTTGGTCGGCGGGTAGTAGGTGCCGACCGGCAAGGAGCCGCTGCTGCCGTCGCCTTTGAACTGGCGGCCGTGGACCTTCCACAGGGCTTCGAAATTGTCGCCGAACTTGCCCAGCAGCTGCGCGCGGAAGGCCTTCTTGTTGACGTCACCGTAGCTCTGGTTGGCGGTTTCATTGCGGGTGAAGCCGTCGCGCTCTTCGGAGTAGATCGATACTCGGCCGGCCAGTTTGTCGTCCACCAGGGCACCACCGATGGCACCGTTGACGATGCGTTCGTTCTTGGTGCCAGCGCCGATGGTGCCGTAGCCGTCGGTGTCGAAGGTGGGCTTCTTGGAGATCACGTTCACCGCACCGGCGGTGGTGTTTTTGCCGTACAGGGTGCCCTGCGGGCCACGGAGGATTTCGATGCGTTCGAGGTCGAACAGTGGTCCGCCGCCGGCCACTGGTGCATTCAGGTAAACGTCGTCGGCATAGATGCCCACCGGATAGACAGTGGCAGCGCCGGTATCACCCGTGCCCAGGCCACGGATATACCAGCGCGGACGGCCATCGCCGTCGGGGTTTTTCGCGGCGGCGTTGGGCACGAAGGTGGTGATATCGCCCATGGAACGCACGCCGTCGGCGGTGATGTTGCTGCCGTTGATGGCAGATACCGCCACCGGCACTTCCTGCAAGGTTTCTTCCTTGTGCTGGGCGGTAACGGTGACGGTTTTCAGGGTGGGTGTGTTGGCGCTTTCTGCACTGGTGCTGCTGTCGCTGGATGGTTGTTCCGCAGCCAGCAACTGACTGCTGGCAGACGCGCTGCTAAGCACCAGCGCCAGCCAGATACCTTTGGTAATGGGGTTGATCGATTGCATAGTTCCTCCCGGTCAAATTAAGGCGGCGTGGCACGCTTGGTTTATTGAGTGGTGCTTGGCCTGAACAACAAAAACGCAGTTCTAAGAGGGAGATAGCAGGGACTGTGCCAATAACTTTTGGCAGCGCTTAAGTGTTCGCTTTAAATTTATAAGTGACTGTAAATAAACGTTTTTATAAATAATAAAGAGCGCTCTGGAAATGAAAAAAGCAACGACGCGGCAGGGCGGAAAGTTTCTTTTGGAAAATTTCAACGCTGCCACGTAGTTGCTTGTAAATCCGGCAGCAAAAGTTGCTGCCGGGGTGCTTCTGGAGAAGCAGTCGGTTGCGATTGCTGCGTATGCAGCAGCGGTTTAAATCGCCCTGCGGCTGGTGGCGCTGATCACATGTTCCAGCACGCTGGTGTCGATCCAATCGCGTACATCGAAGTGACGGGGAATAAAGTCCCAGCGGTGCAGGAAGTCGGTGAAGTCTTGCAGGCAGTGAATCGAGCGTTCATCGAAGTTGGTGCGCAGACGGCGATGGGCATCTTCACCGTATGCCGCCGCCACCCAGTACTCGCTGGTGTTCAGTTCCTGGGCCAGAAAACGCCGGGTTTCATTCGGGTTGGCCCAGGCCCATTGCTCGGTGCGCAACACCGTATCGACAATCCGTACCGATGCATCGAAGTGCTGTTCCAGCAAGTTGATGTCTACGGTGAGGGTGCGCGGTGTGCCGTTGTTGGCGCGAATCAGCGGGTCGGGGTGCGAGCCGGTGTCCACCACCACGCGCAAGCCGAACTCGTTGGCCAGTTGCGCGGCATGGGCGCCCTTGAGAAAGATCGCGTCGATATCGCCGCGCAGCAGGCCGATCAGTTCATTGTTGCGGCGGCTGTGGCGGCCGTTGTTCAGGGCCACTTCCGAGCCGTACATATGGTGCTTCTGTTCGTCGCTGTAGGTGCCGCCGTAGGGGTAGTCCACCAGCTCGACGTCGCGCACTTCCAGGCCTTCCAGCTTCAGCGCGTTTTCCAGGCCGCGCAGGGCCTGGGCGCGGGTGAAGTCGATCTGCACATTGGCCCATTTCGGCACGCCGAAGCGGCGGTTCTTCAGGTCGCGGATGGTGCGCACGCCGCTGTCTTCGGTGGTCAGGATCAGCTGCACCTCATCGCTCCAGGACAACCCCAGCACGCGGGTTTCGACACCCGCGGAGTAGGCCCAGATCGCCGGGATATTGCCGCCATGGCGCACCGAGTTCTGCAGATGATGGTCGTAGTGGGCTTCCCGCACTTCGCGCTCGCTGGATTCACGCAGCGATTGAATGCTGGTGCCGAACGGGCGAAAGGCTTCGGCCAGGCGCCCGGATTGCGCAGCAATGCCCAGGCCGGTCGGCACGGGGCTGTGGGTGTACCAAAGGGTTTCCAATGAGCTCATGAAGTCGTCCAGTTGAGCCCGGCCGATCAGCCTGCCAGCGCCGTGTTGGCGCTGCGCAGGGTCTCTAGCGGTCGGGTATCGATCCAGTCGCGCACATCGAACTGCTGGGGAATGAAATTCCAGCGGTGGAGGAACGCGGTGAAGTCTTGCAGGGCGCCGATGGCGCTGTCGTCGAGCGCGGTTTTCAGCCGCAGGTGGGCATCTTCGCCATAGGCGACCCGCACCCAGTACTCGCTGCTGTTGGTTTCCCGCGCTAGGTAGCGGCGGGTTTCGTCCGGGTATTGCGAGGCCCAGTGTTCGGCGCGCAGCACGCTGTCGAGAATGGCTACGGCGACGTCGTGGTGTTGGTCCAGCAAATGCTGGTCGACGCTCAGGGTGCGTGGCGTACCGTTGTTCGAGCGAATCAGCGGTTCGGGGTGCGCGCCGGTGTCGATCACCGTGTACAGGTTGAGGTCGTGGGCCAGTTGCGCAGCGCTGGAGCCTTTGAGAAAGATCGCGTCTACCTCACCGCGCAGCAGCCCGAGCAGTTCGGCATTACGGCCTTCGGCGCGGTGGTGGGTGGGGGCGCCGGAAACCAGGGTGCCGGCCACATCCTGCACAGGGTTGTCGCTGAAGGTGCCGCCATAGCGGTAGTCCACCAGCTGCACATCACCCACTTCCAGGCCTTCCAGCTTCAGGGCGTTTTCCAGGCCACGCAGGGCCTGGGCGCGGGTGAAGTCGATCTGCGCATTGGCCCAGTCCGGCAGGCCGAAGGTACGGCCCTTGAGGTCCTTGACGGTTTTGATGCCGCTGTCCGGGCGGGTCAGGATCAGTTGCACTTCATCGGCCCAGGACAAGCCGATCACCCGCGTCTGCCGGCCCTGGGCGCGGGCCCAGATGGCGGGAATATTGCCGCCATGGCGGACTGAGTTCTGCAGGCTGTGATCGAAGTGCGATTCGCGCACCGTCTGATTGCTCGACTCACGTAGCGACTGCACCTGGGTACCGAGGGCACCGAGGGTGTCGTTCAGCCAGCCTTTTTGCACGGCAATGCCCAGCCCGGTTGGCACCGGGCAGCGGGTGTACCAGAGGGTTTCGAGCGGATGGCTCACGGCGGTTTCCTTGCTGGCGGGCATCAGGCGCTGGCCTGCAGATTGGTGTCTTTGCCGTTGCTCACGGCCGGGCGCTGATGCACCAGGGGTAGCACTTCCTGACCAATGCGCAGGGCCTCTTCCAGGTGCGGGTTGCCGGCCAGGATAAAGGTCGAGAAACCGGCGTCGCGGTACTCCACCAATCGTTCGGCAATGTTCTGGTGACTACCCACCAGGCCCACGGTCGGCCCCGGTTTGGCCTTGGCGAAACCGGCCCACAGATTAGGGCCGAGAATCAGGTCTTCAAAGCGGTCGACGTTCTGGTGGTAGGCGGTTTGGCGGGCGGCACCAACCGAGTCGGAGCCGCTGGTGAAGTTCTTCACCAGGGCGCTGCTTTTGCTGCTCAAGCGGTCGTACTGGGCCTTCAGGTCGCGCCAGGCGGCTTCTTCGGTTTCACGGGCGAACAGATCAACGCGCAGGCCGAAGCGCACGCTGCGCCCTTGTTTGTCAGCCAGTTCGCGCACGCGCTCGATATGCGGCTTGAGCTTGTCCACCGGCTCGGCCCAGTTCAGGTACACGTCGGCGTGTTTGGCCGCCACATCCAATGCCGCATCGGAGAAACCGGAGAAGTACACCCCCGGTTTGCGTTCGTTATGCAGACCGGGCGGCAGCGAGCCGTTATCGAGTTTGTAGATATCGCCTTCGTAGGAGAATTTGTCGTTCTCCCACAGGCCCTGAATGACATCGAGGAACTCGCCGGTACGCTTGTAGCGCAGGTCGTGTTCCAGGTAGTCGCCATTGGCGCGCTGGCTGGCCGGGTTGCCGCCGGTGATGATGTTCCAGTCCAGGCGGCCACGGCTTAAATTCTGCAGAATTGCCGCTTGCTGGGCAGCGTAGGCCGGCAGGGTCCAGGTGGCCTGAAAGGCGATCAGAAACCTGATTCGGCGGGTTTCGCGGGCCAGGGCCGCGGCCACTACCCATGGCTCCGGGCCGGTGGGCAACAACGCGCCTTCGAAGCCGGCCAGCTCGGCGGCTTTGGCTACCTGGGCGATGTAATCGATATAGGTGAAGTCATCCGGCTCGCCATTGGGCAAACGACCGGGGGCGATATTGCCTGGACGGTGGCTGTGGGCACCGCGGTTGTGGTTGTCGGTACTCAGTTGCGGGCCGTCGGTGCCCAGTGGCAAACGCCAGAAAAATTCAGTGCTCATTGCTGCTCCTAAGGGGGCGGTGGAAGCCGTGGCAGCAGGATTGCAACGCCCATGCCACGGCTTGCGACTGCGCTACAGGCCCCGTGGTCTCTGGCCTGGGCAGGTTCGGCCAGGGAGCTGGTGTTGGCGATTGCTGGTGGAGCAGCAGCCCAGCAGCACTTATCTGTCTGGCACGCAGCAGAGGGCTCGCGTTGCATCCCGAAAGCCCGCGTGTTCTGGGGCCTGCAGGCGCTGGCACAAGTTCTGCTCTGGGGCTTGTACGGCCACTAATCCAGTGGTGTCACCGACAGGACCCGACCATGAGCCAGACCTCCACCCTGACTGCCAGCCAGCTCGACTTCGTCGCCCAGGCCAAGCGCGATTTCGCCAAAGCCTTTCGCGTATTGCAGGAGACCCGCACCCTGACTGCCACCAACACTTTGCAGGCCTATGTGCGCGTGCCGGATACCGATCTGGTGATCGCCTTGGGCGCGCCGAGTGCATGGGCCGACGAGCCGAAAATCAGCTTGTCGGTGGTCAGCTATGACGGCGTGGTCCACCTCGACGAGTCGCTGCCGCCTGGCACACCGCTGAGCGAAAGCAAGGCTGCTTTCAGTGGCAAACGCTACGGTCCGGTGCTGCGGGAGCGCCCGGAGGTGAATGTGGTTTCCCATGTGCATACCCCATACCTGGGCGGCTGGGCCGGTGCCCATCGCACCCTGCCATTGCGCTACGCCGCTTCGCAGCGCGTGACCCTGGCGCGTGAGTTGCCGCTGTACCTCGACCGCACGCAAGCCGAGTCGGACTTTATCGTTGAAACCCTGAAGCGTGACGCGAATATCCCGGCGCTGCTGGAAGCCAATGGCGGCGCGACGTTCTGGGGAGAAAGCGTTCTGCAGGTGGCCAAACTGATTTTGCTGATCGAAGAGGGTGCCTACTTCCAGGCCCTGGCCGAGAACCTCGGTGGTTCTCAAGAGTTCGGTCCGGGCGTACTGGAGCAGCAATGGAAGATGACCGGCTTGTGGCCGCAGGGCAAAAAGCTGCTGGAGCAAGTGGCTTAACGAGCGTCACGCGGCAAGCAACCCTCTGTCGTCCCAGCGTAGGCTGGGACCCAGAATTTCCGATCGAACGGCGTTCCCTGAGAGACTCTGGGTCCCAGCCTCCGCTGGAACGACTGTGTTTGCATTTCTTCCTGCGCCGTTTCCCGCTGCAAAGTCCCTTCTCACATCACTAACGGAACCGCCCGCTGCAAAGCGTTGGGCGACGTACAGCTTTTGCCTCGCGAGTGTGTGCAGTGTGTATCCCTGGGTTGAATGTCGCTACAAAAGTGTGTGCGGTACACACTTGCGCGCAACCTGGCAGGAGGCAAGGATGCGCAGCCGCGAGGTTATCGAGCTGATCAAGGCTGATGGTTGGATTGCAGTCAAGGGTAGCCACCATCAGTTCAAACACCCGCGCAAGCGGGGGCGGGTCACCGTTCCTCACCCCAAGTCGGAAATTCCCATAGGGACATTTCACAGCATATTGAGATCGGCAGGGCTCAGGTGAGCAGCTCCCGACCTGCTCCGTGATCGTTGAATCTTTCGAGGTGATCAAGATGAAATTCCCAGTCGTGCTGCACAAAGACGCTGATTTGGCCTACGGTGTTTCGATACCCGATGTGCCGGGGTGCTTTTCTGCAGGTGCCACGGTGGCGCTGGCTTTGGACAATGCCCAGGAGGCCCTGGCGCTGCACTTCGAAGGCCTGGTGGCCGACGGCGAGGCGCTGCCACATGCGCAAGAGATCGACGTGCATATCGATAATCCCGACTATGCGGGTGGGGTCTGGGCGGTGGTCGTTTTTGACGTAACGCCGTACCTGGGCAAGGCGGTGCGGTTCAACGCCACCTTGCCGGAAAATTTGCTGCAGCGGATTGACGATCGCGTGACCAAAGATCGTCGTTACGCTTCCCGCTCCGGGTTTCTGGCCACCGCGGCGTTGCGCGAATTGTCGGTGGCGTAACGGTCAGTTGATGAAAAAAGGGCACCCTTAGCGGCGCCCTTGTTGTATTCCGGGTAACGGCGTTTTATTTGTTGGCCGCACCCTCGGCCTGCTTGGTGTTCAGAATCGCTGTGTATTCACCCGGGTCTACGCCGTTGAGGTAGTAGTTGCCGACGTGATGCAAACGCCAGCGGATCGGGTCGTGGGTGGTGTGGACCCGGGCGTTGCGCCAGAAGCGGTCAAGGTTCCATTTGGTCAGTGACGAGCTGGCACCCAGCAGCGAGAAAATATCGCTGGAGATCTTCAGCGAGGCGCTGTCCGAGTGGGCGCGGGCGGTGGCCACGCAGAGAATCAGTTCGTCCTGCAGCTCCTTGTTTTCCGGGTCTTGCTCATGCAGATCGAACACCCGCGCGGCGTCGCGCAGTAGCGACTCGGCAGCGCGCAGCGCAACGGCGTACTCGCCGATCTGCTTGATGATGTGCGGCTCCTCATTGGCGTGTTCGACACCACTTTCCACCCAGGGCCGGGCATGGTTGTTCAGGTAGTGCACGCCGGCCTCCAGGGCACCGGCGGCGATGCCGGTGTCGATGGCTGCGTGGAGAATCTGCGGGAAGGTCAGGCCGGTGCGTTTCATCGGGCCCTGGCGGTACACCACGTAGGCTTCATCCAGCTCGATCTGGTCGAAAATCACCGTGCCGCTGACCGAGTTCTTCTGCCCATAGGCCTCCCAGTCATCCACCAGGGTCAGGCCGGGCGTATTGCGGTTGACCAGCACGCCGACGCCGCCGTCATCGGAGGTGGCGGTGAGGGAAATCCATTCGGCCAGGTACGCACCGGTGGAGTAGAACTTGCTGCCATTGAGCACCAGCTTGCCGTCGGCGCGGCGCTCGACCCGGGTCTTCAGGGCGAATTTGTTCTTGCCGCCGACTTCGGCCAGGGCATTGCCAAAGCGTTTGCCGGCCAGCACATCAGCGATCAGGTGGTCGCGCACGGCGTCGCTGTAGCCGCTGAAAATGCCGCGCAACATGACGTTGTGAATCTGCAGCAACTGGCCGACGCCACCGTCGGCCACCGAGATAATGCGCACGGTCTCGACGATGGTCTGCACGGAGGCACCGAGACCACCAAACTGTTTCGGCACGCCAATCGCAGTCAACCCGCTGCTGGACAGCAGCTCGGCCTGGCGGCGTGGCAACTCGCCGTTCTGGCTGCTGTCGGCGGCGATGGCGGCGATCTCTTGGGCAATCTCCCTGGCCACGGCAATCGCCTGTTCCTCACTGATCAGCACCACGCTCGCCTGACTGGCGACGGTGCGTTGGGCCTCACTCATGTCTCACCTCAACTGACTGGCTGCCGGGTTCGGCAGGCTCCTGAACAGGGTGGGAGCAGGTTCTATGCCATGGGGCTGCAAGCCAGTAATGGCGAGGCTTTCGCTGTTATTTGTGCGGGCCTTTGTTGCTGACGCAGCAATGCCCGCCTGGTTGCTGCCTGTGCAGCAGCAAGGGTTGCTGGCGACGCAGCAGCAGCGCTTGCCGAATTTGCTAAAGCCCCGGCTGGCGCGGGCTGCAGCCGTTGGCATGGGCGCTGCACTGCAGCTGCCAATCAGCCATTGCCAGGAGTTCGTATATGTCCACTGCCGCTATTGCCACCGCTCAGAGCTTGCGTCTCGACAAGATCTGGTTCACCCGTTGCCCGGTGCCGACCGCCTCGGGTATTGCCTATAACCTCGGTTGGCTTGGGGAAGAATTTGCCGCCGATGGTCTGCCCGTGGAGACGCTGCAAGAAGCTCGGCAGCTGGGCCGTCACCATTACGATCACGACTTGCCGGGGCTGTTTCGCGAAGGCGGCAACGTCCCGGCGCTGGCAGCCCGTGCCGCCGGCGCGCCGAGCCGGTTGATCGGCCTGACCTGGATCGAAGAATGGCAAACCATTCTGGTCCGTCCCGACTCCGGTATTCGCAGCCCGGCCGACCTCAAAGGTAAACGCCTGGCTTTGCCCGCTTGGGCCGACAGCCGTGCCGGCAGCATCGCCCGGGCCATGAGTCTCCATGGCTATAAGGGTGCCTTGGCGCTGGCCGGGCTGGGTTTTGATGATGTGCAGCTGGTGGAGGTGGCGCTGACTGCACAGGAAGGCGCGCCGACGCCGCAGGAGAACCTGCAGCGGCTGTGGTCGGGGCTTGATCATCTGGTGCAGGGGCGCGTCGATGCCGTCTACGTCAAAGGTGCTTCGGCTGCTGATGCGGCCCGACGTTTAGGCCTGGTGGTGGGTATTGATCTGGACCTGATCGCCGAACCGCGCCAGCGCATCAACAACGGCACCCCGCGGCCGATCACCGTGCACCAGGACCTGCTCGACAACCACTTCGACCTGGTGGTGCGTTTTCTTGCCCAGACCCTGCGCGCGGCCAATTGGGCCAGTGATAACCGTGACGATCTGCTGGCGATTTTGCAGGCGGAAACCAAGGCTGGCAGTGAAGGGGTGGCCGAAGCCTATCGCGGTGATTTCCATCGCTCGCTGGCACCGAGCTTGTCGGCTGAGCGACTGGAATTTCTGCGCATCCAGAAGGACTTCCTCAACCTGCATGGTTTTCTCGAAGGTGACTTCGATATCGATGCCTGGGTCGATCCGCGGCCGCTGCAGGCGGCGCGGGAGTTGTTGGTAGCGCGGGGACGCTGAGCTATTCGCGCAGGTCGGTTGGGCTGAGCACCGCGAAGCCCAACGAGGAGCCCGAGGGGCTCCGCGTGCAGATCGCTGTTGGGCTTCGCTGCGCTCAACCCAACCTACGCCAGCCTTAACCGAGTTTGCCTAATAGCGCCTCGACATCAACCTCATCGATCTGCCCCGGCTGCAGGAAGCGCTGGGCGTATTGCATATGCACGTCGCTGCGCACGAACAGGGAAAACAGCTGCTGGTCGATGTGTGCGCCTTTGCACATGCCGATCATGATGTTCAGCGCCTCGGACAGGGTCTTGCCCCGTTTATAGGGACGGTCCACCGCAGTCAGGGCTTCGAAGATGTCGGCAATCGCCATCATCCGCGCCGGCAGGCTCATCTCTTCCTGGCGCAGGCGTTTCGGGTAGCCGCTGCCATCCATTTTCTCGTGATGCCCACCGGCGATCTCGGCGACATTGGCCAGGTGCGCGGGGAAGGGCAGGTGGTTGAGCATCAGGATGGTTTGCACAATGTGGTTGTTGATGATGTAGCGCTCTTCGGCGGTCAGGGTGCCGCGTGCTACGCCGAGGTTGTACAGCTCGCCGCGGTTGAATTTATAGATCGGTTCGTTGAGTTTGAAACCCCAGGGATTTTCCACCGGCATGCTGTCTTTGGCACCCCGTTCGAACAGGTGCTCGGGCTTGTCGGCCAGTAGCGATTCGCTGACCGGCAGCGCCGGTGCCGGAGTGCGGCTCTGGCGCTGGTTCTCTTCCCAGGACACGCCGAGGCGGTCGTCGAGGGTGCGCGTCCAGGTACGCATGCCGATCTGCCCAAGGCGTTCGATATCGGCCTCGGCCATGGCTTCGCCGCCCAGGTTACAGCGCGCGACAAAGGCGAATTCCTCGTCGAGGGCGGCCAGCAGTTCATCGCGCAGGGCGGCCAGTTGCCCTTCATTGCCGCCACCGGCGACACCTTGCCAGTAGCTGATCCAGGCATCGCGCTTGAGCACCTCGAAGCGCGTGCGCACTTCGTGGATACGGTCGTAGAGGGTTTCCAGTTTGGTGGCCTTGTCCACCACGTATTCGGGGGTGGTGACCTTGCCGCAGTCATGCAGCCAGGCGGCGATATGCAGTTCTTCCCACTGGTCCTCATTGGGTTGGTAGGCGGCAAATGGCGGCTCGTCGCTGTCGGCGGCGGCGCGGGCGAGCATCAGGGTCAGTTCCGGCACGCGCTGGCAGTGGCCGCCGGTATAGGGGCTCTTGGCGTCGATGGCACCGGCGATCAATTGGATAAAAGCATTCAGCAGTTTTTTCTGGTTCTCGAGCAGGCGCTGGCTTTCGATGCACAGCGCCGCCACGCCGGATACCGCTTCGACGAACGCAATGCGCTCAGGGCGCAACATGGCCTCGTCTTCCGGGTGCCCGGTGTCACGCTGCAATAGCACCAATACGCCGAGGGTCTGGCCCTGGCGGTTGTGCAGGCCGGTGGCGGCCAAGTGGATGCGCGGGCTGTCGAGGGTCAGGAGGATTTCACCGAGGCTGGCGGCCTGGTCGAAACCCAGGCTCTGGGTGGTACTGGCACCGCCCTTGGCCGGGCCCTCCAGCCAGAATGGCAGATCGTTGGCGTTGGCCTGATAGCTGGGCAGCTGGTATGGGTCGAGTTCACGGGTTTGTTTGTCGAGGATCAGCCCTTTGGGTTCCAGGCTGCCGCTGTCGGCATCGAACAGGTAGATCAAACCGCCCTGGGCACCACTGATGTCCACGGTTTCCTCCAGGACCCGGGCGAGCAGGGTGTCGAAACGGTTTTCCGCGGACAGGCTGGAGGCGATATTCAGGAAGCTGGAAATGGTTTCCTTCATACGCGCCATGGAGGTGGCCAGCTGGTCGATCTCCAGAATCGGCGAATGACCGCTGGCCGGGTGGCTGAAGTCGAAACGACGGATCGCTTCGGCTTCCAGCACCAGGCTGCGCAGCGGACGAATGATCAACCGTGAACTCAACCAGCCCAGCGGCAGGCACAGCAGCAGAATGGCCAGGGTAACCAGGGCACCTTGCCACCGGATGCGGTAGGCATCTGCCAGCAGCTCGTCCTCGGGCACCACCAGCGCCAGGTTAAGGCCCTGTGGGCCGCCTTCCTGCAGATGACTGCGCGAGACCACCCAGTTGCGTTGGCCCAGCTGCAGGTTGCCCTGTTGGGCATCGTTGAGGTCATGGTCGATCAGGGTAGCGAGCACCGGGCTGAGGTCGCGGGCCTTGGCCAACTGCGCCTTGTCGCTCTGCACGATCAGGCGGCTGCTGTCGGGGTAGGCGATGGCGTTGCCGCCGCCGTCGTAGAGCACCACTTCGCTGGAGGGGGTGATTTTGTGTTTGGCCAGGGTGGCAGACAGATCGGCCAGGGTCAGGTCGGCGGCGATCACTGCATGTTCGCCGCTGACGCGGGCCAGGGTGGTGCCGACATTGCCGGTGGAAAAGAACACATAGGGTGCCGTGGTGATCTGCTCGTCGCGCTTGTCAGTCTGACTGCGGGCGCTGGAATACCAGCTGCGGTTGCGCGGGTCGTAGCGCTCTTTGAGGTTCTGCCGGCGGGTGATCAGGTTCAGCCCGGCGTCGTAGTAGGCCGACTCCGATTGCACTGACTCGGTGAGTGCCGACTCGCCCATGCGGTCGATCGTCCAGACCTGATAGGCGGCATCTGTCGGTGCGTCGAATTTGTCCTTGAGGGCCTGGGTGGACAGCGGACGCACCATAAAAAAATCGCCGTCGTCATAACCCAGGTACAGCGAGGCCAGTTTCGGGTTGTCACGCAGTGCCTGAACGAAGGAGGGCAGCAACGCCATGCGCTGGTAGTGGTCGGCGGCCTGATTGCTTTCCTGCAGGGCCAGCAGGCTGAGCAGGTGGCGGATGGGTTGATAGGTATTGAGCAGGTCGTGCTGCACATCTTCCTGGATGCGGCTGAACAGTTCGTTGCTGCTGGAGAAGATCACCTGAGTGGTCTGCCGGTAGTTGAACAGCCCCAGCACCACACCGGTAATCAGCAGCAAGCAGGTGAACAGCACGCTGATATGGACGTGCAACGAATAGCGACGTTCGACGCGGGGAGACTTGGGCATTTGCGCATCACTCCTTGAACAGCGCAGGTAGAAGTCGAGCAGGTACAGGCTAGGGGCACACCAGGCAGGTGCAGTCCGGCGTGGGCATCGCTGCGCTCAACTCCTCGCCGAGACAAGAGCCAAGCATAGTGAACGAGCGCAATTTCTGCCGAGCAAAAAACGTGCGTGCGTCACTCTTGTAACGAGGAGGTTTGCGCGGGCTGGTCGGACGGTTTTTTAGCCGTCTGGCGCTGATCCAGATAGCGCCGGACCCCATGCATCAACAACGCCACCGCCAAGGCAATCACTACGCCGCTCAAGGTGTTGAGTACGCGCACCTGGCCCAGGTGCCAATCGTGGGAGAGACTTTCGGCAAGCAGCAGAAAACACAAGGTGGTCTGCAGCACGAACAGGCCATAGTGATTGGCCTGGAAGGCACGGCTCAAGGCAATCAGCGGCAGCATGACCGCCACCATCACCGGCGGGCTTTGCAGGCTATGGCCGAAGTAGATCAGCAAGGAGGCGGCAGCAAGGCTGGCCAGGCTGGCTTGCACTGCACGTACCAGGCTGCCCTGGAACTCCAACTGCAAGGTGGCGACCACGGCGATGGTCAGCCAGTAACCGCGCGGCAGCTCGGCCAGCTCGACGGTCAAGCCAGCGAGGGAAAATGCCAAGGTGCAGTTGATCGCGTGCAACAGCCATTGGCGCCGCGGTTGGCGTTGGGCATGCCGGCGCAGCACTTTCAGGATGCCCAGCAGGCGGGGCATCCGCGGCCACATGCGCAAGCCATGCACACCGCGCAAGGCAAAGGCCAGCAGGGTGACCCACAGACCACCGAGAATAAACAGCATGCCCACGGCATAGGGGTTGCTCAGGTTGCCCACGCCATGTTGCCCCTGACCCAGGCACAGACAGATCGCCAGACCGATACCGAGCTTGCCGGCCTCGGCACCAAAGCGTTGCAGCCAGGCCAGCAGAAAGCCGAACAGGGCGAACAGACCGAGGCTGATCAGCGGATGGTCGGCACCCCAGAAACCCAGCCCGGCGCTCCAGGCACCGAGGCCGATCAGCAGCAACATGCGCAGCATGCCGAAACGGTGCAGCGGGTTGGCCTTGGCGGCCTGGAACGCGCCCACCGAAGCCCAGAGAAAACCCGGGTGGCCACTGAACAGGCCGAGGATCAGCGGCAAGGCGCAACCGAGCATGGCCACCATCGCCGGCCCCCAGGCGGGTGGGCCGGACTGCCAACTGAACACTTGCCGCAAAAGCTTGCGCATACGCCTCTCTATCAACTTGCCGTTATACCGGGCTGGAGCGCCCGGTCATTTCCGCTGCCATTTCGGTAGCGTAGCTGTCGGTCATGCCGGCGATGAAATCGATCATGCGCAGGAACGAGCGGTGCAGCGTCCAGTCCGCCTTCGGGGTGTTGTAGCCGAGCAGATCGAGGATGCGCTGGTTCTTGAACGACAGGCTGTCACCCGAATGCAGTTCGAGGGCCGCGCCGCAGAAATTGTTCAGGAGAATTTCCAGGGTGGTGTAGGCACCGATCTCGTGCAGGGTTTTACGTTTGTCCTGGAAGATTTTTTCCCGCGCCATATTTTTCGCCCCCAGTACGCAGCGCTTGGCCTGGGCATCCATATGTTCCACCAGGTCGCCCTGCAGGGTGCCGGCCAGCAACGCCTCCTGCTGCTCGACAAAGGCATGGGCGGCGGCGTTGGTCAGGTGTTCGATGGCTTTGCCGCGCAAAATCGCCAGCTTGCGCCGTTGCGAGTCGCGCGGGCCGAGCAGGCGGTAGGTTTCCGGTAGGTCGTCGCCCACCAGGCCGAGCAACACGGCTTCCACTTCCGGGTAGTCGAGCAGGTCCATTTCCAGCCCGTCTTCCAGATCGATCAGGCCGTAGCAGATGTCGTCGGCCGCCTCCATCAGGTACACCAGCGGATGGCGCGCCCAGCGCTCGTTATCGATCTGCGGCAGGCCGAGTTTGCCGGCGATCTGTTCCAGCAGCGGCAGCTCGCTGCGGTAGCAGCCGAACTTGTGTTTTTTGTAGCCAAGCGCGTCGGCGTGTTGCGAGGTCCAGGGATATTTGAGGTAGGTGCCGAGGGTGGCGTAGGTCAGGCGCGTGCCGCCGTCGAACTGGTGGTATTCCAGCTGGGTGAGCACGCGAAAGCCCTGGGCGTTGCCTTCGAAATGCAGGAAGTCCTGGCGCTCCACGTCGCTCATGCTATCCAGCCAGCCGCGCCCGGCGGCCTGCCGGAACCAGTGGCGAATGGCGTCTTCGCCGGAATGGCCGTAGGGCGGGTTGCCGATGTCGTGGGCCAGGCAGGCCGACTGCACGATCATGCCCAGGTCATTGGGTTCGCACCAATCGGGCAGGGCATCGCGCAGCATCTCGCCCACCCGCATGCCCAGGGAACGGCCGACGCAGCTGACTTCCAGGGAATGGGTCAGGCGCGTATGGATATGGTCGTTGCTGGACACCGGATGCACCTGGGTCTTGCGTCCCAGGCGGCGAAAGGCACCGGAGAAGATGATGCGGTCGTGGTCTTTGTGAAATGGGCTGCGGCCCAGTTCGGCAGCGCTGTGGGTCGGCTTGCCGAGACGTTCGCGGTTGAGCAGTGTCTGCCAGTCCAAGGCCAGTCCTCGCCGTTCAGTGGCTGATGAGGGGGTAGCTTCCCGGTTCCGGGAGCGGGCTGCAAGGGCACAGGCTGGAATCTTCCCGTAGGAGCGGCTTCAGCCGCGATGCCTTTGCTCTTTTCAGCCTCAAGAGCATCGCGGCTGAAGCCACTCCTACGAGGGGTGGTGTTACAAACCGGCCACGTCGATATCCAACAGCAGCAAGCGCTGGCCATTGTCGATAAATTGCCCGGCGGTTAGGCAGTACTGGTTGCTGGTGGCATCGCGGTAGGTGGAAGACAGAATCAGCCGACGCTCATCCCAGCCTTCGGCCAGCAGTTGATAGAAGTACGGCCGCCACGACCAGTTATGGCCCAGGTAACGGCCATCTTCACGCCAGCCGCTACCCGTCCATTCCAGGTTGGGTGTCAGCTGGGTGCCGTTGGGGTCGCATTGATACACCCGCAGCAACCAGGGGTAGGCGGTGGGCGCGGGCAGGTTGGCCAGGGGCACGTCGGCTTCGGCCCAGGCCTTGAGGCTGTTCATCAGCCCGGTGAGCTGTTGACGCAAGGCCATCAGGCGGGCGCGCTCGGACAGTTTGTTGTGCACGTAACGGTTGCGCAGTTCGGCAAAACGCTCGACGAAAGCGTCAGCGGGGAAGAACTCACGCTCGGGTTTGGCGAACAGGTAGCCCTGCACATAACGCGAACCGCATTCGAGGGCAAAATCCAGCTCGGCTTCGGTTTCCACCCCTTCGGCGATGATCCAGCAGCCGGTTTTCTCGGCCATCTGCGCCAGGGCTTTCACCACTTCGCTGCTCGGGCCGCCGCGGGCCGCTTCCTGGAACAGGCGCATATCGAGTTTGAGAATGTCCGGCTGCAGCGCCAGTACGCGGTCGAGCTGCGAGTAACCGGCACCGAAGTCGTCGATGGCAATACGCGCACCGGCTTCGCGGTAGCGCGCGACCACTTCCGGTAAACGCAGGCTGCCGCCACCCAGCTCGGTGATTTCAAAGACGATCCGTTCAGGGGCGACGCCATGTTTTTCCAGCTGCTTAAGGCTGGGCAGCGGCTGATTCGGGCGCAGACGGCCGATCCAGCGCGGGGAGATATTGATGCTTAGAAACCAGTCGGCGGGTGCTGCGTGAAAACGTTGCAGGGCATCGGCGCGTACTTCCCGGTCGAGACGACGCAGGGCGGTCATGGGGAATTTGGGGTCAGCGAACAGCGGTCCTACCGAAGCCAGGCGGCCGTCGGCTTGTTGCAGGCGGCCCAGTGCTTCGATACCGGCGATACGGCCGGTGGCGGTATCAATAAACGGCTGGAAGCAGGCAAGCGGTTGCCCGTCGATCACAGTCACATCCTTAGTTACGGTTTGCGGTTCCGCCCGCGTAAAGCTGGGCGATGAACAGCGCAGGATTGCTGTTCATGCCGTTCCGTTTGCAAGAAGGTGGCCAGTTGTAAGACAGACGGTAGTCAGCGTGGTGGGCGGTTCTTCAACGCCACTGCCAACAGCGGATAGAGGCTCATGCCGATTTTCAGCCAGCGGCTGAGCTTTTTGCTTTTACCGCCGAAAAAACCCAGCAGGCTGACCCCGGCCACGCCCCACAGTGGGGCATGGCTGGTGCTCAGGCTGCTTTGCCAACTGCTGGCGGTACCACGCATTTTGCGCAGCGGTTGGAGCAGCTCCTGGGTTTCGTGACGCAACTCGTGGCGGTGCATTTCCATACGCAAGCGAACCAGCTGTTTGCGCAGTTCCTGACGGGTGGGTTTCGCTGTTTGGCTCATGGCATCAGGCGCTCACGGTCGCGGGCCAGCTCTTCGAGGGTGGCGCTGAAGGGGGAGTGTTCGTCGGTAACCTGGTTGCGCAGCAGCAAGGCGAAGACCAGCGTCGCCACGGCATAGAACACGCACAGGCCGACCACGCCAGCGATGCGGTAGCTGTCCCAGACCAGAATCAGCACCAGGGCGGACAGGCCCAATAGCAACAGCAGGGCAAACACCAGGGCCAAACCGGCAAACAGCAAGACGTTGAGGGTGCGGCTTTTCTGTTCTTGCAGCTCGATACCAAACAGCTCGATATGGCTGTGCAGCAAGCCGAGAAAGGCTGCACTCAAACGTTTGGGCGAGGGGCCGCGACCTTGCAGGGGCGGCGGGGGCAGGGCGTCCATTCCGTCACTCATGGTTAGCGACGCGAGGCCAGCAGGCCGAGCAGGAAGCCAACGCCGGCAGCGATGCCGACCGACTGCCATGGGTTCTGCTGCACATAGGCCTCGGCGCTGGCGACCGCTTCCTCGGCGCGTTCGCGTACTGAATGTTCGGTGAGTTGCAGGGTGTCGCGGGCGCGTTTGAGGCTGTCGTGGATGCTCAGACGCAATTCATCGGCTTCGGCACCGGCCAGGCTGGCGGTGTGGTCGAGGAGCTTTTCGGTGTCGGCAATCAGTGCCTGGAATTCGGCGACAAGCTCTTCCTGGGCGCGTTCGTTGGCCTTGCTAACCATAGTGAATCTCCTTGATTGAGGTCTTTGGGGTTCGAGTCGCCGGCCGGATGGATGGTTCCATCTACCGGTACCCGCGCGATCCAGCCTAGTGGCCTGGAACGCTTGGTATAGCGCTTGCATTCCGCTGGTGCGGAGTGGGCTGGATTTGCGCCGTAATCGCGCATTTCAGCCCTTGAACAAGGTGGCAACAGTGTTGCTCAACCGAATGAAAAATAAAGAAAAGAACTAACCGCTCAATTTTCCTGCCCGTTTCCCTGGTACTAAATCGGTTCGTGCCGCTGAGCAGAACTGGTGCGTTGCGGCGTCATCATGGTGCGTACATAGGAGCGTTGAGCTGCTTTGGTGCTTTTTCGCTGCCGGAGTCGCTTCATCGATGGAAAACCTCAACAGCGCCGTGCAAACCCTGATCTCGGGTTCCAACACGGTGTTCATTCTGCTTGGCGCGGTCATGGTGTTGGCCATGCATGCCGGGTTCGCTTTTCTGGAAGTTGGCACAGTCCGGCAAAAGAACCAAGTGAATGCCTTATCGAAGATCATTTCTGACTTCGCCATGTCGGCCCTGGCGTACTTTTTTGTCGGCTACTGGGTGGCCTATGGCGTGACCTTTCTGGTACCCACCAGCCAGTTGGCCGTTGAGCACGGCTACGCCCTGGTGAAGTTCTTTTTTCTGCTGACTTTTGCCGCGGCAATCCCGGCGATTATCTCCGGTGGCATTGCCGAGCGCGCCAAGTTCGGCCCGCAGCTGTGCGCCACGCTGCTGATCGTGGCCTTTATCTATCCGTTTTTCGAAGGCCTGATCTGGAACGGCAACTTTGGTCTGCAAGTCTGGTTGGCGAAGCGCTTTGGCGCCAGCTTCCATGATTTCGCCGGTTCCGTGGTGGTACATGCCATGGGCGGCTGGCTGGCCTTGGGTGCCGTGCTGCTGTTGGGCAAGCGCAATGGTCGCTACCGCGACGGCAAGCTGGTGGCCTTTGCCCCGTCGAATATCCCGTTCCTGGCCCTGGGCTCGTGGATTCTTATCGTCGGCTGGTTCGGCTTTAACGTAATGAGTGCGCAGGCCCTGCCAGGCGTCAGCGGCCTGGTGGCAGTGAATTCGCTGATGGCGATGGTCGGCGGCACGCTTGCGGCGCTGTTCGTCGGGCGTAACGACCCGGGCTTTTTGCACAATGGCCCCTTGGCGGGTCTGGTGGCGATCTGCGCCGGCTCTGACCTGATGCATCCGGTGGGCGCGCTGATCACCGGGCTGGTGGCCGGTGCCTTGTTTGTCTGGGCCTTTACCGCCACCCAGGTGAAATGGCGTATCGACGATGTGCTCGGCGTATGGCCATTGCATGGCCTGTGCGGTGTCTGGGGCGGGATTGCCTGCGGGGTCTTCGGCCAGCAGGCGCTCGGTGGCCTGGGCGGCGTGAGCCTGATCAGCCAGTTGATCGGCACTGGCCTGGGCGTGATCGTGGCGCTGCTCGGTGGCTTGCTGGTGTATGGCGTGCTGAAGGCGACGGCGGGGATTCGCTTGAACCAGGAAGATGAGTATTACGGAGCGGATCTGTCGATTCACAAGATTGGTGCGGTTAGCCAGGACTGATTAAAAGCATCGCGGCAAAAAGCCGCTCCTACAAGATCGCCCAGTCCGTAGGAGCGGCTTCAGCCGCGATGCTGTTGGGGCCTAACACACCAAACTATCCGCCTGCCGATACAGCATCAGCATCTTGCGGGTGATGGTCTGGTGGATATCGTCGCGTTCGAAGGTGGACAGGTGAGTGAGCTTGTTAACCTGCAAACGGTGCAGGTGGATATAGGGCATCTGCTGGTCGAACTCGCGCAAGTCACCCTTCATCATGATCGGCAAGAACACGTCGCCGAGCTTTTTCTGGCTGTTGATGATCTGCGCCAGTGCCGGTTTGAACGGCATGGTCTTGGGCGTACTGCCGTCGTCTTTCATTTCCGTGCTGAGGAGCAGCCCGGGCTTGCCCACCAACACCCCGGGCAGCACGCACAAGCCGGTTTTGCGCACCGCAGCGGCGTCGATGCCGTGCAGGGTGTCGTGGAAGGCGTAGGCATTGGGCAGCACCACCATCTTGCGGCCCAGATCGGTGGGGAAGTGCAGGGTGTAGTTGGTGTACAGCTGACGCACCGACTCGGAATACACGCAGAAGCGGTTCTCGAACAGGCGGATGAAGCGCTCGGCCAGCTCGCGGCGGGCCATGCTCTCCATATCCCAGATCAGATCCTGGTTTTCCGGCTGTTGGAGATTGATCTCCTGGTGTTCCATGTTCGTCATGCAGTCCTCATACGCGGAATTGGCGCAATAGCCGGTTCAATTCATCGGCCAGTTGATTCAGGTGTTGGCTGGCACTGCTCGATTGCTCGGCGGCCATCGCCGTGTTGTGCGCCAGACTGGCCGCGTCGGTGACGTTCTGATTGATGTCCTCGACCACATGCGCCTGCTGCAACGTGGCGCTGGCGATGGAGGCATTGAGGCTGGTCAGGTTGCGTAGCGACTGGCTGATCTGGTCCAGACTTTCCCCCGCCTGGCGCGCCTGTTCGACGGTCAGTTGCGAGGCCTTGCTGCTTTCGTTGATGACGTTTACGGCCGCTTCCGAATTGGTTTGCAGGCGTTCGATCATCACTTGGATTTCGGCGGTCGACTTCTGTGTACGCTGGGCCAGCAGGCGAACCTCATCGGCCACCACGGCGAACCCGCGCCCCTGTTCTCCGGCCCGCGCTGCTTCGATGGCGGCGTTCAGGGCGAGGAGGTTGGTCTGTTCGGCGATGGAGCGTATCACTTCCAGCACACCACCGATCTGGGTTGTTTCCTGAGCCAGGTTCCGGATCACTTCCACCGCTTCGCCAATGGTGCCAGAGAGCTTGTCGATCTGCTGCAGACTACGTTCGATATTGGCCTGCCCCTGCTGCGCATTGCTCTCGGCACCTTGTACTTCGGAGGAAGCCTGCTCGGCGTTTTTCGCCACATCCTGCACGGCGTATGTGACCTCATTAATAGCGGTGGCCACCTGTTCCATCTGCATGGCTTGTTGCTGGCTGTCCTGCTGGGATTTATCGGCCACGCCGCCAAGGGTGTCGGCGGACTGATTGAGCGCGGTGGCCGCTTGCAGCATCTGGCTGATGGTCAGGCGCAGTTTGCTGGTGAAGGTATTGAAGTGCTTGGCCAGGGCGGCCAGCTCATCCTGGCCGTCGCTGGTCAGGCTGCGCGTCAGGTCGCCTTCGCCACTGGCGATATTGGCCATGGCGCTGACCACCTCGCGCAGCGGGCGGGTGATGCTGCGGCTGATATACAGCACCAGCAGCGCCATCAACACGGCGATGCCGATGCCCAGCATGGAGGCGCGCATCGCCTGCTCACGGAACTCGGCCTGCATATCATCGATATACACCCCCGAGCCG
Organism: Pseudomonas sp. TE3786; assembly: GCF_054057335.1. Taxonomy (NCBI): domain Bacteria; kingdom Pseudomonadati; phylum Pseudomonadota; class Gammaproteobacteria; order Pseudomonadales; family Pseudomonadaceae; genus Pseudomonas; species Pseudomonas sp. TE3786. The sequence continues at coordinate 50,165 of NZ_JBSRZF010000008.1, forward strand.
ACAATCCAGCCCCAGGGCTCGAACAGCTGCACATAGGAAATCTTCGGCACCGGCTCGCTGGCCCCCGGTTTCGGCCAGCGGTAAGCAACCATGCCGGCACCTTTGGCCTTGGCGATGGTGACCATCTCGTTGAACAGGAATTTGCCGTCCGGGTCTTTCAGGCCGCTGAGGTCCTGGCCTTCCAGTTTCGGATTGGTGGGGTGCATGACCATCTTCGGACCCAGGTCGTTGATCCAGAAGTAGTCATCCTTGGCATAGCGCAAACCGCGTACCGCTTCCATGGCCTGTTTCTGTGCCTGCTCGCGGGTGAGGGTGCCGGCGGTCTCCAGGCTGTGAAAATAAGTCAGCACGCCGGCGGCACTTTGCACCACATGTTGGGTCTTTTGAACCTTGGCGCTGTACAGGTCGTGGTTGATCTGCTGCAGCATCAGCAAGCCGAGGCTGACCAGCATGACCAGGGCGACGGCCAGAATCAGCCACAGCCGACTATGAATCGGTAGTTTGCGCAGGCTTTGCATGATGGGAAGCTCCAGGCATTTTTGTAGTTGTACTGCCTTGAAAGTAGGCGTTGCAGATGGCTTTGCAACACTACAGGGGAAATGTGCTTAAAGGCAGCAGCATCGCGGTAAGTTGTCTGCTACATTTCCGCGCCAAAGCGGCATTCCCAAGCGCTTGACGCTCTACCGACCGTGGTTGGTCTTGGTTTTTTTTCTGCCGACACCTTGTTCGTCGACAACATTTATCTGGCGATGCGGAGCATCGCCCATGGGGGAAGTTGCATGGATCTTTGGAGCGCTGCGCAGGCGTTGATTCTGGGTATTGTCGAAGGGCTCACCGAGTTCCTGCCGATTTCCAGTACCGGGCACCAGATTATCGTCGCCGACCTGCTGAACTTCGGTGGTGAGCGGGCCATGGCGTTCAATATCATCATCCAGCTCGGCGCCATCCTGGCGGTGGTCTGGGAGTTCCGCAAAAAGATCTTCGATGTGGTGTTGGGCTTGCCCAAGGATCGTCAGGCTCAGCGCTTTACCGGCAACCTGCTGATCGCGTTCTTCCCGGCGGTGATTCTCGGCGTGATCTTCGCCGACCTGATCCACCACTACCTGTTCAACCCCATCACCGTGGCTGCGGCCCTGGTGGTTGGCGGCGTGATCATGCTGTGGGCCGAGCGCCGCCAGCATGCGGTGCATGCCGAGACGGTGGATGAAATGACCTGGAAAGATGCCCTCAAGGTCGGCTTAGCCCAGTGCCTGGCGATGATCCCCGGTACCTCGCGTTCCGGTGCCACCATTATCGGCGGCCTGCTGTTCGGCCTGTCGCGCAAGACCGCCACCGAGTTCTCGTTCTTCCTGGCCATGCCGACCATGGTGGGTGCCGCGGTGTACTCGGGTTACAAGTACCGTGACCTGTTCCAGCAGAGCGACCTGCCGGTGTTCGCCATCGGTTTCGTCACTGCCTTTATCTTCGCCATGATCGCCGTGCGCGGTCTGCTGAAGTTTATCGCCAACCACAGCTACGCCATGTTTGCCTGGTACCGCATCGCGTTTGGTCTGCTGATTCTGGCCACCTGGCAATTCGGTTGGATAGATTGGAGCGCCGCCCAGCCGTAAGCTATCCGGCCCGTACCGGTGCCATGTAGTCAGGTAGAAGAAATGACCCGCAGCCCCAGCTTTCCGGTTTCGCCCACCGAGCGTTTCGACCGCCCGGAGCAAACCGAACTCACCCGTGACGTGGTGCTGCGCTACCACCTTTGCTGGAAGAACCGCGACCTGGAAGGGGTGCTGGCGCTCTATCACCCCGAGGTCGAATACCACGATTTCTTCCAGAACCGGGTGCTGCTGCTTGATGACCTGCGCGAGTACGTGCGCGCCACCATGCCCCGCGATCCGGAAGAAGCGCTGGAACACAGCGACCGCATTCGCGTGGACGGCGACACCGCCTTTATCCAATACCGCATCACCTTGCGCGGCGGCGAGGGCCTGGTGTCGTTTCGTACCAGCGAGGCGCTGACCGTGCGCGACGGGCTGATCTGGCAGGTCAACGAATACGCCTCGCTGATGCACGAAGCCAGCGACGCCAACCCGCAAGCTGGCGACTCGCGCCCGGCCATCAGCCGCCTGGGCCTGTCGGCGCGGCAACTGGGCTTTCTTGCCGACGACCTGCAGCACTATTTCCAGCAACACCAGCCCTATCTGGACGCTGAGCTGAACCTGCAACAGGTGGCCACGGCTACGGGCTACAGCCGCAACCAGATTTCCTACCTGCTCAACCAGGTGCTGGGGCAAAGCTTCTACCGATACGTCAACCAGGCGCGCCTGCAGCACTTGCTGGCGGCGGTGGAAACGGCCACGACGCCGGTGCGCATCGATGAACTGGCGTTCGCCGCCGGCTTCAATTCGCTGTCGGCTTTTTACAGCTGCTTCCGCCAGCACACCGGCCTTACCCCCAAGGCCTATCTGAAACAGAACGGCCAGCAACGGGCCTCCGCGCAAATTTCTGCGCGGGCCCGCGCGCAAGACAAGCCGGGAATCTAGCCTCTAGTCTCTGCGCCATTGGTTGGCGAAGACGAGACTGGAGCTGGGCATGAGCGCATGGCGCAACGTTAGTTTGTGGATGGATCAGCTCGACGAGCCGTTGATTGCGCGTGCGCCGCTGGTGGGTGCAGTGGACGCCGATGTGGCGATTATCGGTGCCGGCTACACCGCGTTGTGGACTGCCTATTACCTCAAGCGCCAGGCACCGGAGCTGCGCATCGTTCTGCTCGAAGCGGAGATTGCCGGCTTTGGTGCCTCCGGGCGTAATGGCGGCTGGCTGATGGGCAATCTGCTGGGCGAAGACCGTCTGCTTGCCGAGCTGACGCCGAGCACGCGGCGCGAGTCCCTCGACCTGCTGCACGGCATTCCCGATGAAGTCGGCCAGGTGCTGCAGCGTGAAGGCATCGATTGCGACTACCGCAAAGCCGGCATCCTCTATACCGCCGCGCGCTACCCAGAGCAGGAAACCAGTCTGCGTGGGCAATTGCGCAGCCTGCATCAGCAGGGCCTGACGGAGGCGGATTACCGCTGGCTGTCGGTCAACGAACTGAATGAGCAACTGCGCGTGGCCAGGCCCTACGGCGCCATCTACACCCCACATTGCGCCACCATCCAACCGGCCAAACTGGTACGCGGTCTGGCCCGTACCGTCGAGCGCATGGGCGTACAGATCTTCGAGCAAAGCCGCGTTCAGCATTGGCAACCCGGCCTGGTGCGTACCGCCCAGGGCGAGGTGCGGGCCAACTGGGTGGTGCCGGCGATTGAAGGGTATTCGGTGACATTGCCACCGCTGGGCAACCACCTGCTGCCCGTGCAAAGCCTGATCGTCGCCACCGCACCGCTGCCGGCGGCCACCTGGGCCGAGATCGGTCTGGAGCGTGGTCAGGCTTTCAGCGAAGCCAGCCGCCAGGTTACCTATGGTCAGCGCACCAAGGATGATCGCCTGGTGTTCGGTGCCCGTGGTGGCTACAAGTTCGGCGGTAAGCTGCGTGCGGACGCCAGCCTCAGCGAGGATGAAATCCAACTGCGGCGCTACCTGTTCGGCGAACTCTTCCCGATCCTGAAAAAAGTGCCCATCACCCATTCCTGGGGCGGCAACCTGGGCATGTCGCGCAGCTTCCATCCGCACATGATCTGCGACCGCAAGAATCAGGTGGCGCTGTCTGGTGGCTATGGCGGCGAGGGCGTCGGTGCCAGCAACCTGGGCGGGCGCACCCTGGCGCAGCTGATTCTTGGCGAAACCAGCGTGCTGACCCGCCAGCCCTGGGTGCAACTGGACAGCAGCATTCGCCAGGGCCTGCGTACCTGGGAACCCGAACCCTGCCGCTGGCTGGGCTACAACGCCATCATCAAAAGCTTCGTCAACGAAGACAAAGTTCTCGCCAACCCCAGCAGCGCGCCCTGGCGCCGTAGCTTTGCCAGTGGCCTGGCGCAGTTTATGGAAGGCTTTATGCACTGATGACCACCCACGGTCCTACGGGATGCGCTTCTGATATCAACCTACGAAACAACGAGTGCCGCTATGACCATCACCCACTTCAAAAACACCCCCGCCGCCGTGCTCGAAGAATCCTTCCCGGTCGCCGTACCGCTCAGTGAAGTCGTGGCAGTGGCCTCGACCACCAGCGTCGAGCGCGACGACGCGGTGGAAACCGGCATCTGGGAATGCACCCCAGGCGTCTGGCGTCGGCAGATCGTCGCGCAGGAGTTCTGCCACATTATCGCCGGGCGCTGCACCTTCACCCCCGATGGCGGTGAGCCCATGCAAATCAAGGCTGGCGATGCGCTGATGATGCCGGCCAATACCCTGGGTGTCTGGGATATCCAGGAAACCGTGCGCAAAACCTACGTACTGATCTTCAAGTGACAAAGCGCGCGGGGCGTCGATTCCGGCGGCCCGCTAGCCCTGCAACACACCTTCTAAAAACAAGAAACACAGAGAAACGTCATGCTTAAATTCTTTGCTCCGCTCCTGCTTGTCGCCTCGGTCAGCCAGGCTGCCGACACCGTGAAAATCTACAACTGGTCCGACTACATTGCGCCGGACACCCTGAAGAACTTCCAGGCCGCCAGCGGCATCACGCCGATCTACGACGTGTACGACAGCAACGAAACCCTCGACGGCAAATTGATGACCGGCAAATCCGGTTACGACGTGGTGTTTCCGTCCAACCACTTTATGGCCCGGCAGATCCAGGGCGGTGCGCTGAAGAAGCTCGACAAAAGCCAGCTGCCGAACTGGAACAACCTCAACCCGGTGCTGCTCAAGGCTCTGGAAACCAACGACCCGGGTAACGAACACGGCTTCCCGTACCTGTGGGGCAGCACCGGCATTGGCTATAACGTGGCCAAGGTCAAAGCCGTGCTCGGCGATGTACCGCTGGACTCCTGGGACCTGATTCTCAAACCCGAAAACATGAAAAAGCTCAGCCAGTGCGGCGTGGCGATTCTCGACAACGGCCCGGAAGTGTTGCCGATCACCCTGCATTACCTGGGCTTGCCACACCACAGCAAAGACCCGGCCGACTACAAGAAAGCCGAAGCCGTGCTGATGCAGATTCGCCCCTACGTGCGCTACTTCCATTCCTCCAAGTACGTCACCGATCTGGCCAATGGTGAAATCTGCGTAGCCGTCGGTTTCTCCGGCGACATCATGCAGGCCGCCAACCGCGCCAAAGAGGCCAACAATGGCGTGGACATCGGCTATGTGATCCCCAAAGAGGGCGCGCCGATGTGGTTCGATATGGTCTCCATGCCTGTCGACGCGCCGGATGAAAAAGCTGCTTACGCCTTTATGAACTACCTGCTGGACCCCAAGGTGATGGCGCAGATCAGCGACTACGTACGCTACGCCAACGGCAATGAAAAGGCCGACAGCCTGGTGAGTACCGACTTGAAAAACGACACCAAGGTCTACCCCAGCGCGGACACCCTGAAAACCATGTTCGCCCTGGAAGCCATGCCACTGGCCACCGACCGCATTCGCACGCGGCTGTGGAACAAGGTTAAATCCGGAAATTGATTGAGTCGCCACTCCCGTAGGAGTGGCCTCAGCCGCAATGCTTTTAAGATGGGGAGCATCGCGGCTGAAGCCGCTCCTACAGATACGCGACGATCTTGTAAGCTGCGCGGCTCAATGACCCGGCAGGAGCCAAAGGCATGGAGCTACGCGGCTCAATCAAAAGTTGGAACGATGACAAAGGCTTTGGCTTTGTCACCCCGGACGCCGGTGGCCCTGCGGTGTTCGTGCATATCAGCGCAATGCGCGGCGAGCGGCGTCCGCAGGCCGGCGATGCGGTGTTTTATATCGCCGGCAAGGATGAGCAAGGGCGGCTGTGCGCCTCGCATATGCGGTTGCAAGGCCTGAGCCTGGACCAGCCAGCCATCCGCATCAAACCCAGAAAACCAACGGTCAAGGCGGCGACACCAAAACGCCCGCGCCGCCCCTCGAACATGGCCGTGCCGCAGCAGCTGGGTTTCAAACTGGTGGTATTTGCCGTGCTCTGTGCAGCGCCCTTGCTCGGCGCGCTGCAACTCTTTGTTTACCACCACTGGATCTGGGCATTGGCCCTGTACCCGTCTGCCAGCCTGCTGGCCGTGGTTTTCTACGGTCACGACAAACAGCGCGCCATGGACGGCGGGCGGCGTACGCCGGAAAAAACCTTGCACCTGTTGGAGCTGCTCGGCGGCTGGCCGGGTGCCTTGTTGGCGCAACAGTTGTACCGACACAAGACACGCAAGGTCGATTACCAGCTGGTGTTCTGGGGGATTGTTCTGGGCCACCAACTGCTTTGGCTGGATTGGCTGCTGCTCAAGGGGCAATACCTGGGGTGGGCGATTCGGCTGGTGACGGGTTTTTAGGCCGGTGCGCAGGTGCTGAATGCAGGTGCGGCGGCAATCACTCGCTGACTTCAATCACACGGCCGTTCAGCGGTTGTACCGGACGGGCGTTCATCGGGAACAACGCGCGGAACGCGTCAATCTGCTCCCTGGATAGCTCCAGCGGTTGTTTAAGCACCTGCCAGCGCACACCGTCGCTGCATGGCGGGGTGGTCAGCGAACCGGTGAACCGGTAGTAGCCAGGGTCGTTGGGCAGCAGGGCACTGGGGGCGAACGCCGTCACCACGTGGTTTTTACCGGTGCCAGGCAGGTACGCGAAGATGGGCTTGAGTGCCTGGTTTTCCTTGCCTTCTGTGAACTGCACGGCGACCACCCAAAGCACGCCATCGGCGGACCGGTGCACCAGGTGGGCATCCATTGGGTAGGCTTTGCCATCGAAGTGTTCTTCGCTCGGCGTATGGAAATGGAACTGCAACAGCCCAGCCTGCACGTCGCCCACGTTCAGCAGGTTTCCAGCAGGCACATTGACCTGGATGGTGTGGCCATTGTTGACCACCTCGGCGCTGCCGCTGTTGTAGTTGAAGGTCAATGGCGGCAATGGCGTGCGTTGGCTTTGCGCGGTGTCGATGTTGATGGGTGATTGGGATTTGCTGGCCCGGCAGGCCACGTTGGCAGGGTCGAGGTCGGCCCAATGTTCGGGGCCGTCGAGGCCTGCATAGCTCCAGTGCGCGTCAGCGGCTGCGGCGGTACTCGACAAGCCGCCAAAGGCCAGCAGAAGGGTGGACAGTGCAAACAGATTTTTCATGAGATCGCTCCAACAGAAATGAACGTGCAGCGATCATTTCTGTTGGAGCGGCGCAGCGATGCAGGATCGATTGTTAAGGTGTGCGGGAATGCACCTGACAGTTAGTAGAAGCTTCAGCGTCAGGGCAGGTCGAGTAGTAACCCTGCCTGCCGGATCTTCGGCAATTTGCGCACCACAAGCTGGTGGGAGCGCCTCAGCAGGTCTTGCAGTTCCGCGCTGCTTACCACCTCGGGTTTATCCAGGCGTATCCAGTGGGCGCGGGCGAGATAGGGGGCAGGGCGGATACCCGGGCGGTCGACATAGCCGAGAAACAAGTCCTTATCGACCTTGAACGCCAGGCCCTCGCCGAGAAAGTTGATGATGGCGACCATCTTGTTCTGCTGCACGGAGAACACTCGGTTGTCGCCCCATTTCAGGTCCTCGCGCACGCCAGGCAGTTGCAAGAGAAAGGCCGCAGTTTCTTCGGTGTTCATCGCGAATTCCTTATCGGTGGCAGTCAGACCGGCAGGGTCCAGTCGCCGCGAAATGCCTCGGTGATGTGTTCGATCCAGGCCCGTACCGCCGGCAGCATACCGCGCCGATGGGGGTACACCGCCTGCAGATAGCCGCCCGGCAGATTCCATTGCGGCAGCAACTGCAGCAAACGGCCGTCGGCCAATTCTTCGTGGCAATTCATCAGCGGCAGCATGGTAAAGCCCAGGCCAGCCAGCGCGGCGTTTTTGCGCACCATGAAATCTTCGATGGCCAACCTTGGCTCCAGGGCAATTTCACGTTTGTTGCCTTGGGCGTCCACCAGGCGGAAGTGCACCTTGCGGTCCGGGTCGAGGGCCCCGAGCACGGGCAGTGAATGCAGGTCTTGCAGGTTGGCGATCTGGCGCCCGGCCAATAGCGACGGTGCAACCACCAGCACAGCCGAGGCCGGGCGAAGTTTGCGGGCGATCAGGGCGGGGTCTTCGTCGCCTTCGTCGCGTACCCGCAGGGCAACGTCTATACCTTCGGCCAGCAGATCGACGCGGCGATTGAGCAACACGATCTCCAACTGCACCTGCGGGTAAGTGCCGAGGAAGTCATTGATGATCGGCGACAGGTAGGACTCGGCCAGCGCCGTAGGACAGGACACGCGCAAACGCCCGCGTGGCTCGCTGGAGTGGGTGGCCACGGCTTCATCGGCCATATCGGCGGCGAGAATCATGGTCTGGCAATGGCGGTAGTAGTGCTCGCCGATATCGGTCAGCGCCAGCTTGCGCGTGCTGCGTTGCAACAGGCGGGCGCCAAGGCGCTCTTCCAGCTCGGCAATGCGCCGCGACAGCCGCGACTTGGGCACGCCCAACAGGCGTCCGGCTGCCGCGAAACCGCCGGCTTCCACCACTTTGGCGAAATAGAACAGGTCGTTGAGATCTTGCATAACGGCTCTTGAATGGAGGTATCGTCCTACCAGTGGGACGAACTATCACATTTTTGCCGACTAATACGCTATTGGTTTCACCGGTAGGATTGCCAACATTCCATCGCCGCACGGCGATCTTTACTCGGAGAACGCCCCATGAAACTTCTGCACATCGATTCGAGCATCCTCGGCGACAACTCGGCCTCCCGCCAACTGAGCAAGTCCGTGGTCAGCGCCTGGCAAGCCAGCGAAGCCGGCATTCAAGTCAGCTACCGCGATCTGGCCGACGATGCCTTCAGCCACCTGTCCGCTGCCAGCCTGGTAGCCGGCGGTACTCCAGCTGAACTGCGCGACGCTGCGCAAAAACACGAAGCCGACCTGGCCGAAGCCACCCTGAATGAATTCCTGGCTGCTGACGCCATCGTCATCGGTGCGCCGATGTACAACTTCACCGTGCCGACCCAGCTGAAAGCCTGGATCGACCGGATCGCCGTCGCCGGTAAAACCTTCACCTACGACGAGAACGGCCCGAAAGGTCTGGCCGGCGGCAAGAAAGTGGTGATCGTTTCCACTGCTGGCGGTATCCACGCCGGTCAGGCCAGTGGCATCGCCCACGAAGACTACCTGCAACTGGTACTGCGCTTCCTTGGTATCACTGATATCGAAGTGGTCCGTGCCCAAGGTCTGGCCTACGGCGAAGAGCCGCGTGCACAAGCTCTGGCCGCTGCCAACCAGCAGGTTGCTGAGCTGTTCGTCGCCGCCTGAGGCCGGGCTGAAAACCAAAATCCCCGCCTAGGCGGGGATTTTTTTGGCTACGGGATTTTGTTCTTCGGGCCCGGCTTAAAAGCTCAGGCTCAGCCCGAGGTTGACGCCCTGCTGGGTGAGGTCGTCGGTTTTGCTCAGGCTGTAGCCGGCCTGCAAAGCCAGCTGTGGCGTGAGCTGTTGGTTGACGCCCAGCGCCAGGCGGTTGAGCTGTTGCGCTGGCCGGTAGCCGGCCAGGGTGTAGGGCAGGGTGGGCAGGCTTTTCTGATTCATGGTCAGGGTTTGCGTGTCGGCGTTGAACTCATGTTCGTGGGCCACTTCGGCAAACACGCGGGTGCCCGGCAATACCTGAACGCTGCCGAGTAACCCTGCGCCCAGGCGTTTGCTGGTGAAGTGCTGGCTGTCGATCTGCAGGGTGGTCGAGCGTTCACCCTGTTCGGCATAGCCATCGACGCTGACCCGCGAATACGCCGCGCTGATAAAGGGCGCGAGCTGCCAGCGGCTGGTGGCGGCTGCCAGGTCATAGCCGAAGCGGGAGCTCAGGCCCCAGAGCGCGCCATGGGTATCGCCTTGCTCGGCGCGGTCGTTGATACCCAGGGCGAAGGTCCGTTGCAGGTCGCGGTAGTTCAGATAGCCGCCGGTCAACGCGCCGTCTGCCCACCAGCTGTTGTGCTGGAACTGCATAAAGGCGCTGCCCAGGTAACTGTCGAGTTTGTAGCGTGAATCCGCTTCGCCGACCTTCAGGCTCTGGCGGTAGGCACCGGCCAGCAATCCGGCGCGCCAGTCGTCGTTGAGGCGATAGCTGCCGCCCACTTGCAGGTCGTAGTGATGACCATCGGCTGCGGCGCTGCTGTCCTGCTCATCGAAGTCCTGCCGCTGGCCGCCGCTGTTGACGATGGCACGCCAAGTGGCCACCGGCTGCCAGGCACCGGCATCACTTTGCCAGGCGGTTTGCAGTGCGGTTTCCTGGGCATTGAAAGTGGCATTGGCCATTTGTGGCAACAGGCTGAGTTCCCAGGGCGCGGCCAGCAGCGAGTAGGCGTAGTCGGCAATGATCTGGTGGCCGGCGTTGGTGGGGTGAACGCCGTCGTTGAACAGCAGCTTGCTCGGGTCCGGGCTGGTGCCACCCAGTCCGTAGGTCGGGTTGGCGGTGCATTCACTGCCGCTGAAGCAGGTGGTGAGCAAAGGTGCGCCGGTGATCATGCCGAAGCTGGCGGGGTTGGCGATGATTTCACTAAGCAGGCGCGGCATGTTCAGCGGAATGATCTGCGCCGGTACCGTGGCCAACTGGCTGACCAGCGCCTGATTGAACGCCGCGACCAACTGGCTGAGGGCAGCTTGTTGCGGCTTGCCATAGTTGAGCGGTGTCAGGCCCAGATCGGGCAGTAGCCAGACCATCAGATAACGGCCGCCGGCCTGTTGCAGGGCGCGCACGCTGTCGGTCAGGCGCGCGGCGGCTGCGGCGGCAGTGGCCTGACTGGTTACCAGGCTATTGAAAAAATCGTTGGCACCGCCATCGAGGTAATACAGCGCTTTGGGATCGGCTTTGAAGGCGGACGATGCAAGGTAGCCCGGCCGTTGACGCAAGGGCACGCCGGCAAGGCTGACCGTGGATTTGCCGGTGATTGAATCGAGGATATCGGCGGTGGTGTTGCCGCCAGTAGCCCAGTTGTTACCGTCGGGCTGGCCAAGCGTCGGGGCGAACACGGAGGTTGAGGGTAAAAGGTTGGTGGCATCGATGCCCAGCTTGCCACCCAGCAGGGTGGAGTTTACCGGGCCGATAATCTCGCGGTTGTTGTTCAGGTATTGCGGACCCACCCGGTTGGTAAACCGTTTGGTGGCACCCGCTGGGCCATCGATATCAGGATACTGGCCGGCATCAAGCAGGCTGTCGCCAAATACGATGAGGTTGGAGTAGGGCATCGGTGCGCCATGGCTGGCGCTACACGCCAAAGCCAGCAGGCAGGCAGCGCCAGGGAGATAGGCCGGTTTGCTCATGGATCAGTCCTTCTGCATGGGTCGGAAACAGGAGGACGATCATTGAATTACCCGGATTGTCGGGACTATCGGAGGGCGCTGCTTGATGCGCTGGAAAGCTCCCGCAGTGGTTTCCCGAGGTACGGCGATTTTTCTGGCACAAGTCATGCTTTTGTAACCTGTATGTGAACCCGCATGTGTTTGTGCGCTGTTGTTCGCCGCCCTGCAGCCGTTGCGGTTGCACACAGGTTGATCGGGGTCGGCATCTGCTGTGGAGGTGAGCGTGAGCACCTTTTTTGCGCGTTGGTTGCTGCTGTTGCTCGGTTTGGTGGCTATTTGCGCACCAACACTGGCTGCCACTGGCGGTGGGCGAATGACCGTGGGCTTTCATCAGATGACCCTGCACGACCCCCTCGATCAGCAACCGATGCAGGCCGTGGCGTTCTACCCAGCCTTTGCCCGTGCCACCATCAGTAACATCGGTCCCTACCATATTGCCGCCGGGCAGGACGCGCCGGTCGCTCCCGGTCACTATCCGTTGCTGGTTCTATCCCACGGCAACAGCGGCAGCCCGCTGGCCCAGCACGACCTTGCCACCTACCTGGCCAAGCACGGTTTTGTGGTGCTGGCGGTGGTGCATCCGGGCGACAACTACGCCGACCAGAGCCGTCTGGGCACCCTGAGCAACCTCTATGGGCGGCCGATGCAGATCTCCCAGGCGATCACCGATGCCCTGCAGGACCCCTGGCTGGAGCCCTTTCTCGATGAGCAGCGGATCGGCATGATCGGCTACTCCGCCGGTGGCGAAACCGCCTTGATCGTTGGTGGCGCACAGCCGCAGATGCAGTTGCTGCGCGACTATTGCCAGGCCCACCCCGGCGACCAGGACGCCTGCCGCAGCCAGGGCGAACTGGTGGTCGACCGTGATGATCTGGTGCCCGAGAGCGATCCCCGGGTAAAGGCGTTGATGCTGTTGGCACCGCTGAGCCTGATGTTCGGCAAGGAGGAGCTGCAGGACGTGCAGGTGCCGGTGCTGATGTACGCCGGCGACCATGACCAGCTACTGGCCATCGAGACCAACGCCCTGGCCCTCACCCACAGCCTGCCGCAGCCCCCCGACTACCGCCTGCTGGACGGTGCCGGCCACTTTATCTTTATGTCGCCGTGCTCGGCCGAGCAGGAGCAGATGATGCCGATGCTTTGCGAAGATGCCGAAGGCGTGGACCGGGGCAAGATTCATCGACGGATGAACGCCGAAGCGGTGGAGTTCTTCAGCACCGTGCTGGGGCCGGATCTGGCTGACCACCAGGCGTCATTGCACTAGCCTGGCGCGACGGGCCAGCCACAGGCTCAGGGTCAGCCCGGCGACAGCCAGCAGGGCCGCGGCGAGGAAAATGCCGTTATAGCCAAAGCCATACGCCACAGCGCCCATCAGTGGCCCGGCAATCGCCAGGGCCAAATCAAAGAACACCGCATAGGCACTGAAGCCGGCACTGCGGCTGCTGTCGGGAATCTGCTTGATGGCCTCCACCCCCAGCGCCGGATAGACCAGCGACAGGCCGCAACCGGTCAGCGCCGCGCCGGCCATCGCCCACAGCGGCGAAGGAGCGAACCACAACAGCAGCAGGCCGAGGGTTTCGATGCCCATGCAGCCGATGGCCACGCTATAGCCGCCGTAGTGCTTGATGGCATCGATCAACAACACCCGCGCACCGATAAAGGCCACGCCAAAGGCCGACAGGCTATAGGCCGCGCCGCTCCAGCCTTTGCTGGCAAAGTACAGGGCCACAAAGGTGGTCAGGGTGCCGTAACCAATCGAGCCCAGCGCCAGGCCCAGGCCGTAGGGTGCGATACGGCCGAGCACCGTGCTGAATGGCAGGCGCTCGCCCTTGAGCACCGGTGCCGAGGTGCGTTTGCGGATCAGCAGCAAGCCCAGCAGCGCCAGTGCGGTGAGGGCGCAGCCCATGGTCCAGTAACCCCAGGCATCCACCATCAACACCCCGAGGGGCGCGCCGATGGCGATGGCGCCATAGGCGGCGATACCGTTCCAGGAAATCACCCGCGCGGTGTGTTCCGTCCCCACCTGATTGATGCCCCAGCTGATGGTGCTGACGCCCAGCAGCCCCTGGGTAACGCCCAGCAACAGGCGGGCGGCGAACATGATCAACAGGCTTAGCAGCGGCAGATGACTGAGCTCGGTGGACAGCAGGGTCAGCAGGCCGCTGATAGCGATGCCGCACAGCCCGTACACCAGTGCCGGTTTGGTACCGAGGCTGTCGGCCAGGCGTCCGGCCAGTGGGCGAGTCAGCAGGGTGGCAAGGTATTGCGAGGCGATAGTCAGGCCGGCGATGACCGCGCCGTAGCCCAGCACGTCATGCACGAAGCCCGGCACCACGGCGATAGGAATACCGATGCAGAGAAAACCGAGAAAGGTATAGAACACCACGGACAGAATCTGCCCGGTGATCGCCATGGAGCTGGGCGCTGGGGTATGCATGGGGACGCTTCACCGAAAACCTGCGGCAATCATGGCCGCTGGCGGGGGAGAAGGAAAGGCAGCTAACGATTGGATCAAAGAGCTGAATGACGGGAGTACCCCAATAAAAACGCCCCGCAAAAGCGGGGCGTTCGGTGCAGCGTAAAGCGGGCTTAAATCACCACACCCTGGCTGCGCAGGTAGTCGTCATAGGTGCCGCTGAAGTCCACCACGCCGCTGGCCGACAGCTCGATGATGCGGGTGGCCAGGGAAGATACGAACTCACGGTCGTGGCTGACGAAAATCAGCGTGCCCGGGTAGTTCTCCAGCGCCAGGTTCAGCGCCTCGATGGACTCCATGTCCAAGTGGTTGGTCGGTTCGTCCATGATCAGCACGTTGGGCTTTTGCAGGATCAGCTTGCCAAACAGCATGCGGCCTTGCTCACCACCGGAGATCACCTTCACCGACTTGAGGATCTCGTCGTTGGAGAACAGCATGCGCCCCAGGGTGCCACGGATCATCTGCTCGCCGGTGGTCCACTGGCCCATCCAGTCGAAGAGGGTCACGTCGTCTTCAAAGTCGTGGGCGTGGTCCTGGGCGTAGTAGCCCAGCTCCGCGCTGTCAGTCCACTTCACGGTACCGGCATCCGGGGTCAGCTCGCCGACCAGGGTGCGCAGCAGGGTGGTTTTGCCGATACCGTTCGGGCCGATGATGGCCACGCGCTCGCCGGCTTCGACCTGGAAGCTGAAGTTCTTGAACAGGGTTTTGCCGTCAAAACCCTTGGCCATGTTTTCGATCATCACGGCCTGGCGGTGCAGCTTTTTGGTCTGTTCGAAACGAATAAACGGGCTGACGCGGCTGGACGGCTTGACCTCGGCCAGCTGGATCTTGTCGATCTGCTTGGCGCGCGAGGTGGCTTGCTTGGCTTTCGAGGCGTTGGCCGAGAAGCGGCTGACGAAGCTTTGCAGCTCGTTGATCTGCGCTTTCTTCTTGGCGTTGTCCGACAGCAGTTGCTCGCGCGACTGGGTGGCCGCAGTCATGTACTCGTCGTAGTTGCCCGGGAACAGACGCAGCTCGCCGTAGTCCAGGTCAGCCATGTGGGTGCACACGCTGTTCAGGAAGTGACGGTCGTGGGAAATGATGATCATGGTGCTGTTACGGCTGGTCAGAATGTTTTCCAGCCAGCGGATGGTGTTGATGTCCAGGTGGTTGGTTGGCTCGTCGAGCAGCAACACTTCCGGATCGGAGAACAACGCCTGGGCCAACAGCACCCGCAGTTTCCAGCCCGGTGCCACTTCGGTCATCGGGCCGAAGTGTTGTTCCAACGGAATACCCAGGCCCATCAGCAGCTCACCGGCGCGGGATTCGGCGGTGTAGCCGTCCATCTCGGCGAACTCGGTTTCCAGCTCGGCCACGGCCATGCCGTCTTCTTCGCTCATTTCTGGCAGCGAGTAGATACGGTCGCGCTCAGCCTTAACTTTCCACAGTTCTTCGTGGCCCATGATCACGGTATCGATCACGGTGAATTGCTCGTAAGCGAACTGATCCTGACGCAGCTTACCCAGGCGCACGTTCGGCTCAAGCATCACCTGGCCGCCGGAAGCCTCCAGATCGTCGCCGAGAATCTTCATGAAGGTCGACTTGCCGCAGCCGTTCGCGCCGATCAGGCCGTAGCGGTTGCCGCCGGCAAACTTGACGGAAACGTTTTCGAACAGCGGCTTGGCGCCGAACTGCATGGTGATATTGGCGGTAGAGATCACGGTGGGAATCCAGGGGTAGACGCAAAAAAGGACGCGATTGTAGCGGTTTGAGCGGGCGAGCGCTGCTCTATCGCGCCGGGCGGGCGAGCAATAGGCAACGGCGCAGCGACCGCCTGTGTTGATCACGCAACTGTTGCTCCAGCAACAGCTGATCAGCAGGCTGTTTCCCACCTAACAGCGGATTGCCGGGTTTTTTACGCAAAGGCCCGGTATGCCTGGGTTTCAGCGGTTGGCACGAGTGCTGCAATATTCCTGGCGAATAGCGATTGTCTTTCTGTACCTGTCTTTTGGGTATAAGCAAAGCAGCCATCGCGCCCGCCCTCGCAAGGAGTTTTGCCATGAGTTCCACTCTTTTCCGCCCTGGCCGTCTGGCCCGTTTTTTTACTGTTGCCGGTCTGGCCCTGGCGTCGTCGTTGGCCACGCTGACCACGGCGCAGGCGGACGACGCGCTGCCTAAAGAGCTGCGTCTGGATTACGCCTACTACTCGCCCACCAGCCTGGTGCTCAAGCATTTCGGGTGGCTGGAGCAGAGCGTCGGCGAGGGCAGCAAGGTGACCTGGACCCTCAGCCAGGGCAGCAACCGCGCGCTGGAATACCTCAACAGCGGCAGCATCGATTTCGGCTCCACCGCCGGTTTGGCCGCAGTGCTGAGCCGTGCCAACGGCAGCCCGATCAAGACCGTGTATATCGCCAGTCGTCCGGAGTGGACCGCATTGGTAGTGGCCAAGGACTCGCCGATCAAAACCGTCGCCGACCTCAAGGGCCACAAGATCGCCGCCACCAAGGGCACCGATCCGTACCTGTTCACCCTGCGTAGCCTGGAGCAGGCCGGCCTGAACAAAAACGATGTGGAGCTGGTGCACCTGCAACACGCCGATGGCCGCATCGCCCTGGAAAAAGGTGATGTGGATGCCTGGGCCGGTCTCGACCCGTTGCTGGCTGCCAGCCAGTTGCAAGCTGGTTCGCGAATCCTCTACCACAACGTCAATTTCAACAGCTACGGCGTGATCAACGTTACCGAGAAGTTCGCCCAGCAGTATCCGCAGGCCATCGACAAGGTGATCAGCGCCTACGAAAAAGCCCGCAAGTGGGCGCAGGAAAACCCGGAAGAGCTGGCGCAGATCCTCTCCAAGGAATCCGGTCTGCCGCTGGACGTGGCCAAGCTGCAACTGCAACGCACCGACTTCAGCAACTCGCAGCCAGGTGCTGAACATATCGCGGCGCTGAAAGCAGCGGCACCGATTCTGGTCACCGAAGAGCTGGTGCGCAAAGGCGTGGACGTAAATGCCGTGGTGGATCAATTGATCGAGCCGTCGTTCAGCAAGCAGGCGATTGCTGCGAAATAAGCCAAGCCGCGGTCCCGTGGGAGGGGCTTTAGCCGCGATGTTCTTGATCTTGAAAAATCAAAAGCATCGCGGCTAAAGCCTCTCCCACAAGGTTTTTTGTGAAGCCTTAGAGAGTCACCTATGACAAGCAAAAGCAAAGCCCTGCCGACCATCGCCGCCACCGGCTGGAAGCTGGACCTGAATGCCGCTGCCTGGAAACGCCGCGCCAAAGGGCTGGTTCTGCCTGTGTTGGTGTTGCTGGCCCTCGAATTCGTCGTGCGCATCGGCTGGGTGCCGTCGTACCAACTGCCGGCCCCCAGTGAAATCGCCGTGACCCTCGGCGAGCTGGCCAACGGTCCGCTGTGGAAACATATCGGTGCCAGTGTGGCGCGGGTGCTACTGGGTTTTGCCATTGGTGCCAGCCTGGCGTTGCTGGCCGCTGCCTGGGTCGGTTTGAGCCGCGAAGCGGAAGCCTATCTGGAGCCGACCTTCGCTGGCCTGCGGGCCATTCCCAGCCTGGCCTGGGTACCGCTGTTGCTGCTTTGGCTGGGGATCGACGAAACCTCCAAGGTGGTGCTGATTGCCATCGGCGCGTTCTTTCCGGTGTACCTCAATGGCGTGGCGGCGATCCGCAATATCGACCGCAAGCTGGTGGAGGTGGGGCAGATGTATGGCTTCAGTGCCACCCAACTGGCGCGGCGGATTCTCTTGCCGGCCGCCTTGCCTGGCCTGTTCACCGGCTTGCGCAGCGGCATGAGCCTGGCCTGGATGTTTCTCGTGGCCGCCGAGTTGATCGCTGCCACCAAGGGCCTTGGCTACCTGCTTACCGATGGCCGCGAAACCTCGCGTCCGGACATTGTGCTGGCGGCGATTATCGTCCTCGCCTTGCTGGGCAAACTCTGTGATGGCGTGCTGGCCAAACTGGAGCAGCATTTTCTCGATTGGCGTGATGCCTTTACCGGCAACGGCGGGGAGGCGTAAGCATGACCGAAGCGCTATTGAATGTGCGTGTAGAGCGCAAGAACTTCGCCGCCGTTACCGTGCTGCGCAATATCGATTTGCACCTGCAGGAGCGCGAAGTGGTCAGCTTGCTGGGTCCCAGTGGCTGCGGCAAAAGCACCTTGCTGCGGATTGCGGCGGGGCTGGAGCGCGAGTTCAGCGGCGAAGTCAGCCGCGGCGGGCAGGGCGCTGAAGTGGCCTTTGTCTTCCAGGAGCCGCGGCTGATGCCGTGGCTGACGGTGGCAGAAAATATCGGCTTCAGTGCCGGTGCCCAGTTCGACCAGAAATGGGTGCGCCAGCTGATCAACGAGGTGGGCCTGGAAGGCTTTGCCGAGGCTTTGCCCAAGCAGCTTTCCGGCGGTATGGCGCAGCGCGTGGCCTTGGCGCGAGGTCTGTATTCACGGCCACGGGTGTTGCTGCTGGACGAACCCTTCAGCGCCGTGGATGCCTTTACCCGTATGAAGCTACAGGATTTGCTGCTGCAACTGGCCGCCCACCACGGCATTGCCTTACTGCTGGTGACCCATGATGTGGACGAGGCGCTGTACCTCAGCGATCGGGTGCTGGTGATGGGTGGTTCGCAGCCGAGCAGTATTCGTCTGGAGCTGCCGGTGCCATTGGCGCGGCCGCGGGATCGGCGGGAGCCGCGCCTGGCCACGCTGAAAGTCGAGGCGTTGACCGAGTTGCAGTTGGCGCATGTGATCTAGCCGGCAACTGCGCGGCCTGAACCACCACCTCGCCGGATTGCCGGCCCACTGGGTCCCAGCCTGCGCTGGGACGACGGAGTTCTGCAGAAAAACCTCCGTCATCCCGGCGCAGGCTGGGAACCAGAGTGTCGGATATGGCGTGGATCGGGTTCAGGCCGACAGTCGTACCACCGATTTCCCCCTGCGCTGGGACGACGGAGTTCTGCAGAAAAACCGCCGTCATCCCAGCGCAGGCTGGGATCCAGAATTTCGGATGTGGCGTGGATCGGGTTCAGGCCGACAGACGTACCACCGATTTCCCCCTGCGCCGGGACGACGGATGTCTGGGGAAAACCTCCGTCATCCCGGCGCAGGCTGGGATCCAGAATTTCGGATGTGGCGTGGTAGGCGAATTACCGGTCAGATCGACAGATGCAGCACCCGATTCCCCGCCTGTACTTCCTCACCTCGGCGCTTGTTCACCACCAACTCACCAATGGCAATCAACCGCGCGCGGGTGATGTTGCGGCTCAGGCCCAGCAGGCTGGCGGTATGCACCTGGTTGTAGTGGCAGAACCGGTAGGCGGCGCGCAGCAAGGTGTCTTCGACCTTTTCATGCAGGCCGCCAGCCTGTTCTTCGAACAGGCGCATAAAGGCGCGCTGCATCAAGGCCTCGGCGGACTCGTGGGGCGCATGCTGTTCGTCCTGCCGCTCGATGCGCATATTCGACAGGCGCAGGTCCTCGTCGCGAATCAGGTCGTCGCGGCAAATCAGCAGGGTGTGGTGAATAACGTTTTCCAGCTCGCGGATATTGCCCGGCCAGCTGTAGTTCACCAGCTTGGCCTCCGCCTGGGCGCTGAGCTGGACGTCGCCATAACCCAGGCGGCCGCTGTAGCTGCGGACGAAATGGCGGGTCAGCGGCAGGATATCGCCGGGGCGTTCGCGCAGCGGATGCAGTTGCAGGCTGACCACGTTCAGGCGGTAGAACAGGTCTTCGCGGAAATGCCCGGCGTTGATGGCTTTTTCCAGCAGCACATTGGTGGCCGCCAGCACCCGTACATTGATCGGAATGCTTTTGCGGGAGCCCAGGCGCACCACTTCGCGCTCCTGCAACACTCGCAGCAATTTGACCTGAATGGCCATCGGCAAATCGCCGATTTCATCGAGGAACAGGGTGCCGCCGTTGGCTTCTTCGAACCAGCCGGCTTTGGCCGCCAGGGCGCCGGTAAAGGCGCCTTTTTCATGGCCGAACAGTTCGGCCTCCACCAGCGATTCGGAAAAGGCACCGCAGTTGACCGCCACAAAGGGCCCGCTGCTGCGGCGGCTGAGATTGTGGATATGCCGCGCCACCAGTTCCTTACCGGTTCCGGTCTCGCCAATGATCAGGACGCTGGCCTCGCTGGGGGCGACCTGTTGCAAGTGGGCGAGAAGGGCCTGCGATTTGGGGTCTTCGAACACCTGTGCGGTGGCCCGGATCGAGGTTGCCAGTGCGGGGGAAGCTGGGAGGGTAAGCAGTTGCATGGTCATGCCTATGAGTAAAAGGTCGGAGTCGGCACGTTGTGGTTCAACGCCCAGTCACCCAGTTCGTGAATCTTGTAGTCCACCGGGTCGTGCAGAGTTTGCGTACGCAGGTTGCGCCAGTAGCGGTCCAGACGCAGGGATGCATGGGTGGCGCGCGCGCCGGTCACCTCGAACAGCCGGCTACAGAGGTCGAGGCCGGTGCGCGTGGCGGACACCTTGGCGGCGGCAATCGCCAGGGCCAGATGGCCGCGTTCTTCGCTGCTCAAGGCGTGCTCTTGGTGCCAGGCCTCGTCCAGCAGGTGGGCCGCCCGCTCAACCAGCAGCCGGGTGCCTTCCAGGGCGGCCCAGAACTCGCCGTAATGGCGCAGCACATAGGGGTCTTCGCTAACGCTGGCGGCCTTGGATTTGAACCAGGGCCGACTTTCCTTGAGCGTGTATTGCCGCGCTTCGTCCAGGGCCCCTTCGCTGATGCCGAGGAAGATATGGGCGAAGTGCAGTTGCGCAATCAGCGGTCGCAGGCAGGCGAAGGGCGTGCTCAGCGGCCCCGGGTCGAGCAGCAGTTCCGACTCTTCCACACGCACCCGTTCAAAACTGGCGCTGCCGCTGTCGGTCTGCCGCTGGCCCATATTGTTCCAGTCATCGAACAGGGTGATGCCGGTGCGGGCGGTGGGTACGGCGGCGATCAGCAGCTTGCCGCCGGCGCTTTCGTCGATGGCCGAGGCAATCAGCATTTCCGAGTCGGTGGCACCGGAGCAGAAACTTTTCTTGCCGGAGAACTCGCGGTGGTCGGCAAATTTCTTCACCACGGTGCGGGTGTCCAGCGGATTCAGGGCATTGCCCCAGAACCAGTTCTTGCGCGCGGTGGCTTCGAACCACGGCTGCCATTGTTCGGGGCGGGCAAACAGGCGCACGGTGGCCAGCATCAGGTGTTGAAAACCGAACACATGGGCGATGGAGCTATCGACCTTGGCGAACTCGCGAACGATATTCAGGGTTTCGCTCCAGCTGGCACCAATGCCACCAAACTGGGTGGGGATGCTCAGGGCCAGCAGGCCGCTGGCGCGCAGGGCATCGCGCTCGGCTTTCGGCGTACCGCCATGCTGGTCGCGCTCGACGGCGGTTTCGGCAAAGTCGGCGGCCAGCAGGCGGGCGGTTTGCAAAGGGTTGAGTACCGCCGGGTTGGGGTGGGTGCTCACACGGTGTTCCTCATTCAAGAATCTGAATCCCGGCCTGCGCCGGGATGACGGAAGTTTTTGTCCGGAGCACCGTCATCCCAGCGCAGGCTGGGATCCAGAATGTCCGTATTAACGAAGGTCTCAAGCTGGCTGCTTACGTTGCGAAGCAGGCAACACATCATTGGCAATCATCTCGCCAAACGGCCCGGTCAAATTGGTCACCCCTCGCCCCGCCAGGCTGGCGTAAGGCTCAGGCAGCAACGGAAACACCAGCTCGGCAAAGCGATAGGCCTCTTCCAGGTGCGGATAGCCGGAGAAAATAAAGCTCTCGATACCCAGGTCGGCGTATTCCTTGATCCGCGCGGCCACCTGCTGTGGATCGCCCACCAGCGCAGTGCCGGCACCGCCGCGCACCAGGCCGACGCCAGCCCATAGATTGGGGGCGATTTCCAGGTTGTCGCGGCGGCCGTTGTGCAGGGCGGCCATGCGTTTCTGCCCTTCGGAGTCAAAGCGCGAAAAGGATTTCTGCGCCGCTTCGATGGTGTCGTCGCTGATGTGCTCGATCAGCTTGCTGGCGGCTTGCCAGGCTTCGTCGGCGGTCTCGCGCACGATCACATGCAGGCGGATGCCGAACTTCACCGTGCGCCCTTGCTTGGCGGCACGGGCACGCACGTCGGCGAGTTTCTCGGCCACGGCTGCGGGTGGCTCGCCCCAGGTCAGGTACACGTCGACTTGCTCGGCCGCCAGGTCATGGGCCGCGTCGGACGAACCGCCGAAATACAGCGGCGGGTAGGGCTGCTGGATCGGCGGATACAGCGCTTTGGCGTTCTGCACGTTGATGTGTTTGCCTTCGAAATCCACCGATTCGCCTTGCAGCACACGGCACCAGACCTTGAGGAATTCGTCGGTCACTTCATAGCGCTCGGCATGGCTCAGGTGAATGCCATCGCCACGGTTTTCATCCGGGTCGCCACCGGTGACCACGTTGATCAGCAGACGACCGCCGGACAGGCGATCCAGGGTCGCGGCCATACGCGCCGACACGGTGGGCGAAATGATCCCCGGACGAATCGCCACCAGATAACGCAGGCGTTCGGTCAGCGGTGCCAGGGCCGAGGCCACCACCCAGGAGTCCTCGCAAGAGCGCCCGGTGGGAATCAGTACACCGTAGTAACCGAGGCTATCAGCGGCCTGCGCCACTTGCTTGAGGTAGGGCAGGGTAACCGGGCGTGCGCCCTGGCTGGTGCCGAGAAAATGGCCGTCGCCATGGGTGGGAAGAAACCAGAACACATTCATAAAAGGCGCCTCAGGCAATTTTCTTCAGGGTGGCGGCGCCGTTTGCAAACAGCGGCGCGGCGCGCTCGACGGCTAGCTGGATACGGGCCTTGAGCAACTCGCTGCTGACTGCATAGTTGGTGAAGTCAGCTTCGCTGGCGTATACGCCAATCGGCAGGGTCAGCGACTGGAAGAAGCTGAACAGCGGACGCAGCTGGTGATCGATAACCAGCGCATGGCGCTCGCTGCCACCGGTGGCGGCAAGCAGTACCGGGGTGTCGATCAGCGCATTCATTTCCACCAGATCGAACAGATGCTTGAGCAGGCCCGGGTAGGAGCCGCGGTACACCGGCGAGGCGACGATCAGCAGATCGGCGTTCTCGATGGCCTGCACCTGGGCTTCGACGTCAGCTGGCAATTCACTGCGTTGCAGCGCGCCACCGACCGCGCGGGCAATGCTGCCCAGCTCGATCAGCTGGCTATTCACCGTGCGGCCCACGCGGGTCAATTGCTCGCTGAGCTGAGCCAACAGTTGTTCGGCCAGCACCAGGGTGCGGGAAGGCCGGTAGGAGCTACCGGCAATGGCGACTACGTTGAGAGGTGCGGTCATGTTCAATTCCTGTGGTGTTACGCGAGCAATAGATTGATTCGCGCGCTTGAACAGGCTTTTGCAAGTGCTGGGCCAGCAACAGAGGCCCCGGAATTCGCGGCTTGCAGGGCTGCTTGCGGCGTTAGTGGTGTTCGCCGGGCAAGCAATTGCTGATCAGCTGTTGCTTCAGCAACAGTTGCTGGAGCAACACTTGGAGTGCGGTGCCTGTAGGAGCGGCTTCAGCCGCGATGTCTTTGATCGCCCTGATGCCCAATCGCGGCTGAAGCCGCTCCTGCAAAAGGCCCTTCACCGTTTATTCAACACCCGCGCCAAGCGGTCCCCGCCCAACTGAATCGCCGCCACCAGAATCACCAGCATGACAATCACCGTGAGCATCACCTGGCTGTCGAAGCGCTGGTAGCCGTAGCGGTAGGCGATATCGCCGAGCCCACCGGCACCAATGGCACCGGCCATGGCCGAGGAGTTGATCATGGTCACCAGGGTGATGGTGAAACCGCCGACGATGCCCGGTAGCGCTTCGGGCAGCAGCACATGCCAGACGATATGCCAGCGCCGGCAGCCCATGGCCTGGGCGGCTTCGATCAGACCCTGGTCGACTTCACGCAAGCTGACTTCGGCGATGCGCGCAAAGAACGGCGTGGCGGCGATAGTCAGCGGCACCACAGCGGCCCATACGCCATAGGTGGTGCCGACGATCAGGCGAGTGAAGGGAATCAGCGCCACCATCAGAATCAGAAAGGGGATGGAGCGGAACAGATTGACGAAAGCGCCCAGCAGCCGGTTGAGATTGGGCGCTTCGTAGATGCCGCCCTTGCCGCTGGTAACCAGAATCACCGCCAGCGGAATACCGGCCAGCAGCGCGATCAGCGACGACACGCCGACCATCAGAAAGGTGTCGATCACCCCCTGTAGCAATCGATCAAACCACATAGCCGATCACCTCCACCTGTTGTGCCCATTGCCCGGCGCGTTGGCGCAAACGTTCGCTATCCAGCGCCGAGGCGCTGACCGCCAGGACCAGTTGGCCCAGGGCATGGCCCTGAATACGTTCGACCCCGCCTTGCAGCAAACGCACGCGCCCACCGAGGGCGGCGAACAGCGCGGCCAGATCGGGCTCTTCGCTGTGGCTGCCGGTAAATTGCAAGCGCAGCACCACGGCCGCGTCGGCCGACACCGGGTAGCTGTGCAGGCGGCTGCGCAGCTCTTCCGGCAGACCGTGTTGCAAGGGTGCCAGCAGGGTTTTGCTGACCTCATGCTGCGGGTTGCCGAACACTTCCCAGACCGGGCCCTGTTCGACGATGCGGCCATGCTCAAGCACCACCACGCGGTCGCAGATTTCGCGGATCACCGCCATCTCGTGGGTGATCAATACGATGGTCAGGCCCAGGCGCTGGTTGATCTCTTTGAGCAGGCCGAGGATCGACTGGGTGGTCTCCGGGTCCAGCGCCGAGGTGGCTTCGTCGCAGAGCAGAATTTCCGGGTCATGCACCAGCGCGCGGGCGATGCCGACGCGCTGTTTCTGCCCGCCGGAGAGCTGCGCCGGGTAGGCCTGGTGTTTATCCTGCAGGCCCACCAGCTCCAGCAGCTCGCGGACCTTTTGCTGGCGGGCGTGCTTGGCTACGCCGGCGACCTTGAGGGGCAGTTCGACGTTCTGCCATACGGTTTTCGCCGACATCAGATTGAAGTGCTGAAAGATCATGCCGATGCGCCGCCGCAACGCCACCAGACGGTCCTCATCGAAGTCGCCGATATCCACCTGGTCGATCAGCACGCGGCCGCTGCTGGGTTGTTCCAGGCGGTTGATGGTGCGGATCAACGAGGATTTTCCGGCTCCGCTGCGGCCAATGATGCCAAACACTTCGCCACGGGGAATCGCCAGGTCGATGCTGTGCAGCGCGTGCAAGTCGCCGTAGGTTTTGCCCACGCCGATAAAACGCACATGGGCGCGATTCAGCTCTTTATGGGGATGCGGCTCGGTTTGTGCAGCCAGCGGTCGAGTGATCTCGGTGCGCTGGCGGGGCAGATTGACCACGCTCATCAGTTGTTCCAGCCCGGTTGGTACAGGCTGCCGTTGGCTTTATCCAGCGCGGCGCGCACCACTGGCGAGTGCTGGTAGATATCGACGAACTTGGCCAGGCGCGGGTCGCTTTTGCTTTTCGGCTGGATGACGAACTGAATGACATATTCCGGGTGATCCAGGCCATCGAAGAGCAGCGCGGTGGTGGCGTCGAAGCTTTTGGCCTGGCGGATATAGGCGGGGTAGCCCTGCACCAGATCGGCATCGTCGTAGGCGCGCACCAGTTGCACGGCTTCCACCTGGATGATTTTCAGCTGCTTGGGGTTGCTCAGAATGTCGTCTTCGGTGGCTTTGTAGCTAACCCCGGGTTTAAGCGTAAGCAGCCCGGCCTTGGCCAACAGCTGCAAACCGCGCCCGCCATTGATCGGGTCATTGGCGATGGCCACGGTGGCACCTTCGGGCAGCTCGGCGAAGCTTTTGTAGCGCTTCGAGTAGAGGCCGACGTTATTGATAATGCCGGGGGCAAACGGCTCCAGATCAAAACCGGCGGCGGCCTTGGCGTTTTCCAGGAACGGGATGTGCTGGAAGTAGTTCACGTCGATATCGCCAGCCGCCAGGCTGACATTGGGCGCGATCCAGTCGGTGAATTCCACCAGTTCGACTTTCAGGCCTTGCTTGTCGGCCTCGGCGACAGCCGCTTCCAAGGGAATGGCAAAGGCGGCGGTGGTGCCCAGTTTCAGGGGTTCGTCCGCGGCAAATACGCTGCTGCTGAGCAGGCCGAGGGCGAGGGCCAGGGCTTTGAGTGGTGCGCTGTTTTTCATTGAGTGGGCTTCCCGTCTTTTGTAGGTTTCGGTCAGCGGCGATAGGCCGCGCCGGTATGTTGGTCGGGCAACTGCGCGGTGCCATGGAACAGCTTTTCGCGCAGGGTGCCGGTGTCGTAAGCGGTCTTGTAGGAACCGCGGCGTTGCAGTTCGGGAATCACCAGGTCGATAAAATCGACATAGCTTTCCGGAGTGACGATGCGGGTCAGGTTGAAACCGTCCAGGCCGGTTTCAGCGATCCAGCTTTCCAGCTCGTCGGCCACCTGTTGCGCAGAACCGACCACGGTGAAATAGCGGCCGCCGAGGGCGTGCTGGTCGAGCAATTTGCGCCGCGTCCAGTCGTTGTTCTGCAGGACCCTGGTGGCCGATTGAATGGCGTTGCTTTTCACATACTGGATGGGCTCATCCAGTTCGTACTGGGAAAAGTCGATGGCTGTGGAGGCGGAGAAGTGCGCCACGCCGGCTTCAGCGCTGGCGTAATGTCGGTACTCGGCGAGCTTGGCCTGGGCCGCCGCTTCGGTAGCGCCGACGATGACGTTCAAACCCATGAAGATTTTTACGTCGTCTGCCTGACGCCCGGCCGCAACAGCGCTGGCGCGCACCTTGTCGACCTGGGCCTTGGTGGCCGCCTTGTTCTGCCCACTGATAAACACGCACTCGGCATGCCGCCCGGCGAACCGCAAACCGCGCTCGGAGCTACCGGCCTGGAACAACACCGGCGTGCGCTGCGGCGACGGCTCGCAAAGGTGATAACCCTCGACCTGATAGAACTCGCCGTGGTGTTCGACCTTGTGCACCTTGTTCGGCTGGGCATAGATGCGCTGCTCGCGGTCGTTGAGCACCGCGCCATCTTCCCAGCTGCCTTCCCAGAGCTTGTACAGCACCTCCAGGTATTCATCGGCCTGGTCGTAGCGCCGGTCGTGCTCGATCTGCTCGGTCAGGCCCATGGCCTTGGCGGCGCTGTCCAGGTAGCCGGTGACGATATTCCAGCCGACCCGGCCGCGGCTCAGATGGTCGAGGGTGGAGAGACGTCGGGCGAACAGATAGGGGGCTTCGTAGGTCAGGTTGGCGGTCAGGCCGAAGCCGAGGTTTCTGGTTACCGCAGCCATGGCTGAGACCAGCAGCAAAGGGTCGTTGACCGGCAGCTGAATGGCTTCTTTCAGGGGCACGTCCAGCGAGTTCTGATAAACGTCGTAAACGCCGACGATATCGGCAATAAACAACCCGTCGAACAGCCCACGCTCCAGCAACTGCGCCAGCTCGGTCCAGTATTCGAGGCTGTTGAACGCGGTGGAGTTGTCCCGCGGATGGGTCCACAGGCCGTGGTTGATATGCCCGATGCAGTTCATGTTGAAGGCATTGAGCAGGATCTTTTTCTTCGCCCCCATCAAATCGTCCCCCGCAGCGGCGGGTTCTGCTCGTTGAGGTAGTAGTTGCCCACGGCGTGGTACTTCCAGCGCACCGGGTCGTGCAGGGTATGCACCCGGGCATTGCGCCAATGGCGATCCAGACCGTGTTCGGCCAGGGTGGCCTGGCTGCCGGCCAGCTCGAACAGGGTGGTGCCGGCCAGCAGCGAGGTTTCGGTGCTGATGGCGCGGGCTTCGGCCACCGCGATGGAGGCGGCGGCCACGCTCTCAGCGTTGCTGTCGGCCTGGGCGCTGTCGAGAAATTCGCCGGCGCGTTGCAGCAGCGCTTCGCTGGCGCTCAAGCGCACGCTGAGCTGGCCAAGGCTTTTCAGGGTCAGCGGATCTTCGCTGGCGGTGGCGTGGGTGGCATCGATCCACGGCCGGGTTTTAGTGCGGATAAAGTGCAGGGCATCTTCATAGGCGGCGCGGGCGATACCGGTGTCGATGGCGGCGTGGAGAATCTGCGCCAGCGGACCAACCGGTGTCGGCCGTTCGAACGCGCTTTGAAACGGCAGCACATCCTCGGCGGCGACATACACGTTATCGAACACCACCGAGCCGCTGCCGGTGGTGCGCTGGCCAAAGCCGCTCCAGTCATCGATCACGCTCAGACCCTGACTGTTGCGCGGCACAAAGGCCAGTTGCTGCACGCCGGCTTCATCCACCACCGAGGTGGGAATGCGTTGGGCATACAGGGCACCGGTGGCGTAGAACTTGCGGCCGTTGATGCGATAGCCGCTGCCGTCTGGGGTCAGGCGGGTGGTGCGCTCATGGGCGGTTTTGGTGCCCAGTTCGGCCAGGGCATTGCCGAAACGCTGGCCGGCCAGCACCTCGGCATACAGCCGCTGTTGCTGCGCCGGGCTGCCATTCACCCGCAGCACTTCCAGGGCGTAGTAATGGTTCTGCGGAATCTGTCCGAGGGAGCCATCGGCCTGAGCGATCAGGGCGATAACCTTGGCCAGGGTGACATTGGAAACCCCGGCACCGCCGTATTCCTTGGGCACGCTGATGCCCCACAGGCCGGAGCTGGCAAAGGCATCCAGTTCGGCCAGCGGCAGCAGGCGTTCGCGGTCGCGCAGGGCGCTGTCGCGTTTGAAGTCTTCGGCCAGATCGCTGGCAACGATCAGCGCCTGTTCGTCGCTGCTGATAATCGCGGCGTGGTGAGATAAAGACATGGCGTACTCGCTTAAATCCAGGAATGACGGGCTGGCAGGGTGCCGTTCAGGCGATAGGCACCCACGGCGTGGTACTTCCAGCGCAGCGGGTCGTGCAGGGTGTGTACCCGGGCATTGCGCCAATGGCGGTCGAGGTTGAATTCGGCGAGGGTGGCGCGGCTGCCGGCCAACTCGAAGAGCTTTTCGCTGGCCTGCAGGGCGATCTCGCTGGTCAGTGCCTTGGCTTCGGCCACCGCAATCGAGGCCTGGGCGGCGGAGGCGGCAGTGATGGGCGCGGCATTGACCTGGTCGAGCACCTGGCCAGCCCTGTTCAGCAGGGCTTCGGCGGCGTGCAGTTCGATTTTCAGCTTGCCGATATCGGCAATCACATAGAGGTCGTCGCTGGCCCGTTCCACCTGGGCGTCGACCCAGGGCCGCGCCCGTTCGCGGACGAAGCTGATGGCATCGTCGATGGCCGCGCGGGCGATGCCGGCGTCGATGGCGGCCTGCACCAGTTGCGATACCGCGCCCTGGATATTCGGGCTGTCATTGACCCGCCAGTTGTCCAGCACCAGGTCGGCATCGACGCGCACGTTATTGAGCAAAATGGTGCCGCTGGCCGTGGTGCGCTGGCCGAAGCCTGACCAGTCATCAATGATGCGCAGCCCCGGCGTGCCACGGCGGACAAACGCCAGCACCTGCCTGCCGTCATCGTTCAGCGCCTTCACCGCCACCCAATGGGCAAACAGGGCGCCGGTGGAATAAAACTTCTGGCCATTGATCACATAGCCATCGCCGTCGGCGGTGATCCGCGCTTTCAGTTCCAGGGTGTTTTTCGTGCCGCGTTCGGGCCCGGCATTGCCGATGCGCCAGCCGTCCAGCACGCTTTTCAGCAGGTGGCGTTTTTGCAGCTCGGTGCCGCAACCCAGAACCAGGTTGAGGATGCCTACCTGGTTCTGCGGGATCTGCCCCAGCGCCGGATCGGCGGCGGAAATGATCGCGAACACCTTGGCCAGGGTGACAAAACTTACCTGCGGGCCGCCGTACTCGCGCGGCACACCAATGCTGCCGAGGCCGCTACGGGTAAACAGTTCGATCTCCGCCCAGGGCAGCTTGCGCTGGCTGTCACGGCGGGCCGCGTGTTCGCGGGCAACACTGGCCACTTCATAGGCGGCCTGCAGCGCCTGGGCGTCGTTGCTCAACACCTGCGATGGCAGTAGCGGCGGGGCGATATCCAGATCGCTTTCGGGTTTGGCATGGCTGAGGTTGGACATTGATGCGCTCGTCTTGTGAACGGCCGCGCTAGCACGGCGAAGTCGGGTGTAGGGGAGGTCTTGTGGACCGCTGCATATACCCTAAGCGTGTGTTAAATACGAATAAACGTACTTTTTGGAATATGAATAGAAGGGCAACAAGCGAAACCAGCAAAATCAACACCTGCAGCTGTTGCTGAGCAGTCAGAAATTTTTGCTGTTGGTGGGGCAACAGTGCTTCAGCAAAAAGTCCTGCGTTGGCCACAGTTACCTTTTTGGTGATGTGTAAGTGACTGATTTATAGCGATAAAAAATCAGGCATGGAAAGTGCTCTAGGGGTTTCACGCTTCACCAGACGCCCCGCGACGAGGACCCTATGTCAGTTTCAGCTTCCTACCCGATCAACCCACCGACCGCCCATGTGATTGGCGATGACGCCGAAGCCATTGGTGTTGCCCACGCCGTTGCCGCGTTGCTGCAGGAGGGCGCTGCCGAGCGTGACCTGCAGCGTGCGGTGCCGGCCGAGGTGGTCGATGCATTTTCCAACAGTGGCCTGTGGGGCATCAGCGTGCCGCGTGAGTACGGTGGTGCCGAGGTGTCCTACGCCACCCTGGCGCAGGTGATCGCGATTGTCTCGGCGGCCGACCCGTCGTTGGGGCAGATCCCGCAGAACCATTACTGCCTGCTGGAAGACATCCGCCTGCAGGGCAGCGATGAGCAGAAACGTTTTTTCTTCGACCTGGCGTTGCAGGGCAATCGGTTTGCCAATGCGCTGTCGGAAACCGGTGGCAAAACCGTGCAGGACATCCGCACCCAACTGGTGGCAGACGGTGCAGGCGTACGCATCAACGGCCGCAAAGGTTATTGCACGGGTTCGCTGTACGCCCACTGGATTGGGGTGCTGGCTCTGGATGAAGCCGGGCGCGGCCAATTGGCTTTTGTGCCGCGCGACACACCGGGGCTGAACATCGTCGATGACTGGGACAGCATCGGCCAGCGCACCACCTCCAGCGGCACGGTGATTATCGAAGGCCTGTGGGTGCCGGCGTTCAATGTGTTCCCGACCTACCGCTCCTATGAAAACCCGACCCTGGCCGGCCCGTTCGCGCAGATCACCACCGCTGCCATCGACGCCGGGATTGCCCGCGCGGCACTGCGTGACACCGTCACGTTTGTCCGCGAACAGGCGCGGCCGTGGATCGATGCCGGCGTGGAAAAAGCCAGTGAAGACCCGCTGACCATTATTCAGGTCGGCGCCCTGGACATTCGCCTGGAAGCCGCCGAAGCCTTGCTCGAGCGTGCCGGCTGGGTGCTCGACAGCGCCAAGGCCGCGCCCAACGAAGACAACGTCGCCCAGGCCTCCCTGGCGGTGGCGAAGGCCAAAGTGCTGACCACCGAAATCGCCATCGAGGCCAGCAACAAGCTGTTCGAGCTGGGCGGTACGCGCTCGACGTTGCGCAAGCACAACCTCGACCGCCACTGGCGCAATGCACGGGTGCACACCCTGCACGACCCGGTGCGCTGGAAGTACCACGTGGTCGGCAACTGGTTGCTCAACGGCATCAAGCCGCCTCGTCATGACTGGTCCTGAGGCTGCACCGATGCCCAAGCAGATTCGTTTGAATGCCTTCAGCATGAACACCGTCGGCCATTTGTCCCCTGGCCAGTGGCGCCATCCACGCGATCAGTCGACCCGTTACACCGATATCCATTACTGGATCGAACTGGCAAAAACCCTTGAGCGCGGCAAGCTCGATGGCCTGTTTATCGCCGATGTGCTCGGCGTTTATGACGTCTACCAGGGCAGCGCCGATGCTGCCTTGCGCACGGCCGCGCAGGTGCCGGTCAATGACCCGTTGCAACTGGTGCCGGCGATGGCGGCGGCGACCACTCACTTGGGCTTTGGCGTAACGGCCTCGGTGTCGTTTGAGCACCCGTATCCATTTGCCCGGCGCATGTCGACGCTCGACCACCTCACCAATGGGCGTGCCGGTTGGAACATCGTCACCTCGTACCTGAGCAGCGGCGCGCGCAACCTGGGGCACAAGCAGCAGCTGTCCCACGACCAGCGTTATGCCCTGGCCGAGGAGTATTTGCAGGTGTGCTACAAGCTCTGGGAAACCAGTTGGGACGACGACGCGGTGCAGGCCGACCGTGCCCGCGGGGTGTATGCCGACCCGCAAAAAGTGCATGGCATTGGTCACCAGGGCGAGTTTTTCACGGTGCCGGGTTTCCACCTGAGCGAGCCGTCGCCGCAGCGCACACCGGTGCTCTACCAGGCTGGTGCGTCCAGCCGAGGTCGCGGGTTTGCGGCGGCCAACGCCGAGTGCGTGTTTGTCGCCGCGCCGAGCAAAGTGGTGCTGAAAAAACAGGTGGCCGAACTGCGCGCTGCCGTAGTGGCCGCCGGGCGTGCGGCCAGCGAAGTACTGGTGTTCGAACAGTTGACGGTGATCGTTGCCGCCACCGATGCCGAAGCCATCGCGCGCTTGCAGGAGTATCGCCAGTACGCCAGCGCCAGTGGTGCGCTGACCTTAATGTCGGGCTGGACCGGCATCGATTTTGGCGAGTACAGCCCCGAGCAGATCCTCCGTGAAGTGCCCAGCGATGCCATTCAATCGGCGGTGGAAGCCTTCACCCGCGCCGATCCCACGCGCACCTGGACCACCGCCGAAATCGCCGACTACTGCGCCATCGGTGGCGACGGCCCGGTGTTGGTCGGCTCGGCAAAAACCGTCGCCGATCAACTGCAGGAGTGGGTCGAAGACACCGACGTCGACGGCTTCAACCTGGCCAGTGTGGTGGCCCCGGAAACCTTCGAAGCGGTGGTCGACCTGTTGGTCCCGGAGCTGCAGGCGCGCGGCCTGTTCAAGCAGGACTATGCGTCCGGCACCCTGCGCAACAAGCTGTTTGGCCAGGGGGATCGCCTGCAGGCGCCGCACCCGGTGGCCAGCCTGCGCACAGGAGGCGGGCAATGAACGAGCTGCTGGCCAATATCGATTGGAGCGAAATTGCTCAGGCCTGCCTGGACACCCTGAGCATGCTCGGCGCGGCCCTGGGGTTTACCGTGCTGCTGGGGTTGCCGCTGGGGGTGTTGCTGTTTCTCACCGGACAGCGCCGGCTGCATGCCTCGCCGAAGGTTTACCGCCTGTTGTCGGTGGTCGCCAACGTGCTGCGCTCGATGCCCTTCATCATTTTGCTGATCGTGCTGATTCCGCTGACCACGGTAATTGCCGGCACCTCGCTGGGCGTGCCCGGTGCGATTCCGCCGCTGGTGGTGGGCTGCACGCCGTTTTTTGCGCGGCTGGTGGAAAGCGCCTTGCGCGAGGTCGATCGCGGTCTGCTGGAAGCAGTGCAATCGATGGGCGCGAGCACCCGGCAGATCATCTTTCTGACCCTGTTGCCGGAGGCACGCACCGGCTTGATCGCTGCGGTGACCGTTACCGCCATCGTGCTGGTGGACTACACCGCCATGGCCGGTGTGGTTGGCGGTGGCGGGCTCGGCGACCTGGCGATCCGCTTCGGTTACCAACGTTTTCAGACCGACGTGATGGTGGTCACCGTGCTGCTGTTGATCGTCCTGGTGCAGACCCTGCAAATGAGCGGCGACCGCCTGGTGCGCCATTACACGCGGCGTTGATAGCCGCACACCCGTCGGCGGCAGCCGGGTTTCGCTGCCGCAGGCCCAACGTCCACCCCACGACGGCCACCTTTCTCAAACCTTGGAGTATGAGCATGAAAAAGACCCTGGCCGCTTTGGCTGCTGTGTTATCGCTGACGTCCGTCGCCCACGCCGGCGACAAACTGGTGGTTGGTGCCACCCCGGTGCCGCACGCGGAAATCCTCGAGTTCGTCAAACCGGAACTGGCCAAACAAGGCGTCGACCTGGACATCAAAGTGTTCACCGACTTTATCCAGCCCAACCTGCAGCTGGCGGAGAAAAACCTCGACGCCAACTACTACCAGTACCGGCCGTTCCTCGATGACTTCAACAAGACCCGGCACACCAATCTGGTGCCGGTAGTCGGTGTGCATATCGAGCCCTTTGGCGCGTACTCGACCAAAATCAAAACCCTCGCCGACCTGCCGCAAGGTGCCAGCGTCGCCATCCCCAACGACCCGGTCAACACCGGCCGCGCTCTGGTGCTGTTGCACGAAGCTGGCTTGATCAAACTCAAGGACCCGAGCAACACCCTGGCCACCCAGCGCGACATCGTCGAGAACCCGCACAAGCTGAAAATCCGTGAACTGGAAGGTGCCTTGCTAGCCCGCGCCGTCAGCCAGGTGGACCTGGCGTTCATCTTCGCCAACTACGCCCTGGAAGCCGGCATCGACACCAACAGCGCGCTGATCGTCGAGAAGGGCAAGGACCTGTACATCGAGTTCCTGGTGGCCCGTCCGGACAACATCAACGACCCACGCATCCAGAAACTGGCCAAGGCGCTGAACTCGCCAGCCGTGCGTGAGTTCATCCTGACCCGCTACAAAGGTCAGATCGCCCCGGGCTTCTGAGTTCGCTTGCTACGGCGGCGGTATTCGCCGTAGCCAACCCGGTTCAGTGCTTCGCTCGATGGAAGATTTTTATGGTCAGCTTCAACCCCCATGCCGTTACTCCGGCCATCCACATTCAACTGCGTGGCCTGGGCAAGCAATACGCCGGCCAGGTGCGTGCGCTGCACGCCATCAACCTGGATATCCGCCGCGGTGAAGTGTTCGGCATCATCGGCCGCAGCGGCGCCGGCAAGTCGTCGTTGCTGCGTTCGCTCAATCGCCTGGAAGAGCCCAGCAGCGGCCAGGTGCTGATCGATGGCGAAGACATTCTCGGCTTCGACCGCAGCCGCCTGGCGGCGCTGCGCCAACGCACCGGGATGATCTTTCAGCACTTCAACCTGATGGCCTCGAAAACCGTTGGTGACAACGTCGGCTTGCCGCTGCGCATCGCCGGCATCGGCACCGCCGAACGCGAGCAACGGGTTGCAGAGCTGTTGCAGTTGGTCGGCCTGGCAGACAAACGCGACGCCTACCCGGCGCAGCTTTCCGGCGGGCAGAAACAGCGGGTCGGCATCGCCCGCGCCCTGGTGCTACAACCGGATCTGTTGTTATGCGACGAAGCCACCTCGGCCCTCGACCCTGAAAGCACCCAGGCGATTCTGGCGCTGCTGCGCGATATCAACCGGCGCCTGGGCCTGACCATCGTGCTGATCACCCATGAGATGGAGGTGATCCGCGACCTTTGCGACCGGGTGGTAGTGCTGGAAGCCGGGCAGGTGGTGGAAGAGGGCGAGGTGTGGCAAGTGTTTGGTGACCCGCAGCATGCTGTCACCCGCTCGCTGTTAGGCACCTTGCACGGCGCTGCCGCCAACAGCAGCGACAACCCGCTCCATGAGGTGGTGCTCGACCTGCACTACACCGGCGCCCGCGGCCAGGAGCCGGAGCTGAGCGCTATCGTCGCTGGCCTGGGTTACCCGACGCGCCTGCTGCAGGGCGGCATCGAACGCATCCAGGGGCGCGCCCTGGGCTGTTTGCGAGTGAGCGTGCAGGCACCGCTGGCCAGCGTCGAGTCGCTGTTGCAGCAGGCCAGCCAGGTGGCCGACCGGGTGGAGCGGGTAGGCCGCTGAAATACCGGCCTGTTTAGACCGTTTATTTCTTTCGGTTAGGTGCATGGATCTGCAGTGCATATCCATCGCAGCGTAATCGGCGTGATGGTTTCGCATGTCGATGCAGTGACGTCGGTTACCAAGTCATAGCAGACAGATGCGCACAGTTCGCAGCATTCCCATGGGCGTAACAGGCGTCGCCGCTGCTGCGCCGCCAGCTTGCCGGTGGCTGAGACATCCCTAGAATTCGCCCCAATCCGCTTCGTCCACTATCGAATCGCTTAGGGAGCTACACCATGATGAATGCAATGCAGATGCAAATGCCGATGAACACCGCCATGCCGATGATGCCAATGATGGGTATGCCCATGATGATGGCCACCATGAGCATGGAGATGATGGACGACGGCATGATGTGCAAGATGATGCCGGCCGCTGGCATGGACATGGCAATGTTCAAGAACAGCGCCGAAATGATGCAGATGATGATGAACTGCGGCATGCCGATGATGATGCACTGCGCCAACATGAGCATGATGTGCATGTCTCAGGCCGCCATGGCCATGCCGATGATGGGCAACATGATGCCGATGCCAATGATGGGCATGCCCATGCCGTCGATGAAGTGCGTGATGGAATGCACCCTGATGGCCGACTGCATGATGTGCAAAATCATGCCAATGGCCGGCATGAACATGGACATGATGAAAAGCTGCTGCGCGCTGATGATGAAGATGATGAATGACTGCAGCATGCCGATGATGATGAGCTGCAACGGCATGCCCATGATGTGCTGCACGGTGTAACACCTCGATCGGCTGCGCGTCGGCATTACTGCCTTGTACTGCTCTAGCTCGCTCGATCTCGAAAGGCCAAAGCATCGCGGCTAAAGCCGCTCCTACGGGATCGTACAATCCGTAGGAGCGGCTTTAGCCGCGATGTTTTTTTTGCGTTTAGTCCAACCGCTCGGGGTATGTCACTACCAGATACGCCACCGCCTCACTGTCCGCCGGGTTGCGATAGCGGTGGGGTTGGTCGGCGTAGAACAGGATCGAGTCACCGGTGGAGAGCAGGTAGCGTTCGTCGTTGACGCTGATTTCCAGCACGCCTTGCGCCACCACCAGGTTCTCTTGCACCCCCGGCCCATGGCCGCAGGATTGGTCTTCGCCCAAGGGGCCTACGCGCAGTTCGTAGAATTCCGCTTGGCGGGCGATATCGAAGGGGAACAGGGCGCGGCTGACAAAGGCACCGCTGGCGCTGACCAGACGTTTGCTCTGGCTGGCGGGCAATACCGCCACACCTTCGAAGGTGCGGTGTTCAAGGAATGCGGCCACCGATACCTTGAGGCCTTTGGCGATTTTGCACAGCACTTTGATCGACGGCACGCTGCGCCCGGATTCGATCTGCGCAAGCATCGCGCGGCTCACTCCGCAGAGGCGGGCGAGGGCGTCGAGGGACAGGTGGCGTTTGCCGCGCAGGCGTTGCAGGTTCTGCGCGACTCGTTGGGAAATGGGGTCTTCGTCCAACGCTTCGAGGGCATTCAGATCCAGCGCAGGTTCATCGCCGGTAGCCAGGAAGCGTACGGGGTCTTGCGCGCTCACCCGTGACGGGTCTCGGTCTGGCCGAGCTGCTGGGTGATCTGCATGGCGGCTGCGTAGCCGGCATTGCGTGCGTACATTTCCCACATGACCCGTGCCAGTTGCTGCGCCTGCTTGCGTTTGCGGAACAGGGCGAAGTCGATAACGTTGTCAGTCGATTGCATGGGGCACTTCACTGTCGTGATCAAAGGGCGATGGGCAGAGACTACGGGGTGGCGATATATAACTATAAATACCGATTATTCATTTAATAATTACTAAATCGTATTTACGAAAATCCATCCATCAACAAAGCCGTCGTCCCAGCGCAGGCTGGGACCCAGAATGCTCCGTCGAACGACGCTCCCTGCAAAACTCTGGATTGCAAAGCGTCGGACCGCTGCCTGCGCAGAAATGACGGAGTGGTGAAAAATGCATGGTTACGGCCCGGGATAGCGCGTATCCACCACCACCGCCAACGCATCCGGGCGCCAGAATTCCTGGTCGAACTCGACGGGCTGATCGCTCTCGCCGAAGTTCAAGCGCTCCAGATAGAAGCTGCTGGAGCCCGGCGTCAGTTGCAGCAGCTCGGCTTGTTCCTCGTTGACGGTGCCGGGATGCATGGTCAGCTCGCAGCGTGATTGCACGCGGCCGAAACGTTCGCGCAGCAGGGCGGTCAGCGAGGTATTGAGGTCGGCCTGTAGCAGTTCCGGGCACCAGTTGGCGACCAGCGCATTGAGTTCCAGCAGCACCGGGCGGCCGTCGACCCAGCGCCGCCGCTGCAGAAAAAACACCGGCTCATCGGCACTGGCCAGGCCCATACGGTTGGCCAGCCAGGTGCCGGCCGGGCGTTGTTCGGCGCGCAGGCATTCGGTGTGCGGGGTGCGGCCCTGGGCGCTGACGTAGTCCATAAAGCCGGTAATGCGCGTGGGGTCGTAGCGGATACGTGGCGGGCAGACATACCAGCCGCGACGGTTTTCCCGGTAGATCAAGCCTTCCACTTCCAACTGCTGCAGGGCTTGGCGCAGGGTCACGCGGGTGCAGCCGAAGCGTTCGGCCAACTCCCGTTCCACCGGCAGTTTGCCCTGGGGCGCGAGCACCCCTTGGGCCAGGTCGGCGGCGAGTTGGTCGCGTATGCGTAAGAACTGCGCTTGAGCGGCTTCAAATGGCATCCGGGGTTCCCTGTGGATGGCGACGTTGACGATGGCGAGCGGCCGGGTGGTCTTCGCTGACCTGGCTCAGCCCTGGCCCGCGAAAGCGCTCGCGCAGGGTAGTGCCTTCATAGTCGGCCCAGACTCTACCGCGGCGTTGCAACTCGGGCACCACCAGTTGAACAAAATCTCCCAGGGTCACCGGCGGCACCGGGTCGGCGATATTGAAGCCATCGAGGTCGGCAACTTCCATCCAACGCTCCAGCTCGTCGGCCACGGTTTGCGCCGAGCCGACAATCACCGGACCGCCACCGCCGATGCCGACGAATTCGCCAATTGCTCGTGGCGTCCATACGCGGTTGGCATCCAAGCGGGTAAACACTTCTAGCAGGCCGCGAATCCCTTCGGTTTCGGCGTACTGCAGCGGCTGGTCGGGGTCGAGCAGCGAAAGGTCGATCCCAAGCAAGGCGCTGTAGCGCGCCAGGCTGCCTTCCAGGCTCGTGTACTGCTGGTAATCGCGCAGCTTGGCCTGGGCGGCCTGGTCCGTTTCGGCAACGATCACGGTGATGATATTGAACACCTTCAACGACTGCGGATCGCGGCCTTCGGCAGCCGCCTGGGCGCGGATGCTGTCGACCATGGTGCGGGTGATCTGCGGGTCATAAGAGGACAGAAATACACCCTCGGCATGCCGCGCCGCAAAGGCCTTGCCCACCGTGGAGCTGCCGGCCTGAAACAGCACCGGCGTGCGCTGCAGCGAGGGTTCGGACAGGGCAATGCCGGGTACCTGGAAATAGCGCCCGTGGTGGGCGATGGGCTGCACCTTGGCCGGGTCGATAAACACCGCGGCCTCACGGTCGAGCTGCACCGCGTCGTCGGCCCAGCTGGCCTCCCACAGGGCGTACACCACCTGCATAAATTCCTCGGCAATGGCATAGCGCTCATCGTGGGCAATCTGCTGGTCGAGGCCCAGATTGCGCGCGGCGCTTTCCAGCGCCGAGGTGACGATATTCCAGCCGATACGCCCATCGCTCAGGTGATCGAGGGTGGTCATCTTGCGGGCGAAGCTATAGGGCTGCTCGTAGGTGCTGGACACGGTAATGGCGAAACCCAGGTGGCGGGTCGCGGCGGCCAGGGCACTGACCAGCAGCAGCGGGTCGTCGGTGGGCGTTTGAATGCCATCGCGCAGCGCCGCGTCCACCTTGCCTTGATACACCTCCAGCGGCCCCAGGGCATCGGCGATAAACAGCGCGTCGAATTTGCCGCGCTCAAGAATCTGCGCGGTTTCCACCCAGTGCTGCAGGCTGCGGTAGCGGTGCGCCTGGCTGTGCGGATGCCGCCACAAGCCCATGGCGGTATGGCCGACGGTGTTTTGCCGCAGGCCATTCAGGCGGATGCGTTTGCCGCTCATGCTGCCGCGCCCACGCTATCAGTTGCCGGCTCCTGCTCCTGGGCGCGCAGGTCTTTCTGCCATGCGCGCAGACCGTAAGCGGCCAGCACCACAAAGGCGGCGTAGAGGCCGGCAGTCAGGTACAGATCCTTGTACAGGTACATGCCCACATACAGTGTGTCGAGCACGATCCACAGCCACCAGCTGGCCACATATTTGCGCGCCGCCCAGACGCTGGCCACCAGGCTGAACGAGGTGAGGGTGGCATCGGCCCAAGGAATCGAGGCGTCGGTCAGGGCGTGCATCACACCACCCAGCAGCACCGCACCGGCCACGCCAGCCAGCAGGCTGAGCTCGGCGCTGCGTCGCGGCAGACGTTCCACTCGCACCTTGCCGGCGTCCACGCGCCCGGTGGTCCAGCGCCACCAGCCGTAGCCTTGCAGCACGGCGAAGATCAGCTGCAAAAGCATGTCCGAGTAGAGCTTTACGTCGAAGAAAATCCACGCATACAAGAGCACGGCCACCACACTGACCGGCCAGCACCAACGAACACGTTGGGCGGTCAGCCAGACGCCGACCACATTGAACAACACGGCAACGATTTCCAACGGTGACATGGGGAACCTCATAGACCAAAAGTGGCAGCAAACGCCGGCGCGATTATCAGGCCGGCGCATCGGGTTTTCCTAGGGAGCAACGCCGGTTAGAAATTCACCGTAGCCGACAAGCGCGCAGTGCGAGGTGCGCCCTGGAACAGGTAGCCGTCGCCCATAAACTCGCCAACATCACGCCAGTAGCGTTTGTCGAACAGGTTGTCGACGGTCAGGCGCAGCACGGTGTCGTAATCGCCGACCTTGGTGGTGTAGCGCCCACCCAGATCCCATACCGCGTAGTCAGCGACTTTTACCGTGCCTTCGCGGTTGGCGTATTTGCTGCCGCTGTACTGCACACCGCCGAGCACGGCCAGGCCGGGCACGCCGGGAATGGCATAGTCGGCATGCAGGGTGCCGCGCACTTCCGGCACGTTGATGGCCTGATGGCCTTCGTAGTCGTCGGTGCCGCTGTCGGTAACCCGCGCACGGGTGGCCGCCAGGCTGGCGCTGACTTGCAGGTTGGAGCTCACGCGGCCATTGGCCGAAAGTTCCAGGCCGGTGTTTTTCTGTTTGCCGGCCTGCACATAGTCGAAGCTGCCGTCACCGTTGGGGCGCGGGTACTGATAGTCCTGGCTGATCTGGAACAGCGCGGCGGTCAGGCTCAGACGCTGCCAGTCCCGCTTGATCCCCAGCTCGATCTGCTTGGAAGTGGTCGGCGGCAGAATCTCGCCGGAGTTGGCGGCAAACCACGAGGCTTCGCCACCCAGGGACAGGCCCTTGCTGTAACTCACGTACAGCGAGGTATCCAGGCGCGGTTTGTAGATCAGCGCTGCCTGGGGCAGGAATTTTGATAGCTCGGTGTGGCGATCGGTGTTGCCGTCGCTGTCGAAGGTTTTCTCGTCCAGGCGCACTTCACGGCCGCCGAGGATGGTTTGCCACTGCTCATTGAAGGTAATGCGGTCGGTGGCGAACAGGCCGTACTGACGGCTGTCCAGGCGACGGTAGGAGTCACCCAGCTCACCCGAGTACGGGGTGAAGTCGCCGGAGTCTGCATTGATATTGCTGCTGCCGACGTATTCGTTCACTGCCACGCGGCGGTCCACCACACGGCGGAAGGCGCTGCTGCCAAAGGTCAGGTCATGCTGCAGGCTGCCGGTGGCGAACTGGCCGTTGAAGGCACCTTGCACTTCATCGTTGCGGCGGGTGTCGTCGGGGCTACGGTAGTCGTAAACGTCGTAGTCACCGTTCGCGCCGAAATGGGCCAACAGGTCGCTGGCGCAACTGGCGGTGTAGTAGCAGCCGTAGGCGAAGGCGCTGTAGTCGTCGATCACCACTTTGCTGCGCGAGGCGCTCAGGGTGCCTTTCCAGGCATCGTTGAAGCGGTATTCGAACAACCCGTCGAGGTTCAGCGATTCGATGCCCACCGGGTCGGACCAGCTCTGGTAAGCCAGCAGATCGTGGGGGTCGATGTCATGGGGCACCTCGGTGCCGCCGAGCAATTGGTAACCCGGTACCGAACGCTGCTCGCGTTTCTGGTATTCGGCATTCAGCTGCAACAGGCTGTTGGGGCTGATATTCCAATCCACCGCCAGCGAGGCGAAGTCACGCTTGCCATCGGCGTGATCAACGTAGGAACCGATCTCTTCATGGGCCAGGTTGGTACGAATGCCGAACTGCTGATCGGCACCAAACCAGCCGCCCAGATCGGTGGCCAGGTACTGCTCGCCATCGAGGTTGGTGGATACGGTTACCG
Organism: Pseudomonas sp. TE3786; assembly: GCF_054057335.1. NCBI lineage: Bacteria > Pseudomonadati > Pseudomonadota > Gammaproteobacteria > Pseudomonadales > Pseudomonadaceae > Pseudomonas > Pseudomonas sp. TE3786. The sequence goes on from NZ_JBSRZF010000008.1 coordinate 92,006, forward strand.
AGCGCACATTCTCCGGCCGCTTGGTCACATAGTTGACCAGACCGCCCGGCTCGGAAACGCCGCTTTGCAAGCCGGACAAACCCTTGAGCACTTCCACCTGCTGCTTGTTTTCCAGGGCGACGTTCTGCTCGCCGGTAATGGTGCGGCCGTTGATCTTGTAGCTATTGGCCGAGTTCAGCGAAAAGCCGCGCACCACGAAGTTTTCGTAGTAACCCACCGGCGCGTAGCTGTCGCCCACCGAGGCGTCGTTTTTCAACACTTCGCTAAGCAGGCGGGCCTGCTGGTCTTTCATACGCGCGTCGGTAATCACCGCGACGGAGGCTGGGGTATCCAGCAGCGGCGCGTCGTCAAAGCCGCCGACCGAGGCTTTTTTTGCCTGGTAGGCGGTGTCGTCCTGGCCATAGACGGTGACGGTATCCAGGGCCGTGGTGTCGGTGCCGGTTTCGGCCCATGCCGGGCTGGATGCCAGGGCAATGGCCAGGCTCAGCAGGCTGAGTTGGCCGCGCACGGGGGAGTGGTTCGGTGTAGCCATGGTGGAGCGCTCCTAGGGTCCTGCTCCGGTTGCGACGCCTGTTCTGCCAAGCAGAAATCTGGGCACAAAGGGGCCCGGCGCTGCGCAACGGAGGGTTGCCAGTACTGAATGAAAAGGCGATTTAGCCGTGAGGCGTCAGGCCGGAGGTGCTCCGGTGGTCATTGGTAAGCGAGCATCGGCAGCCCATTCCTGCAGCGAGCCGTCGTAGATCGCAATGTGCTGACGGCCCAACAAGGTCAGGGCCAGCGCATTGGCGGCAGCGGAAATTCCACCGCCGCAGTAGAGAATCAGCGGTGTCTCATCGTGCAGATATGCAGCGAGAACTTGAGCAAGAACGTCCTTGGGCAGGTAGCGGCCTTGCTCATCGAACAGGGTGCGGGCAGGCAGATTCTGGCTGCCGGGAATATGGCCTCGGCGGGCGTAACGGCTTGCTGCCGTGCCGTCGAACAGGGCGGTGCCGAGGGCGCAGATCAGGGTGCCGGGGGCAAGGCCTGCGACCATGGCTTCGACTTCGCTGCGGCTGGCCCATAACGAGTTATTGAACACCGCACCGTCATCCCGGCGCAGGCTGGGATGCAGAATCTTGCAGGTATCTTCGTTCGCCGGGCCATTCTGGATCCCAGTCTGCGCTGGGATGACGGAGGCGGGTGAGGCGGCGGGGTGATTCTGCTGGATCGGCAGGTGGGCCTGCAGCCACGCCTTGAAGCCACCATCCAGCACCGCCGCCTCGATGCCCACACTGCGCAACATCCACCACAACCGCGCCGCCCAGAAACCCTCGGTACGGTCATAGATCACCACGCGTTTGTGCTCAGCCACGCCCAGTGCTGCCAGCGCCGCCAGCAACTCGGCAGGCGTGGGCAAAGCAAAGCTGAAGCTGGCGTCGCTATCGGCCAGATCAGTGAGCAAATCCGCATGCCGTGCGCCCGGAATATGCGCTTGCCGCCAGCCTTCATAGCCGCTGCTGGCGCGGTAGTCGCCATCAAAACGCGGTGCCGGCAGTTCCACCGTGGCATCCAGAATCAGCAATTGGGGGTGCTCGAGATGGGCATGCAGCCAGTGGCTATCCAGCAGGATGCCGGGCAGGTTCAGACTCATAACTGCACCTGCTGCAAATGGGCGAGCAGGCGTTGGCCTTCGGCACCGTTGAACCAGTGCAGATGGCCGAGCAGGTAGGCGTGATAGGCCACATCGGCGCTGCTGGTGGAGCCCACCACGCCGGCAAAATAGGCGATTTCGGAGATGGCGAAATCCACATGCACCAGGGGCAGCAGCGCGGCCAGGGTGTGCAGGTCGTCGCGGCTCAGCGGCTTTTCGGCGTGGTAGCCGGTGAGCAGGGCAGTCACGGCGTCGAGATCGGCCGGGGCACTGCCGCCGCTGTCCAGATCCAGCCAGGGCACGGTGTTGCGCTCAAGGGCGTTGGCCAGATCGAACAGGGCAAAGGTGCGGTCCGAGAGGCCGAAGTCGAGCACGCTGCTGACCTGGGCTTGCGCGCTGTCGTTGGTCCATAACAGATTGGAGGCGTGCCAGTCGTTGTGGGTCCATAGCGGCGGCTGTGCTTTCAGCAGTGGCCACAGGGCGGCGTGGCGGGGCAGCAGCAATTCGCTGAGCTGTGCCTGCCAGTCCTTATCCTGCAGATAGCCACCCAGAGCACTGTCGGCTGCGGCGGCTGCGGCAATCGCTGCCAGCGGCTCGGCTTGCTCGATCAGCCGGGCATTGACCAGCAACACCGGCGTTTGCCGCGCCGGTGCCTGGTAGTCGGCCGCAACGCTATGCAGCTTGGCCAGTGCCTGGCCGGCGGCTTGCGCATGCTGCAGGCTCTGAAAGGGCGTCCAGGACAGCGCGTCGCGGTATAGATCGACGCCAGCGGCGACCTGATGGATTTCGTACGTCCACTCATCCTGGCGGGTGGCGGTGCGACAGTGGCGATTCGGCACGATGGCCGCCACCGGCGCGCCCTGGGCATGCAGATGGGCGATCAGACGATGTTCTTCTTCCAGCCAGGCCGCTTCGCGCACCCGCTGGTGATGACGTTTGACGAACAGCGTGGCGGTGCTGGTGGTGATCAAGCCGGCCGCCGAAAACGGCCGCGGGCTGTGCCAGTGCAAACCGTGCAAGACGCCCAGTTGCGGGTACTCCAGCAGCAGCCGCTGGACATCGCCCTCGCGCAGGGCGGGCCAGTCGGCGGCGACCGGTTCCAGGCCGAGGCCGTGGGCGGTTCGTACGGGGGTATTACTCATGGCTGCACCCGCTCAGGAAGGAAGGCCAGGAAGGAAGGCGTTGCTGGTAGCGCCGCGCCAGACTTGCGGATTATCCAGCACTCCATACTGATGCAGCCATTGCGCATAGCCTTGCAGCAGCGGTTCACGCTGTTCGCCCCAGCGCCCCTCATGCAGCCAGCTTGGCGCGATGGTATGCAGCGAGGCGCTAAGCAGTTCGGCCGGGAAGTAGGGCGTTACGTTTTCGTAGGCGTTCAACGCGCTGCTCGGGTCCTGGGCCGCGGCGAGAAAGCCCTTGGCGGTGGCAGCGAGGAAATCCCGCACTACCTGCGGTTTGGCCGCCAGGGTCTGCTCATGGGCACCGAGCAGATAACTGTGATAGGCCGGTGCGCCAATGCTGTCCACCGGCAGCACGACTCGACGTGCAGCGTCGATGCTGCTCGGCATCAAGGCTTCCCAGGCCCAATAGCCGCCGAAGCTGGCATCGGCGACACCGGCGGCCAACTGGTCCGGGCGCAGTTCACGCACGCCGCTGTCCACCAGAATCACGGCGTCGGGGTCACCACCGTCGTTGCTCACCAGATGGCGAACCATGGCCAGGCCACGGGGCGTGGGATTCAGCGCCAGGCGTTTGCCGGCCAGATCGCGAGGGCGGCGGATACCGCTGTCAGTCAGGGTTTGAATCGATTCCAGACCGCCATGGTTGATGGCGGCAATACCTTGCAGCGGCTGGCTCAGGCCACGACGAACCAACAGGCGATTGCTGGGGAACACGCCAAAGTCGGCGGCACCATTGAGCAGATGTTCGAGGGTGTCGCCGCGGAAGGGGTCGTGTACCACCAGTTCCACGTCCAGCCCCACTTCCTGATACCAGCCGCGTTCACGGGCCAGGTAGAAACCGGCCGAGTTGGGCCAAGGGTGGAAATACTCAAGCATTACCCGTACAGCATTCATTGCCACTTACTCCAACCGATGCCTCTGACTCGAGGGCCGGCTCTGGTTTTCGATGGTGGCGATTTAACAATTTCCAATCTGGTATATACCAATATCCATTGCATCTATTGTTATGCGAATTGGTTATTTATTTTTATCCTTTCAGGCTCTTAGGCTATATCGCTTGCAGCCATGCTGCGTCCCGATTTTGTTTGAGAGCTTCATGAACCTGCCTACCTCTGCATTGATCAGCGCTCGCTCATTGGGCAAGTCCTTTGGCTCCAGCGTGGTTTTGCAGGGTATCGATCTGCGGCTGTTCCCCGGTGAAGTGGTGGCGCTGCTGGGTGCCAATGGCGCGGGGAAATCGACCCTGGTGAAAATTCTCGACGGTAGCCACGGCCATGACGCCGGTGAGCTGTTGGTAGAGGGCAGGGCCCTGCACTTTTCCTCGCCCCACGCGGCGCGCCGGGCCGGCATTGTGGCGGTGCATCAGCATGCCGAAGAGGCCCTGGTGCCGGGTTTCAGCGTGGCGGAAAACCTGGTGCTGGATGAGCTGTGCCAACCCGGTGGCGCGCTATGGAGCAAGCCTAAGCGCCTGCAGCAACGCGCCGCAGAAATCGCTGCAGGGCTGCAGTTGAAGCTGCCTCTGCACGCCAGTATCGACGACCTTGGCACCGCCGAACGGCAGCTGGTGGTGCTGGCCCGGGCCCTGGCGTTGCAGCCGAAACTGCTGGTGCTGGATGAGCCCACTGCGTCGCTGTCCGCCAGCGAAGCCGAGCGCCTGTTTGTGCTGATCGATGGTCTGCGCGAACGTGGGGTGGCGATTGTGTATATCTCCCATCGCTTGTCCGATCTGCAGCGGATTGCCGACCGTGCCATTGTCCTGCGCGATGGCCGTCTGGCTGGCGAATTCGCCGCTCCTCTGGATGTGTCCGCCGCGCTGCTGGCCATGCTTGGCACTGCGCTGGCACCGCTGGTGGAAGGCGCGGCGGAGCAGGGCGCACAGGTGTTGCGCTGCCATGGCGTGCAAGTGACGGCTAACAGCCAGGCGTTCGACCTGAGCCTGTATCAGGGCGAAGTGGTGGCGCTGACCGGCTTGCTCGGTGCCGGTAAAAGCGAGATTGCCGAGCTATTGTTCGGCCTGCGCCAACCGCTGGCCGGACGCCTGGAACTGGATGGCCAGCACTGGCAGCCGCGTTCCCCCCGTGAGGCAATTGCCGGCGGGGTTTTTATGGCTGCCGAAGACCGGGGCCGCGACTCTCTGGTGCCGGATTTTTCCCTGGCGCGCACCCTGACTTTGCCGTTTCTGTCGCGCTTCAGTCGCGGTGGTTTTATCCACGCCAGCGCCGAGCGCGCGGCGGTGTTAACGCAGGTGCAGGAGCTGGGTATCAAGTGTGCCGGGCCCGATGTGGGCATGGACACCCTGTCCGGTGGCAACCAGCAAAAGGTGGTGCTGGCCCGCTGGTTGCTGGGTGCCGGTCGCCTGCTGATTCTCGATGAACCCTTCCAGGGCGTGGATATCCGCGCGCGCCGTGAAATCGGTGCGCGCATCCGCGCCAGCGCCGCACAGCGCGCCACCCTGGTGATCTGCTCCGACCCCGACGAAGCCCTGGAAATCGCCGACCGTATTCTGGTGGTGCGGGATTTCAGTGTGGTCGCCGAATACCCCCGTGCAGGCCTCTCGCGTGCCGAGCTGTTGGCGCAGATCGCTGGCCTTAGCGTTCCCCCTGTCACCCCGCAACGCCAAGGAGCTGCGTGTGCCTGAGCCAATTTCTTCCCCTGCGCCGCAGCCTGCTTTGGGCCCCGCCGTATTGCGCCTGGTCGTTCACTACGGCCTGCTGCTGATACTGGCGCTGGTGGTGCTGTTATTCGCGGTGCTGGAGCCGGCGTTTTTGCGCGTCGGCAACCTGTTTATCATTCTGCAATCGGTATCCATCGTCGCCTTGCTGGCCCTGGGCGTGACCCTGACCATGGCCGTCGGCGGGCTGGATCTGTCGATTGGCGCGGTGGCGGCCATGAGCCTGATGTGCGCCAGCTATGTGATGGTGGTGCTGGGTTGGGGGCCGCTGCCGGCGGTGCTGATCAGCCTGGGCTGCGGCGCGCTGGTGGGCTTGCTCAATGGATTTCTGATCGTGCGTATGGGCGTGCCGGATATTCTCGCCACCCTGGGCAGCATGTTTCTGGTGATCGGTCTGCAGTTGATCCCCACCGGCGGCCGTTCGATTGCCGTGGGCATGACCCTGCCCGATGGTGAGGAAGCCATCGGCAGTTTCAGCAGCGCCTTTCTTGCTCTGGGCCGTGCGCGCCTGTGGGACACGGTGCCGGTTCCGGTGCTGGTGATGGGTGTGATTGCGCTATTGGTTTGGGCGTTTCTCGAACGCAGCCGGTTTGGCCGGGTGCTCTACGCCATCGGCGGCAACGAGCGCGCCGCGCGTCTGGCCGGTGCTCCGGTGCAGCGTTACAAATTTCTTGCTTACGTGCTCTCGGCGGTGCTTGCCGCGCTGGGTGGTTTGCTGCTGGCGGCGCGGCTGGGCCGAGGCGATGTCAGTTCCGGCAATGGCCTGGTGCTCGACGCCTTGGGCGCAGCCTTGATCGGCTTCGCCGTGCTCGGTGCACGCAAACCCAATGCCTTCGGCACCTTGGTCGGCGCCTTGCTGGTGGCCACCTTGCTCAACGGGCTGACCATGCTCAATGCCCCGTATTACGCCCAGGATTTCGTCAAAGGCGCGGTGTTGGTACTGGCGCTGATGTTCACCTTTGGTCTGGCGCCCAAGACGCGTTAGGCCGCTATTCACACAAGGATCTTTCCATGCGAGCTGTATTGCGCAAGCTGTTGGGCGTTACCCTGGCGCTGTCGTTGAGCGGAGCCGTACAGGCGGCCGGGATTGCCGGGGCACCTGCGCCCTTCGATAAGGGCGGGGTGAAGATCGCCCTGGTCGGATTCCTGTTTGCCGGCGACTTCCCCGAAGCCTATCTGCGCGGGGTCGAGAAACAGGCCAAAGCCCTGGACATCGACCTGCGTCTGTTCGATGCCCGCCAGCAGGCCGCCACCCAGCGCGAGATGCTGGAACAGGCCATCGACCTCGGCGTCGACGGCATCATCGTGCAGCTGGGCCTGGCCGAAACTCTTAAAGACACCGTCGACAAGGCCGTGGCCAAGGGCATCAAAGTGGTGGCGTTCGACGTTGACCTGGGCAACCCTAAGGTCACCCAGGTCGAACAGGATCACCACCAGCTGGCACGCCTGGCCCTGGATCAGGCGCTAAAAGACAACGGCACGTCGTTCCAGGCCGGCTACGTGTTTATCGGCGGCTTCACCCCCATGGAGCGTCGCGACGAAATCTGGCGTGAAGTGAAGGCGGCCAACCCCGGCATCATCGAGAAAGCCCGCTTTGGCACCCTCAACCCGCCGATTGCCAACTCGGTGGCCGACCAGGCCAGCGCCGTACTGCGCGCCAACCCCGACCTGCAGGTGATTTTCGCGCCCTTCGACGAGTTCGCCAAAGGCGCGAAAATCGCCGTGGACGAAGCCGGCCTGAACAAGCAGGTGAAGATCTACAGCGCGGATATTTCCACCGCCGATATCCAGATCATGAAAGAGCCGGACAGCGCCTGGGCCGCCACCGCCGCAGTCAATCCGGAGGTCGCCGGGGCCATCAGCGTGCGCAGCCTGGCCTTGCAGATTGCCGGGCAGAGTCCGGGCGAACATGTGTTGGTGCCGCCGACCCTGATCACCCGTCAGCAACTGCTCGATCTGGACGTGAAAAACGTGCGTGATCTGGCGCAGAAAGTCCCTGCCTTCGGTGATGCAGCTGGGGTTGCCCAGGCACCGTGGATTCCGCTGGCCAAATAGGCGTTTGCTCCAATCGCGGCTGAAGCTCCTACATTGGAACCTCGATCCCTGTAGGGGCGGCTTCAGCCGCGATGTTCTTGATTTTCAGATTAAGGAAACTGAAATGCACGACAAGGCGACCCGCCTGCAAAAGGCGCGGGCCATCGTCAGCGATCCAGCCCACGGTCAGCGCTTGCCACCGGGCCAGATCCTCACCGAGCGCTTTCCAATTCTGCATGAAGGGGAAGTGCCTCAGTACGACCTGGCCAGTTGGGCACTGACGCTGGATGGCTTCGGTCCCGCGCCGCTAACCCTCGGTTACGACGACTTGCTGCGCATGCCGCAAACCCGAGTGCAGTGCGATATTCACTGCGTAACGCGCTGGTCCAAATTCGACACCCGCTGGTACGGCGTGCACCTGCGTGACGTGCTGGCGGCCTTGCAGCTCGAGCCCCAGGGCCGCTTTGTCATGGCCCATGCCGATAACGACTACCAGACCAACCTCAGCCTCGACGATCTGCTGCATCCCGACAGCCTGCTGGCCTTGGGTTACGACGATAAACCGCTGACTGCCCAGCATGGTTGGCCGTTGCGGCTGCTGGTGGCGGGCCGGTATTTCTGGAAGAGCGCCAAATGGTTGCGGCACCTGCAGTTCAGCGATATCGAAAGCCCCGGCTTTTGGGAGCGCAATGGCTTCCACCTGCATGCCGATCCGTTTGCGGAACAACGCTTTTGCGGGGAGGCGTTGGATATTCCCGAGGATGAGTGGCAACGCAAAGACTTCGATTGAGCACAATAAAAGCATCGCGGCTAAAGCCGCTCCTACACGATTGTGCAAACTGTAGGAGCAGCTTTAGCTGCGATGTTTTTTTGTTATTTAAATAATGAAAGTGCAACTTCAAGCTGTTGCTCCAGCAACACTTGCTGCTGCTCAGGAAACAACTTTTACTTATGTCTAATTAAATTCTTATCGCGATATAACCTAAGCATTAATGGGTATTTTGCCCGTTCGTCGCCCTCGTCTAGGATCGCTCCCAGGAACCCTATCGGGGCAAGGATGCCTTTCCAATTACCTAAGAGTTCGAGCCAGCGCGGGATCCACGCCGGACTCGAAACGAGCTGCCAGGGTTAGCCGATATTCACCGTTTTATTGCTCAGGCCCGTTTAACGGGTCGCGGTTTTTATCGGCCCGAATAAACCAGTTAACACAATAGCCAGAACAACTAAGCCGTAACCAAGCGGCTGGTTCATAAGTGCGTTAGGGAGTAGTTCGCATGTTTCGCCGTTCATTGATTAGCGTTGCCGTAGTTGCAGCGTTTGCCCACACGCCTGTATATGCCGAAGACACCACCAGCAGCGTCGATGACGGTACCCGTCTGGGCACCGTGCTGGTGACCGGTACCCGCGCCAAGAATCGTACCGTGCTGGATTCGCCTGTGCCGGTGGATGTGCTGACCGCTGAGGACATCAAAGCCACCGGTGCCAGCAATGGCGAACTGGGGCAGGCCCTGGCCACCCTGTTGCCGTCGTTCAACTTTCCACGCCAATCCAACTCCGGCGGTGCCGACCATGTGCGCGCCGCACAGCTGCGCGGCATGAGTCCGGACCAGGTGCTGGTGTTGGTCAATGGCAAGCGTCGGCACACTTCGGCACTGGTCAATGATTCGTCGAAAATCGGTCGCGGCACCGCGCCGGTGGACTTCAACTCGATCCCCATCAGCGCGATCAAACGCATCGAAGTGCTGCGTGACGGTGCCGGTGCCCAGTACGGTTCCGATGCCATTGCCGGGGTGATCAATATCATCCTCGACGACGCCCCGGAAGGCGGCGAAGTGTCGACCACCTACGGCGCTTACCATACCCATCAGGACGCCATCGACAAGACCACCACCGACGGCCAGAACACCTTCACCACCGCCAAGATCGGCACCAAGCTGGGTGAGGAGGGGGGCTTTGTTCGTGGTGGTGCCGAGTACAAAGACCGCAACCCGACCAACCGCGCCGGCTTCGACAGCTGGGATGAGCGCCCCGAGCAGCGCAACTATGTAATGGGCGACGGCGCTCTGCGTGATATCAACACCTGGTTCAACAGCGAGCTGCCGATTGGCGATGCCAAAGCCTATGCCTTCGGCACCTATAACAAGCGCCACACCACGGGTGCCGAGTTCTACCGGTACGGTTACGAACAGCCGGCGTTCTACCCCAATGGTTTCTTGCCGCAGTCGATTGGCGATAACCAGGACATCTCCCTGAACGGCGGCTTCAAAGGCATGATTGGCGAGCAGTGGGACTACGATGCCAGCCTGACCCACGGCCGCAATATCTTTGAATCGGCCACCCGCCGCACCCTCAACGAATCCCTGGGGGCCGAGTCGCCCACGCGTTTCGATACCGGTGATTACGAGCTGCGCCAATCCCTCGGCAACCTGGATTTCACCCGCGAGCTGGAGCTGGCCGGGCGCTCGTTTGTGTTGGCCCTGGGCGGTGAATACCGCTACGAAAACTACATCACCACCGCCGGCGATGAGGCCTCGTATGTTGGCACCGGTGCCGATGGCGCCAGCGGTTTGCGCCCAAGTGAAGAGTCGGATATCGACCGCAATGTGTTTGGTACTTACGCCGAGGTATCGGGGGATGTCACCGACCGTTTCTTCGTCGACCTGGCCACCCGCTGGGAGCGCTACGATGACGCCGGCAGCAAGCTCACCGGCAAATTCAGCGGGCGCTACAAGCTGACGGAAATCTTCGCCCTGCGTGGTGCGGTATCCAACAACTTCCGTGCGCCGTCTCTGGCCCAGGTGGGCTTCCAGCACACCACCAGTAACTTTGGTACCGGTGGCACGCTCACCGATATCCGCGTGCTCTCGGTCAATGATCCAATCGCCAAGGCCCTGGGTGCCGAAGAGCTGGACCCGGAAACCTCGAAGAACTTCAGCATTGGCCTGACCGCCAAATTCACCGATAACTTCGACGCGTCGCTCGATGTATTCCGCATCGACGTAAAAGATCGCATCACCCTTTCCCAGCGCATCGGTAGCGACGCCCTGGAGCAGTACGTCCTCGACAACTTCGGTCAGGCTGGCGTGCATGACGTGAACTTCTTCACCAACGCCGCCGACACCAGCACCGACGGTGCCGAGCTGGTGCTCAACTACCACCAGCCGTTCGCCGCCGGGCAACTTGGCCTGACCACCGCCTACACCTACAACCACACCAAAGTCACCAGTACCAAAGGCACGCCTGAGCAACTGGCCGCCCTGGATATTGGCGACGACGCGCTAGTGGGCGTGGAAGAGCGCAACACCCTGACCGACGCCGCGCCCAAAGACCGCTTTGTGTTCTCCACCACCTGGAGTAACGACAGCTGGAACCTGCTGGCTCGTCTGACCCGTCAAGGCTCCACCACCCGCGTATTCGACTTCGGCGACGGCGACCACCCGGAGCAAACCTATAACGCGGTCTGGCAGGTGGATACCGAGGTGGCCTACAAATTCACCCCGCAATTCAGCGTGGCCCTGGGCGGCAACAACATCTTCGACAAGTACCCGGAGAAATCCAGCGACGAGATCAACTACGGCGGCAACCTGCCGTATGACGTGCTCTCGCCGGTCGGCAGCAACGGTGCCTACTACTACGCCCGCGCCACTTACGGGTTCTGATGGGGGACACGGCGAGTATCCGCATTGCGGATATTCGGCGTTGGTTAGATCGGGGAAATCATGAGCGAACACAATGAGGCCGGTCCCAAGCGCCACCTGGGGGTCTTCCAGGCCCTGCTGGTAACCCTGGGCATGGTGATCACCACCGATATTCTGAAAACCGCGCCTACCGTGGCGTTGAATGTCGGTGCCGAGCATTTCTATTCGGCCTGGGTGCTCGGTGGGCTGTTGTCGATGGTTGGTGCCCTGTGCTTTGCCGAGATGGCTACGGCCTTTCCCCATCCCGGTGGTGACTACCACTTTCTGCAACGCAGCTATGGCGAGCGGGTCGGCTTTCTATTTGCCTGGTCGCGTTTTGCTGTACTGCATACCGGCTGGATCGCCTTGTCGGCGTTTCTTTTCGGTGATTATTTCAATGCCGTGCTGCCCCTTGGGCCGCACGGTTCAGCGTTGTATGCCGGCGGCCTGATCGCGGCATTGGTGCTGGTCAATTTGCTCGGGGTGCGCGTGGGTTTTGCCACCCAGACGGTGCTGGTCAGTTTGCTCACCCTGGGCTTTTTCTCGATTGTCGCGGCTGGCCTGTGGCTGGCCTGGCAGGGCTTTGTCGCGCCGCCGCCGGCATTTCCCGCCGAGCCGGAACAGACCGGTGTGGCCGGGTTTTCCGCAGCGATGATTTTCGTTTTTCTGGCCTTTGGTGGCTGGAGCGATGCCGCCACCTTGTCGGCGGAAATCCGCGATGGTCGGCGCGGCATGTTTATCGCCATGCTCGGTGCCCTGGCGTTGTTGCTGGGAATTTATCTGGCACTCAACTGGGCCTTTGTTCGTGGCCTGGGCTTTGACGGCCTGGCCGCCAGTGCCGCGCCGGCGGTGGAATTGCTGCAGCGCGCCTTTGGCTCGTTTGGCGTATTGATCATTCTGCCAGTGGTGGCGGTGGCGGCGATTGCCAGCATCAACTCCACCCTGATGGTCGGCGCTCGCACCACCTATGCCGCAGCCCGCGATGTGCCGCTGTTGCATCGCCTCGGGCAATGGGACGACAGCCGTGGCGTACCGCGTCGCGCGCTACTGGCAGAAGGCGCGGTGGCCTTGATGTTGGTTCTGTTTGGCAGCTATGCCAACAGTGGTTTCAACGCCATGGTCGAGTACATGACCCCGGTGTATTGGTTGTTTCTCGCCTTGAGCAGCCTGGCGCTGATCCTGCTGCGTCGCCGCCATCCGGACGTGCCACGGCCGGTGCGGGTGCCGCTGTATCCCTGGCTGCCGCTGCTGTTCCTGGCGCTGTGCCTGTATATGCTCTGGTCGAGCCTGGCTTATGTCGGCTACGGTGCCTTGCTCGGCGTGGCGGTGCTGGCCTTCGGCGCGCTGCTCCAGCTGCTGTTGAGTTGGCGCAGCAGCCCGCAGCCAAGTGTGGAGGTGACGCCATGAGTACCGCCAGCAAGGTGGCGCTTGCCGCGGCGGTGGTGCTGCTGGGTGGTGCCGCGGGCTTGCTGCAACGCTATGTCGGCAGCCCGGTGGCGAAGGTCGCCCATGAGCATCAAATGCAGCGCACCGAGCTGTACTTCGGCGCGATTGCCACGCCGCAATGGCAGCAGTTTCTTGCCCAGGAAGTGACCCCACGATTCCCCGATGGCCTTAGCTGGTATGACGTCAACGGCCAATGGCGCGGACCCAGCGGCCAGCCGGAAAAACTGCCGTCGCGGATCGTGCTGTTGATCCATGCCGACAACCCCGGCAACCGCCAGGCGCTGGCCGACATCGGCCGGCTGTTCAAGCAGCGGTTTGGCTTGGCGGTGTTGCAGGTGAGCAGCGTGGTACAGGCCAGCGATCCGGATTGGACAGAGGCGCGGGTGGAAGGCAATCAACAATTGCAACCGACCCCGTAGACGGCAAACCTCACTTCCTACGGGAGTCAGGAGTTGATCAATTCCAGCATGTACTGCGGCAAGGCAAACGCCGCCTGGTGAATCTCGGCGTTGTAGTAGCGAGTACGCAAACCGCTGTCCTTGAAGCGTTGGCGCAGCGTTGCTATATCCGTGTGCCGCGCCTTGTCACTATTGCTACCCCAGCCAAAGCTCATGCTGCCACCGATATAGGTGGGTACTGCGGCGTGGAAAAAGCCCCAGTCGGCAAAGGTGGCGGCCAGGCGTTGGGCGGTGCCGGTGAGTTCCTCGGGCTGCAGAAACGGCACGCCGTTCTGGGTGGCGAGCACGCCGTCGGCGTTCAGGCAGCGTTGGCAGTTACGGTAGAACTCGCGGCTGAACAGACTGGCCGCCGGGCCGATGGGGTCGGTGGAATCGCTGATGATTAGATCGAAGCGTTCGGCGCTATGGGCGACAAAATCCAGACCATCGGCGATCACCAGGCGTACCCGCGGGTCGTCCAGCGCGCCGGCCGAATGCTGCGGAAAATGAGTGCGGCACAGCTCGATTACCGAGGCGTCGATCTCCACCGCAACAATTTCCTCGATGCCGGCATGGCGGACGATCTCGCGCAGAATGCCGCCATCGCCGACACCAATGACCAGCACCCGACGCACCGCGCCATGGGCCAGGATCGGCACATGGGTGAGCATCTCGTGATAGATGAACTCATCCGCTTCGGTGGTTTGCACCACGCCATCCAGGGCCATCACCCGACCCAGCAGGGCATTGCGGAAAATCACCAGATGCTGCTGGTCGGTACGCCCCTCATACAGCAGCTCATCAATCTGCAAGCGCTGGCCGTAACCGGGGTAGAGGGTTTCCAGGTAGTCGGCCATTAGAACGACACGTCCGCCGGCTGCGACAGGCGCAGCACTGACAAGTCGCCGGTAATACGTTTGTAGGCCAGGCGAATGGCTTCGATATTGGTGTTATTGCTGGCGTTATCTTCATGCAGCACCACGATTACCTTGGTGCTCAGACGCTCTGGCTGTGCCGCGCCGTGGTCGCGCCACTGGCCATAGGCGTCATAGGCGGTAAAGCCATCGGGGAAACGCGCCGTCACTTCCTGGTCGAGAAACTCGCGCCAGCGCGCCGCGCTCACCGTGCCTGGGCCGCCGTCCAGCGGGCCGATGGAGAAGTACAACTCGGTACGCAACCACTTGGCTTGTGCCGGGCGGCTGGCGTCGCCTTGCAGGGTGGAACTGGGGGGATTGGTGGTGTGTACCGAGGCAGCGGGCTGCACGGCACAACCGGCCAGGGCCAATACCAGAGTGGGCAACAACAGGCGGGCAAGCATGGAAACGTCCTAGTAAAGCGAAGAAGGACGGGCACTATAAAAGGGCCTTTTAATTTCCTAAAAGACCTATAAATTCGATTGTTAGCGTTTTATTGAATAAGAAGGGAGGGGCGCTTAGCCGTGGCCGCAGTGCCCACGCAGGCACTGCGAACCGGCTGCCCATCTACGTTTACCCAGCCAGCTTGGCCCGTGCCGCGTGCAGCTTTTTATAGCTGTCGATCAGGCGCAGATGACGGTCCAGACCTTCCAGCTTCATGCTGGTGGGTGTCAGGCCATAGAAGCGCACGCTGCCGTCCACCGAACCGATTGCCGCATCCATCCGCTCATTGCCAAACATGCGGCGGAAGTTGGCTTGGTAGTCGGCCAGCTCGAGGTCTTCGTCCAGCTCCATCTCCAACACCACGTTGACGGCTTGATAGAACAGGCCGCGTTCGACGGTGTTGTCGTTGTACTGCAAAAAGGCTTCCACCAGATCCTTGGCCTGGTCGTACTTCTGCAGGGCAAGGTAGATCAGCAGTTTGAGTTCCAGGATGGTCAACTGGCCCCAGGCGGTGTTGTCATCAAATTCGACGCCGATCAGGGTCTTGATCTCGGTGTAATCATCCAGCTCGCTGTGTTCCAGGCCCTTGACCAGATTGCGCAAGCCGACCTTGCTCAGGTTGTGCAGATTGAGGATATCAGCGCGAAATTGCAGGGCCTTGTTGGTGTTATCCCAGATCAGATCTTCTACCGGGTAAATCTCCGAATACCCCGGCACCAGGATGCGGCAGGCCGCTGCGCCCAGGTGCTCATACACCGCCATATAGGCTTCTTTGCCCAGGTCTTCGAGGATGCCGAACAGCGTAGCGGCCTCCTCGGCGTTGGAGTTTTCGCCTTCGCCGGAGAAATCCCACTCAACGAATTCGAAATCGGCCTTGGCACTGAAGAAGCGCCACGACACCACGCCGCTGGAGTCGATAAAGTGCTCAACAAAGTTGTTCGGCTCGGTCACCGCATGGCCGGAGAAAGTCGGCTGCGGCAGATCATTCAGGCCTTCGAAACTGCGGCCCTGCAGCAATTCGGTAAGGCTGCGCTCCAGCGCCACTTCCAGGCTCGGGTGGGCACCGAAGGAAGCGAACACACCGCCCGTACGCGGGTTCATCAGGGTCACGCACATCACCGGGAATTCGCCGCCCAGCGAGGCATCCTTGACCAGCACCGGGAAGCCCTGCGCCTCCAGGCCCTGGATGCCGGCAAGAATGCCGGGGTACTTGGCCAGCACCTCGGCGGGCACATCCGGCAGGGCCATTTCGCCTTCGAGAATTTCCCGCTTCACCGCCCGCTCGAAAATCTCCGACAGGCACTGCACCTGGGCTTCGGCCAGAGTATTGCCGGCGCTCATGCCATTGCTGAGGTAGAGGTTTTCAATCAGGTTGGAAGGGAAATACACCACCTCGCCATCCGACTGCCGCACAAAGGGCAGGGACACGATGCCGCGCTGGGTGTTGCCGGAGTTGGTGTCATACAGATGCGAGCCGCGCAGCTCGCCGTCGCGGTTGTAAATTTTCAGGCTGTAGGCGTCGAGAATCTCCGCCGGCAGTTCATCATTGGGCCCCGGCTTGAACCAGCGCTCGTCCGGATAATGCACAAACGCCGCATTGGCGATGTCTTCGCCCCAGAACTGATCGTTGTAGAAAAAGTTGCAGTTCAGCCGCTCGATAAACTCGCCCAGCGCCGAGGCCAGCGCGGCTTCCTTGGTGGCACCCTTGCCGTTGGTAAAACACATCGGCGATTGCGCATCGCGGATATGCAGCGACCACACGTTGGGCACGATATTGCGCCACGAGGCTACTTCGATCTTCATCCCCAGCCCGGCGAGAATCCCGGACATGGCCGCGATGGTCTGCTCCAGCGGCAGGTCCTTGCCGGCGATAAAGGTGCTGGCTTCAGAGTCTGGTTCCATCAGCAACAGGGCCTGGGCATCGGCATCCAGATTGTCCACTTCCTCGATCACAAACTCCGGGCCGGCTTGCACCACCTTCTTTACCGTGCAGCGGTCGATGGAACGCAGAATGCCCTGACGGTCCTTGGCCGAAATATCCGCCGGCAACTCCACCTGGATCTTGAAGATCTGCTGATAACGGTTTTCCGGATCGACAATATTGTTCTGCGACAGACGAATATTTTCCGTCGGGATATCGCGGGTCTGGCAATACAGCTTCACAAAATACGCCGCACACAGCGCCGACGAAGCCAGAAAATAATCGAACGGCCCCGGTGCCGAACCATCGCCCTTGTAACGGATCGGCTGGTCGGCCACCACCGTGAAGTCATCGAACTTGGCTTCAAGTCGGAGGTTGTCGAGAAAGTTGACCTTGATTTCCATGGGGGATTACCAGAATAGCGAGCACGCGAAATTGGCCGCCATTATCCGGCTTTTATGGCGGATGTCTTGTGTCGCTAGTCGAGGCACCAGGGCAGGGCAACCCTGGCCACCACCCTCAGCCTGGCCGCCACCGGGTTCTGTACTAGGATTCTCTGGTCTTTACAGGAAGCCGATCCATGGGTTGTCCACATGTCTGCAGCGGCGCAACGTTGCAATGCAGCTTCGGTGCCGCGCCCGCGCCGCTTAACGTTCTGCCGGTGAATCGCACCCTGACTGGCGGGATGCCGGCGGCGAATCTGCTGGACCATATCCCGTTGGTGAATATCAGCCCTTTCGGTATGTGCAGCAGCATCGCCAACCCCACGGTGGCTGCTGCCACCGCTGCGGCGCTGGGGGTGTTGACGCCCATGCCGTGTATTCCGGCCACGGCGGCACCGTGGATTCCCGGCGGGCCGCCGACGGTGATGTTGGGGCCTATGCCGGCCCTGGATGCCAACAGCACGTTGATGTGTACCTGGGCCGGGGTGATCAAGGTGGTGATGCCGGGCCAGGTGCAAGAGCTGATTCCCTGAGGCGCTGCGCTTTCAGCTTTGCGGCTGAAGGAACAGCCCTTGCCACCAGCTCCGCAGCCGCGATACCGGTTTGCCGTCGGCGTTCAGGGCGCGACCGTCGTCGGTAAATGCGCGGCCGCTTTCCACCGGGACGCCACGCAGATAATGGGCGCTGAAGGCCACCTGGCCGTTGGCATGAAAACGCTGGTAGATGCCTTCGCGCACGCCGTCACGGTAATGCTCCCGTTCTGCCAGGCTGCCGTCGGCAAAGTAGTTGCACGCCTCGCCGTGCAATCGCCCCTGGCGGTAGCTGGCGGTGCGCTGCAAGCCGCCTTCCGCGGCGAAGAACCTGGCCAGGCCATGCACCCGGTTCTCGGCATAAGGCATTTCTGCGCAGATCTTGCCGTTGGGGTGGTAGAGGGTCAGCGGGCCATTGAGCTGGCCGTGTTGGTAGCTCAGATTGGCCTGCGGCCGGCCGAACTCCTGGATCTTTACCGGGCCATGCAGCTGGCCTTCGTGCAAGCGCCCGGCCAGGCTGCTGTCGCCGCGGGCGAGTTCTACGCTGCCGTTTTGCATCGGTGTGGCTCCCGTCAGTTGATTTTTACCAGGCCGCCTTTGAGGGTCAGCATGCCGCCACCATCCACGGTCTGTTCGGCACCGGCCTTGTTGGTCAGGCTGATGCCGGCGTCGTTGGTCAGGGTGGTACCGGCCTTGTTGTCCAGGGAAGTACCGGCCTGGTTGGTGAGCGCGGTGCCGGCTTTGTCGGTCAGGGCCATGCCGGCTTGGGTGGTGAGGTTGGCGTCGCTTTTGGCGGTGAAGTCGCCAGTGCTTTGCAGGGTGAGGGTGCCGCTGACGGTGATGGTCAGGTTGCCGTCCACCGTCAGCTGGTAGTTGCCGGTGACGGTTTCGGTGTAGTTGCCGCCGGTGCTGTGGGTTTGGTCGCTGCCGACTTTTACCGTGCGGGTGTCTTTTACATCGAGGTTGTCGCTGCCGGTTTGAATCGCCACCGTGCGTTTGCCTTTTTCCAGGGTCACGGTTTCGTCGCCGTCTTTTACTGTGCGAGTACGGGCGTTCTGCACGGTAAGGGTTTCGTCGTGGCCGACGGTGGCAGTGGTGTCGTTGAGCACCTTGATGTTGAAGTCTTTCTGCGCCTGCAAAAACACTTCTTCGCTGTCTTTTTTGTCCTCGAAACGCAGCGCGTTAAAGCCACCACCGCCCTTCGATGAGTTGGTCTTGATCCCGGACTGGGTCTGGTTGGCTGGTAGCTCGAAGGGCACCGGGTTGTCGCCGTTATAAACGCAACCGGTCACCAGCGGGCGATCGGGGTCGCCGTCGATAAAGGTGACGATCACCTCCTGGCCAATGCGCGGCACAAACTGCATGCCCCAGCCTTTACCAGTCCAGGGCAGCACCACGCGTACCCAGCAGGATGAGCTTTCATCATTCTTGCCATCGCGGTCCCAGGGAAACTGCAGCTTGATGCGGCCGTATTCGTCGGTCCAGATTTCCTCGCCGGCCTTGCCCACCACCAGGGCGGTCTGGGTGTGCATACGGGGTTTTTGCGTCACCCGGGGCGGGCGGTAGACCGTGGCCTTGGGCATCGCCTCGAAACGGTTGTGGTACTGCTCGTGGCTAACCTCATGCACCACCGAAGTCACCACCCAATCGATATTCAAACTGGCATCGTCGTGGCCACCCAAGGTGAACCAATGCCCGGGCACCAACCAGCGGCAATCGCTGTCGCCCACCAGGCGTTTCTCTTGGCTGCGCAGCCCATCCACCCGCTGTTTGGTCAACGCATCACCACGGCCTTTGGCGGTATAACCACCCGGGTGCTCATACACCGTGCGCGGCCCGGTCTTGGCCTCGGCCTGGGAGTAAAGCGAAGTGGTGGGCGTGGTGAACTCGTAATCGGTGGCGCTATATACCCCGCTTACCGCTTGAATGCTGTACTGCGCCGAGCGGACGCCATGCAACTCGCGCACGCCGATTTCCTGGCCCACATACGCCAGCGTGGGGCCGTTAGGGATCGGCACAAACGCCTCGTTGCTATCGCCCAACACCAGCGTGTGCTTGCCTGCGTCGTGGCTGAAAAACCAGAAAATGCCTTCTTCCTCCAGCAGCCGCGAAACAAAGGCGAAATCGCTTTCGCCGTACTGCACGCAATACTCGCGTGGTGTATAGCTGCCGGTAAGGGAAAGTTTGTAATCACTGAAACCATGCAAATCGAAAATGGCGGTGACGATCTCGCTGGTGGTTTTGTTCTGGAACACGCGGTTGTTGCTCGCCAGGTTTAGCCACCACAGCCAGGGGCGCAGCAACAGCTGGTAGCGGTCGGCGCTGGCATCGCCGGGCAGTTGGCGGATCTCGGCGCACAGGCCATCGACTGGGCGCAGTTGCGCGTCGTTGTGCAGGGTGGCGGTGACGTGGCTGGCTACTGCGCTGGTCAGGGTCAGTGGGGTGGCGCTGTAACCATGCAGGGTCAGGCTGCCCAGGCTATTTAACGACTCCTCGCCGGCCAGGGTCTCCGGGAATAGGTCCGCCAAGGCGGCGGCCGTTACGGAGAGGGTGGTTGTGGTGTCGGTGGGGCGGGGCATACGCGTTCTCTAGCCAGGTCAATCAAGAAAAATATGAACGTTTGGGTCTGTCGACCAAGTCGTACCAGACTCCCTGTGTTGGCAGGCTATTGGCCAGGGAAAAGCCCATGATTTGCCAGTTCTGCATACGTGCACGCCAACGCGCAGGGTATTGAACGGCGGGGCAGGCAATGTCTGCCCAAGCGTCGCAAATCACCGCGTTGGCGTCCCAGGTGGTGATGTCATCGGGGAAGTCGCCGTTAGCGTCAGTCGGTTGGCCGATGACCAGAAAAATATGGTCACCATGGGCGGGGTAATAGACCAAGTCGTAGTTGAACCGGCCTTGAGCATTCAAATGCCAGGCGCACGCACAGGCCATTTCCAGGCAGTTGCCGTAGCCGGCTGCCACTGCAAAGGCACCATAAAGAACAACGTTTTCCAAGGTGGCTTCACCCATTCTCGGGAAGCGCGGGTGGGTGCGTAGTTGATTGTCGAAGATATTTTTTAAAACCATCTGGTCGGCGTAACGTTGGTGATGTGGTTTATTGGATAACTCGGGGCGAACGTTTTTATTATTCGATTTCATTCGTCCCTTTACATACTGCACGGCGGTTATGCCATCTGCCAGGTTAGTCAAAACGCTTGTCTCCAATAAGTTTGTGCGTTATGGCTTCAGTTAGTTGTGCTGTGACGCTTATTTATTTATTAGCTTCATAAGTGCTAGTGCTAAAGGTTTGTAAAGTGTCAGTGTGCTGTTTGGTGAAAGGTTACCTCGATATTAGCTATGTTAATCCCGAATTCTTGGGCGAATTTACGCATCAGCTTTTTGCAAGAAATACACATGTCGTGTGGTCCTATAATATAAATGTACATTTCTGTCGGCGTAATGTTCTGCCTTCCCCAGTACAGGCACTCTCTGCCTGCACTGTTAAAAACATTCACCTCCGCGTCTTGGTAGGCTAAGTTAAAGGCTTTTGGCTTCTTTTTTGCCAGCGTCAATTGGGAGGCGGCGGCCGCCAAATTGTTGTGATGTTCCGTTACGATGTATAGCTTTCTTTCGCTGAGCGCATTCCCGCTGTGACCATATATGATGTCCCCGTAGTTCCCATCGTTATAAAGCAAAATCCCAGTGGCACGGGTTGCTTGGTAGGCCCTATATGAAGTAGTTGCCGCATCTCTAACTTCCGTTTTTTTAGCTGCGCTTACAGGCATTTTACGGCTCCTTTTCCCTGTGTGTTCATCTGTTGACCATTTCCAATGGTCGATGCGTTGTAAATTTTAATCGAAATGGACTCTATATCGTGGTGGTGGCTGCAAGTGCTGCCGCGGGGTATCAATCGGCTCCATCAACTAATTTTTATTTTCGCAGTGGCAGTCAGGTGCTGGAGTGCGGTGAAGTACTCGGTATCTTTCTTTGAGCGATTAGCATGCATGTATGGCTTTCCGATCATTAGGCCGTATATCTGTATAAGTGGGGCCCTTCGAAACATCATTACTCCATTTTCCAATTGGTCATTAGCGAATGAATAGCACCATGCATCTGCTATCTCGATGCCAATTATCATTGGGCGACAAAACTCTTTCGCCTTATTGCCATTCGTGGTGTATTCAACTATCGCGTTGTCTCCTGCGTGATTTGTTTGCATAAAGTAGGTCCATGCGGAGTCCTGAGGGTGAAAGGTTTCGCCGTCGGTTCCTTTTTGTGTATTACACGCGTCCTCGGGTGGCGTGGCCGGTACTTCATCGGGCACGGGCGCGAAGCCGCCTGCGGTCTTGTGGGTCAATATCGCCACGGCTTCCGCGTAACTATTCAGCCCTCTGTACAATTGCATGTGTGCATCTCCTAGGGTTCCAACACCCACTCCGCCAACTTCCCTGTCACCTGCGTCATCAACACATTCTCGATATCCCTGGCCCCAGCCCCACTGCACTTGGCCAGTACCGCCTGCACAATCGCCGTATCAAATTCAAACTGTTTCCCGGTCGCTGCTTTATAGCGCTCACGCAATTTCTCTAACTTGGCCAACACAATGCCTTCCAGCGTGGCTTCATCCAGCGGGTGGTAGGGCACTACGGTCATGCGCGCGAGAAAGGCGGGGCGGAAGGCTTGGAGCAGGACGTGGTGCAGGGTGTTGTTGAAGCTGTCGCTGCCCAGCTGCGCGGTGGCGGTGTCGAGGATCAGTTCGGCGCCGACGTTGCTGGTGGCGAGCATGACGGTGTTTTTGAAGTCGACCACCAGGCCGGTGCCGTCTTCCATCACGCCTTTGTCGAAGACGTTGTAGAAGGCCTCCAGTACGTCGGGGTGGGCTTTTTCGATTTCGTCGAGCAATACCACTGAGTAGGGTTTGCGCCGCACGGCTTCGGTCAGCACGCCGCCGCTGCCGTAGCCGACGTAGCCGGGTGGCGCGCCTTTGAGTTGGCTGACGGTGTGGGCTTCCTGGTATTCGGAGAGGTTGATGCTGATCAGGTTGCGTTCGCCGCCATACAGGGCGTCGGCCAGGGCATAGGCGGTTTCGGTTTTGCCGACGCCGGTGGGGCCGAGCAGGAGAAATACCCCCACCGGTTTGGCCGGGTCGGTAAGGCCGGCGCGGTAGGCTTGCAGGCGTTGGGCGATGGTGCCCAGGGCGCTGCTCTGGCCCATTACCCGTTGGCCCATGCGCAGGCCCAGGGTACGTACGGCGTGGGCTTCGTCGGCGAGCATTTTGCCGACCGGAATGCCGGTCCAGCCGGCGATCACGGCGGCGACGATTTTCGAGTCGACTTGTTCGGGCACCAGCGGGTCGTCCTGGCGAATGGCGTCCAGGCCGCTTTCCAGGCGCGCCAGTTCGGCGGCCAGGTGATCGATGCGGCCGTCGAGCTCTTCATCCGGAGTGGCGGCGTCGAGGGTTTCGCTTAAGGCCAGCAGTTCGCGGCGGGTCAGCAGCAGTTCGCTGACCGCTTCGCGTTCTTCACCCCAGCGTTTTTCCAGTTCGCGGATGGCCAGCACATTGGCAGCGGCCTCGTTCTCCAGACCGGTGATGCGTTCGCTGTGTTTCAGCCCGGTGGCCTGTTCGCGGCGCAGGCGTTCGAGTTCCTCGTGCAGGGCTTGCTGGCGATGGCGCAGGCTTTCCAGCGGTGGCGGTACGTCATGTTGGCCAAGGGAGACGCGGGCGCAGGCGGTGTCCAGCACACTGATGGCTTTATCGGGCAGTTGCCGACCGGAGATATAGCGGTGCGAGAGTTTCACCGCGTCGTGGATGGCGGCGTCCAGCACCTGCACACCGTGGTGTTGCTCCAGTTTGCTGGCCACGCCGCGGAGCATCTCCACGGCGGTGGCTTCGTCCGGTTCTTCCACTTGCACCAGTTGAAAACGTCGGGCCAGGGCCGGGTCTTTTTCGAAGTATTTTTTGTACTCCATCCAGGTGGTGGCGGCGATGGTGCGCAGCTCGCCACGGGCCAGGGCCGGTTTCAGCAGGTTGGCGGCGTCGCTTGAGCCTTCGGCGGCACCGGCACCGATCATGGTGTGGGCTTCGTCGATAAACAGAATGATCGGTTTGTCGGCGCTGCGTACCGCATCAATCACGCCTTTCAGGCGCTGTTCGAATTCGCCTTTTACCCCGGCCCCGGCTTGCAGCAGGCCGAGGTCGAGTACCCGCACGCTGACGTCTTTAAGCGGCGGCGGTACATCACCGGCGGCGATGCGCAGGGCCAGGCCCTCGACCACCGCGGTTTTGCCGACGCCGGGGGCACCCACCAGAATCGGGTTGTTCTGCCGGCGGCGCAGAAGGATATCGATGGTCTGACGAATCTCGCCGTCGCGGCCGACGATGGGGTCGATACGGCCGTTGCGGGCGTCTGCGGTCAGGTCCTGGGTGTACTGGTTAAGCAGCGGTTCTTCGTCGGGCGCTTCGTCGCGTTTCGGGCTTTGCCCGCTGCGGGTGCCCGGTGGGCTTTCCTTGGAGGGTTGGGTCCATTCCAGCAGGTTGCTGCGCAGGGCGTCGCGGGGGATGCGCAGTAGGGAGGAGGCGCTGTTCAGCAGCAGGGTGCGGCGTTCTTCGCGGTCGAGCAGAGCCAGTAGCAGCAAGCCGGAGCGGATACTGCCCAGGCCCAATACGCTGGCTTGCACCACGGCATCTTCCAGTAGGCCGATGGTCTGCGTGGACAAGGCCGGCGTGCGCGTGCTGCCGGCTTTGAACAGCTCCAGGGCCTGGTTGATCTCTGCGCTCAGGGCATCGCGTTCGAGGCCGAAACGGGGCAGCAGGCAGGCGAAATCGCCGCCTTCGATATCCAGCAGTTCCAGCAGCAGGTGTTCGATTTCCACATAGTGGTGGGTGCGTTGCAGGCAGCGTTGCGCGGCGCGCTCCAGGGCGCGGCGGCAATCACCGTTGAGGCGGCTGATCAGGTTGCCGAGTTCCATGCTCAGGCCTGCGCCGTCGGTTGCAGACGGGTTTCGATCAGGTGCGTAGCGCCGCTCGCCTGTACCTGCAAGCCGGTGTTCCAGCTCAGCCGCGGTGCGTCCTGGCGGTTCAGACTCAGCGGCGCGGCACCCTTCACCAGCAGGCGCAGGGTGCAGTCGAGGTCCGGGCCGAAGTAGAAACTGGCCAGGCTGGCGAGCTGGCTATGGGCTTCGCCGCCGGGCAATAGCCCGCTGGCCTGGTGCGGCTCGAGCGGGCCCAAGGTCAGGCTGATACCGGCGTGTTCGTCCCAGACCCGCGAGCCGGCCACCGCGTCATGCCCCAGTTTCAGGTTGCGCCCGCCACGGCCCAAGCGGCTGCGGCTGGCGGCGGGAATACTGCGCCAGGCACCGGCATAGGCGCTGGCCTGCACCGGCTGGGCGAAATGTTGCCGCACCAGGGTGCTGAAGCCGGCCAGGGAACGGCGTCCGCCGATAAACAGCGCGCTGCGCGACAGAATCGCCGAGTCGCTCAGGGCCTGGCGCTCTTGCAGGGTTTTGGGCAGCAAGCCGGTGAAGGCGCGCAGCTGCGCCTGTACCGGGCTGGCGTTGGGCACGCCGAAACCGAGGGCGATCCGGTGTTTGCGCAGCACGCGGTACAGCAGGCTGAGCAGGCGGTGTTGGAACAGGTCGAGAAAGGCCGCCGGTGCATGGTCTTTCAGGCGTGCCCGTTGTTGCAGCCATTCCTGATAGGCGTAGGGCAGGGGGCCATCGGGGCCGCCCAGGCCGAACACCGGGGTGGTCAATTGGGTTTTGCCGTCCTCGTCGCTGAGCAGGCTTTCCACCTGGCTGGCGGCGAACAGCGGCGTCAGCGGGCCGCGCAGGCGAACGGCTTCGGCAGCGGGGGAGGTGCCGCAGCCCAGGGAGGTGGCGCGCGGCTGTTCACGCTCCAATACCAGCAGCGCTTGCAACAGCTCGAAGGCCTGCGGCTCGGCGCGCAGGTGTTCGCTCAGAGGACGAGGGGCTGGCCGGCTTCGGGTTGCCACGTTTTGATCTCCTTATCGGCTTGCACCAATACCGTGCTGACAAAGCGGTTGGCAGTGGCGTACAGCGAAAAGAACTGCGCCAGCACCCCGGAAAACAACACCGCGCTGCTGCCGACAAAATGCTCCGGGTCGAGGCTGATGCGCACCTGCAAACCGTTGCGCCAACCGCGCCAGGCGTCCTCGCCAACCCGCGCCACAATGCGTTCGCTGACCAGGCTGTGCAGGCCGTCGATTTGCCGCCGGGCGCTGGCCTCGTCGCGCAGGTTGTGCAGGGCGAGCATCTCCTTGAGGGCGCTCAGCGCCTGCGGACCTTCCACCAGGGACAAGTGGTTGAGGGTCAGTTGCGATACCAGCCGCCAGCGTGATTCGCCGCTGAGTTTGGGCAGGCTTTGCGGCGTCGGCGGGTTGCGCAGATGGGCGTGGGCGATGGGCCCGGGGCGCTCGAAACTCAGGCGCGTGCCTGCACTCAGGGCTTCGGCCAGGTGGCGGTTGGTGCACAGCAGCTCGGCGGTCAGGCTGTATTCGGGGGCGTCGTGCAGCGGGTCGAAGTGGGTGTCCACCAGGCTTAGCAGCAGGTCACTGCCGAGGCGATTGGGGGTCAGACCGACAATCCGCCGGGCATGCCAGTACAGACGATTGTCGCCCGCGCCGTGCTGGTAGCCGTAGAAGGCCGGCACCCGCTGCACGCCAGCCGGGGAGGTGGCGCGCAGGCCACGAATGCTGTGGATTTCCACGCTGTTTTCGCGGTGGCTGTCGGCAACCAGGCGGTATTCGCTGCGGGTGCCGTCCGGGCGCAACGGCTCGGAGGTGCGCGGGAACAGGTTGATCACCGGCGTACAGCCGAGGGCGATATCGCTGGGTTGCAGGCTGAGGCGGGTGGCCGGGGCGCGGTCGAACACCAGGTACAGGTACTGCGTTTCTTCCTCACTGACCGGTGCCTGCAGCGGCACATCGAAGAAGGCGAATTTCTCCACGAAGGCAAAGTATTCGGCGAGCAGGCGCAGGCCGGGGTGCAACCCGGTTTCATCCGGCAGCAGGCTTTGTTCGCTGGCAAAACCCACGGCTTGCGGCAAGCCCTGTTGGACCACCGGTGGGCTGCCCGCGGGGCCGCACAGCACGGCGATGGAATGGGCGCAGAGCAAGTCATAGAGCCCGGCATTTACCACCGGCGAGGCAGCCAGATGCAGGCGCAGGCTGCTGATGCTCAGCTCATTCCAGGCAATGCCATCGCTGCAGCGCAGGCTCAGGCGCAGCGCCGAGCGGGCGTTGGCGACACCGGTCAGGGCCTGGGTTTCATCACCATCCAGCAGTACCGCTTCGCTGATTTCCAGTGGCCACAGCAGGGTGTCGGCGGTGCTGCGAAAGTGAATGCTGGCACCGCTGCTGGTGGTGACAAACAGCGGCGTATCGCGGGGCAAGCGATAGCCTTCGGCGAGGTTGCCCTTGGTCGGATCGGGTACGAACTGGACGATGGCGCACGACGGCAACGGCCGCAGCGCCAAGGGGTAGAGCTGCTCCAGCAAGGCGTCGCTGAACTCGGCGTAGTCATCGTCCAGGCGGCGTTGCAGGCGCGCCGCAAGCAGCGAGAAGCCTTCCAGCAAGCGCTCCACATGGGGGTCGGGGCATTCCCCCGGGGCCAGTTCCAGGCGCTTGGCCACCTTCGGGTAGCGTGCGGCAAAGCCGGCACCGGCATGGCGGAGCCAGGTCAGCTCGCGCTGGTAATAATCCAGCAGCTGGTCGTCGATGGAGTCACTCAAGACGCACCTCCACTGTGCTGCTCAGGTTGTCGATTACAAACACCGCCGGCCACTGCTGGCTGCCGTGGCGCAGCATGCCGCTGAGGCGAATCTGCAGGCGCTGCGGGTGATCCTGGGCCGGCTGTACATCCACTTCGCTGAGCTGCAGACGCGGCTCGAAGTGGGCGATGGCGCTGCGGATATCCCGGGTCAGCGCGCGGCGGTCATCCAGGCGTTGTGCTTGCAGGGCGGTCCAGTCGCCGATGCCGTAATCGAGAATGGTCAGCGCCGTGCCCGGCGGGCGGATGGCCCGTCGGCTGTTGAGCAGGCGGAGCAATTCCGCGCGCACCGACGCGGCCAGGGCAGCCCGGTCAAAAACACTTTCGTCGCCTGCCGCCAACCGCTCGAACAGCGGCGGCTGCAGGCCCGTATCGACAAGGCGCATGGCCGCTTACGTCAGGCTTTGATCAGCTTGTTGGCAGCCAGGTCCCAGGTCGAGGCGGCGGTGCCTTCTTTGCTGCCATCGTCTTTTTGCGCGGTGAGTTCCCATTTGATCTTGACGAAGTTCATCGACAGGGTTTCCACCGGCTTGCCACCCGCGCCGCCGCTGACGCTGACGTTGGAAAACACCACGTTGTTCAGGGTGTAGACGATAAAGGGCAGGATCTTGCCGTCGCCTTCAGCGGCGTTGCGGCCGACGGTGATTTTCACCTCGGGCAGCGGTTTGCCGGCGCAGCAGAATTCGTTGAGGGAGGGGGTGGAGGTGTCGATGAACTTGGTAACGGTGAACTCACCGATATGCGGTTTGCCGGAGGTGCGTTCCGAGTTGCTGACGTCGTTGGTCACCTGCATGGCCACGTTGTGGCTGTACGACATGATTTCAATTTTGTCGATGTAACCCTCAAGCAGGCAGTCGCCTTTGATGTCGCCGCCGAGGTCGAGAATGATCGCATCCATCGCTTGTTACTCCTTGCCAATAGGTTCGCGCGACGGCCCGCCCGTTAAGGGGCGGGCCTCAGTTTTGCGGGGTCGGGGGTTAGGCTGCTACCGGTGGCGGCAGGTTGGCCACCAGGCGGATCGACGCGGTCAGCTCTTCCAGTTGGAAGTGCGGGCGCAGAAACACCGTGGCGCGGTAGGCACCGGGTTTGCCGGCGATCTCCGACACGTCGACCCGCGCTTCACGTAGCGGGTACTGGGCCTTGATGGCCTGCGGGGCGTTGTCGTTGATCAGCACATAGTCGGCGATCCAGTTGTTCAGGTAGGTCTGCACGTTGTCGCGGGTCATAAAGCTGCCGACCTTGTCGCGCATGATCACCTTCAGGTAGTGGGCAAAGCGCGAGGCCGCCAGCACATAGGGCAACATCCCCGAGATACGCGCATTGGCGTTGGCTTCGTTGGTGTTGTAGAGCTTGGGTTTGTTGGTGGTCTGGCCGCCGAAGAACACCGCCACGTCGGTGTTTTTCTTGTGGCACAGGGCGATAAAGCCGAGGTCGTTGAGCTCCTTCTCGCGGCGGTCGGTAATCGCCACTTCGGTGGGGCATTTCAGCGAGATGTCACCGGAACTGGTGCGGAAGGTGTGGGCCGGCAAGCCGTCCACCGCGCCACCGCCTTCGGCACCGCGAATCGCGGCGCACCAGCCGTACAACGCAAAGGCTTCGGTGATGCGTTGGGTCAGCGCCCAGGCGGCGTTGCCCCACAGGTATTTGCCGTGGTCGGTGCCGTTGACATCCTCGACGTAGTTGATGCCTTCCACCGGCAGGGTTTCCGGGCCGTAGGGCAGGCGCAGAAGGAACTGCGGCAGGACCAGGGAGACATAACGCGAGTCTTCGCTTTCGCGGAACGAGCGCCACTTGATCAGCTCCTGGCTCTCGAACACCTTGGCCAGGTCACGGGGCACGGCCAGCTCGGTGAAGCTGTTCATATCGAACAGGCGCGGGCTGGCGGCGGCAATAAACGGCGCATGGGCGGCTGCGGCGACATTCGAGAGTTTTTCCAGCAGGCCGATGTCCTGCGGGTGGCGGCCGAAGGTGAAGTCGCCCACCAGCAGGCTGAAGGGGTGACCACCGAAGGTGCCGTATTCCTCTTCGTAGATCTTCTTGAACAGCGCGCTCTGGTCGAACTCCACCGCCTTCTCCAGGTCGGTCTGCAGTTCTTTCTGGCTGACGTTGAGCAGGCGCAGTTTCAGCCGCGTGCTGGTCTCGGTGTTTTGCACCAGCAGGTGCAGGCCGCGCCAGGAGGCTTCCAGTTTCTGCACCTCGGGGTGGTGGAGAATCTGGTTGAGCTGGTTGCTGATCAACTCGTCGATCTGGCTGATGCGGTCGTTGATCATGGCCACGGTGTCTTTGTCGATGGCCATGCCTTCGTCGAGCACCTGGGTGGCGAATTCGGCGAGCATGTCGCGGGCATAGTCTTGCTGGCTGTCATCGTGGGCCATACGGCCTTCGGCGATGATGCGGTCGAGCAGGGACAGGGTCTGGGTGGTGCTTTCGCTGGTTTTACTTTCGCTGGACTTGGCCACGGCGAATCCTCCTTGAACGTAAAGGGCTGGCTATCAGGCTTCGGGTTCGGCTGGCGGCTCGGCATCGGCGGCGGCCTTGCCTTTGGGCGCGGCTTCAGCGCTGCCGGCTTCGCTTTCCGGGCGGGCCGATTTGATTTCCTGTAAGCCTTCGGTGTTGGCCACCACGTCCTGCAACAGCTTGTCGAGGTCGTCGTTGCCGTCCAGTTTGGTGAGCAGGTCGCGCAGCCGTTGGCGCGCTTCGAACAGGCGGCGCAGCGGGGTTACCTGGGTGACGATATTGACCGGATCGAAGTCATCGATGTGGTTGAAGCGCAGTTCGACGTTGAGCTTGCTGTCGTCGCCAGAAATGGTGTTATCCACTTGCACCGCGGCACGCGGGGCGATGGAGGCAATCACGCTGTTGAAGTTGTCGCGGTCGATTTCGATAAAGCGCCGTTCGCCGATTTTCGGCAGGGCCACCTCCGGCTTGCCGGAGAGGTCGGCGAGGATGCCAACCACCAGCGGCAATTCCTTCTTCTCGATGGCGTCGCCGATTTCAACGTCGTAGGTGATCTGGACGCGGGGTGGGCGAATGCGGTCTAGCTTGTGCTGGGTACTCTCAGCCATGACGTTGGGCTCCGATGCATGTGTCGAGCGCAATGCATCGGCTTTTCAGGCTGGATGAAAGCTGCGGCGTTGAGTCCGCCGGCGTATAGGCGCCTTGCTGGACTGTCGCTAGGTTTCAACCAACTTGTCTCCCCGGCCACCGCACTCCTTTGCCGGATCGCAGGCATGACGGGGCAGGAAAAAAACCAGCCTGCTGTCTGCGATCCTTCCTGATTCACTGGCCGATTACGGGGCTGGTCCAGCGAACTACCCAACAAGCTAGAACAGGTCTATAAAAATGCAAATCGAATTATTTGGACACCTATGAAACCGGCAAAGCTCGTCATGTTATGCCACGCAACCGCTCTGGCATCAGTGTTTGCGCTGGGTGGTTGCGCTTTTTTCGGGCCCAAGGTGCAGCTCGATGCGCTGACCCTGGAAGTGTCTCAGCGGGCTAACAACGACACCCCCATAGCCGTTGATTTCATTGCCATTCGTGACCCCGAACTGCTCAAGCAATTGTCGGCAATTCCGGCCCGCCAATGGTTCGCCGAGCGCGAGCAATATCAACGTGATTACCGTGACCAGTTGTCGGTATGGAGCCTGGAACTGGTTCCGGGGCAATTTATGCAGGCCGACGACTTCCCGCTACGCGGTCAGGCAGCGGCTGGACTTTTGGTCTTTGCCGGCTATAACAGTCCCGGTGTTCATCGGCTGCGCCTGGGCGACGAAAGCAAGGTGCGGCTGCGTTTCGACAGTAGAGACATGCGCCTGCTGGGTGACGAACAGACGCGCTAGTTTCCTCGGTTGCGGCAAGGACTGCGGCGGTCACAACATTGCGTTGCGACTCAACACGGGAAGTTGCGGAGGATGGTATGAGTGGACTACCAGACGCAGTCTGCTGGCATGAAGGCATGCAGCTACTGCCCCAGCATTTCCAATTGCAGGGGCTGCGTGCGGAAGCACTGTCCGCCCATCTGGCGCAGGCGGCGAACCCCTGGTTCTGGGGGGTAAACGAACTCGATCTGGACCCCGTCGCCCTCTGCGCCGGGCGGGTGCGGGTGCTGGCCCTCAGGGCGATTCTGCCCGATGGCTTGCCGGTGGAACTGACCCCCGGCATCGATACGCCGCTGGAGCTGGATATCGCCGCCGCCATCGACACCGCCAGCAACGCCATGGTCACTGTCTACCTGGCCATCAACCCGCTGTGGCGCGCCGGCCAACTGGTGCCGCTCAAGGGCCGCCTGCAGTCGGTGGTCGGCCAGGCACTGCCGGATCTGGCCAGTGGCGAACACCCGGAAGCCATCACCGTGTGGCGGCCAAATCTGCGCCTGATCACCGAAGCGCAACGCGCCGACGCGATCTGCCTGCCGTTGCTGAAGGTCGGCAAAGAGGGCGGCGGTTATATCCAGCTGGCCTATGTGGCGCCCACACCGCGGGTGCTGCCGGAGTCGGTGCTGGGCCGCCAGGTGAGTGCCCTGTGTACCCGTGCGCGGGAGAAATGCGTGTTTCTCGCCGGGCGTCTGCGCCATGCACAGCAGGCCGGCAACGAGGACGACAGCGACGAGATTCGCCGACAATTGGCGGCGCTGTGGGCGCGTTTGCCGGAAGTGGAAGCCGCACTCAACAGCCGCATCAGTTCCCCGCAGCAGCTCTACAGCGCGCTCACCGGCATGGCCGGCAGCTGGTGCGCGCTGGACCCGGTGGCCGGCGTGCCGGCCTTTGCCGGGCTGGATTATCTCGACCTGCGCAAAGGCTACGAGCAGGTGCTGGCCTGGCTGAGCATGACCCTCGAACTGGTGCGCGCCGGCTACCGCAGTGTGCCGTTCGAGCAACAGGGGCCACGCTTCAGCATTCTGCTGCCGGACCTGCAACAGCGCCGGCAGCGCCTGGTGATCGGCCTGCGTATGCCGGCCGGCAGTCATGAGCAGGCCGCCTCCGATTGGTTGGCGCGGGCGGTGATCGCCTCGGCGGTGCATGTGCCGACCCTGGTGCGGCAACGTATGAGTGGCTTGCCGCACCAGGCCATGAGCCGCCAGGAGCAGGTGGCCTATGGGGTGGGCGATGACACGCGCATTTTTGTGCTGCAGGCCGCCGGCGAATGGTTCGATCCGGCCCAGCCGCTGAATATCGTTTCCCCAGGTCCTGGGCAGGGCGGCAGTCCTTGGCAGGTGGTGTTGTTTATCGCCAATGAAAGCGACGTGGCATAGCGTAGATAAGGACGTTTTATGAGGGCGCTGCGGGTGCAGGGGCTGCATGAGTCGCCGCTGAGTACGGCGTTTGGTCACGCCTGGCAGGAGTGGCTGGTGGCTTGGAACGCCTTGGATAAAGACGCCGAGGCCGATAGCCAATTGGTGGTGCGCACCGCGGACACCGCCATGCAGATCAGCCGGCGTCTGTGGCGTAACGCCTTTGCCAGCGTCGGCGATGCCTCCGGGCAGCAGGTCAAGACCCTGGTGTATGCCTTCGTCGCCCTGGTGGATGAAACCCTGCTGTTCAGCCCCTGGGCCGGCCAGGGCGCGTGGCAGGAGAAACCGCTGGAGGCGCGTTTATATGGCAGCCGCAATGCCGGTGAACGTCTGCCGGTGGCGATCAAGAAACTGCTCGATGAGCGCGCGCCGGCCAGTCGCGATCTGGCCAACGTCTACCTGCAATGCCTGATTCTCGGTTTCCATGGCCGTCTGCGCGGGCCGCGCGGTGAAGCCATCCATGAAAAGTGGCGGCATGCGCTGTTCACCTTCGCCTGGCAACGCGAGCCCAGCTACGACGACGTGGCCGAAACCCTCGAACTACCCAGCGACGTCGCGCCGATCCGGCTGCCGGTGCGCCGCTCGCTGCCCGATGGTTTGCGCCTGGGGCTGGCGATTGGGGTAGGGGTACTGCTGTTGTCGCTGGTCGGTCATCTGTTCTGGCGGGATATCACCCAGGCGCTGGAGCCGGTGTTGCACCTGGCCTCGGCGACCACTGTGGAGCAGGAGCCATGAGCGTCGCCTCGATGCTGCTGTGGCTGCTGCTGGTGGTTGTGGTGCTGGCGGCCGTGGCGCTGCTGGTGTGGTGGTTGCGCACCCAGTCGGGGTTGGCGCTGCGCAGCTTCTACGCGGCGTTGCGGCAGATGGAAAGCGACCTGGCGGTGCATGATCGCTACGAGCTGCCCTGGCTGTTGCTGCTCGGCGATGACGAACAGGGCGCGCAGTTGTGTGCCAGCTGGCGCTTGAATCCCATAGGCAAACCCGCCTGGTTCGGCCGCTGGTGGGCCGACCCCGATGGCGCTGTGTTGGTGGTTCCCGATGCGCTGTTTATTGCCGACGAAGGGGTGACCCCGCAGTTGGCCGCCTGGTGGCGGTTGCTCGGCCTGCTGCTGCGTCTGCGTTCACGGCGGCCGCTGGATGCGCTGCTGTGGACCATCCCGGCGCGTCACCTGAGCAACGACGAACAGGCCCTGGCCCATGGGCTGGCGGCGCGGCGCAAGTTTATCGACCTGTTGCAGCGCTTGGGCCTGAGCCTGCCGGTGTATGTGCTGGTCACCGAGATGGAAGCGGTGCCCGGCTTCCAGGCGTTTATGGCGGCGCTACCGGCGGAGCAGCGTGAAGTGATTCTGGGCTGGACCTCGCCCTACGGCATGGATGCCATGTGGCAATCGCAGTGGAGCGACAACGCCCTGGCCCAGGTCACTCGCGCGGTGACCGAGGCGGTGATCGAACTGGGTACCCTGAGCGGCGAATTGAGCGAAGAGCTGTACCAGTTGCCACGCCAATTCGAGGCCATGCGTAGCAACTTGCAAGTAGTGCTCGATCCGGTATTTCAGGGTAATGCCCTGGGTGAAGCGCCGCGGTTTCGTGGCCTGTATTTCACCGCCAGCCAGGCGCAAGGCAGCGCCGCCGACGCCGATTGGGCCGCGGTGCCGCTGCGGCAAAGTCTGTTTGCCCGTCGGCTGTGGCACACCCGGCTGATTGCCGAGCAAGGTCTGGCCCTGGCGGTACCGCGCATCCTGCGGGTGCGGCAACGCTGGCAGCAGGTGGTCGGCATCGGTGCCGTGGTGCTGGCGGTGGTCTGGCTGGCGGGCATGACCTGGGTTTGGCGCGATGCGGTCAATGACGCCAACAAACTCGCCAGCCTGTTGCAGCAAGCGGAGGGCCGTTATGTGGCGGTCGGCGACGAAAGCCGGCGCCGCGAACTGACCAAGCAGAATGTGCAGATCTTCTGGGGTGTGTTGGAGCAGGCACCGCGTTGGCGTTACACCTCCCTGGCGTTTCCCACCTCGTGGTTTTCCTCGCTGGACAGCGACCTGGCCGAGATTCTCCGCGCCAGTGCCCTGGCCCAGTTGTACAACCCGCTGCACGACCTGATGGAAGCCCAGTATCAGGGCCTGAGCCGCATGCAGAACAAAGGCGGGCGCACCGCCAACCCGCAGAGTAGTGACCCCGAGCAGTGGCCCAACTACCTCAATGCCCGGGCGTTGGTGGAAGGTGCGCTGCGGGTCGAACAGCAGAACCAGTTGTTCACCCAGGCGCTGAGCAACCGCAATGGCCCCCTCGACGACCTGGCGCAAATGAGCAACAGCGCGCTGGCCACCAACCTCAACGCTGGCACCCTGCGCCAGCAGAACTACTACAACCAGGTGCTGAGCAAGGGCCTGCCGCCGACCTTGCAACCCCTCGACCTGCAAAAAGAGCGGAGCAAGATTGCCGAGCAATTCCAGCGCCTGATGCAGCAGTGGCTGGTGCAGTACTCCCTGGGCGACAACTTTGTTCAGCCGGCTGGCTACTTGCGCGCCCATGTCGACAAGCTGCGCGGCGGCTACGGCAACTCCCTGCAAGAGCTGGAAGAAGTCAGCGAACTGGTGGAAGACCTGCGCGGCCTGATCACCCTGACCAACGCGGCCTGGAGCCGCAGCAACGGCCGCGATCTGGTACCGGGCTACCGAGCATTGCTGGACGACGCGGGCAAAAGTGTTCTGCTCGGTCCTGACGAGCAGCAGTCAGTGGAAAGCCAGGCCACCCGCCTGCAAAACAGCTTTCGCGAGCAATGGGTGGCCCAGGCCGGTGCCAACGACAATCTGCTGGTGCAAAAAAGCACCGGCGCGCTGGCCCTGCAGGAGGACATCAACAACCTGGATAAAGCCATCGATAGCCTGTTGAAGTTCGATTTTGTAGCCATCGCCATGCGCCAGGGTGACGCCCAGGGGCGCACGCAACTGGTGGACAGCAATGGCCTGGGCGCGGCGTTGAATTACTTCGACAGCTACAAAAACTACGCCAGCCACGAACTGCCGCTGATCCCCCCGGCCTTTCGTGCGGCGATCCTCGGGGCCGCGCAAAACGCTGCCGCCACCGCCATGTGGTACAGCCTGGAGTCGCGCGCCAACCTGCCGCGGCTTACTGCCGATCAGACCTTCGACGTGCCCGCCGACAAGGCCCTGCTGCTGCAAAAGGCCTTTGTCGAACTCAAGCGCCCGGACCTGGCGGCCACCTTGCGGGACGGTCTCAATCGCCGCGCCCTGGCCGATATCAGCCGGGCACTGAACACCATCGAAAACCTGCCGGTATTTCGCCAACGCTTTGCCATTGAAACCTGGAGCGGCGGCAAGAACCTGGGGCTGGAGCTGTATCGCTCCAGCGACACCCAAGAGCTCAAGCAGACCCTGGCGCAGCAGTTCGCAATCATGCAGAAAACCACCGAAGAGCATGGGCCGGCGCTGGAGTGGTTACGTCTGCAGCAAGAAAACCTGAGCCTCTCCGACTACGCCAATGTCACCCGGCTGCTGGCCTTGAATGAGGAAATGATCAAGTACAAAGGGCAGAATCCGGCCAGTTCGCCGGTGCAGTTCGAACAGCTGCTGAGCCGCGACTTTGTCGAAATGGACGCGCAAAGCTGCGCGACCATCTTGCAGACGGCCAGCGTTCCCCAGGGGGCCGA
Source organism: Pseudomonas sp. TE3786 (assembly GCF_054057335.1). NCBI lineage: Bacteria > Pseudomonadati > Pseudomonadota > Gammaproteobacteria > Pseudomonadales > Pseudomonadaceae > Pseudomonas > Pseudomonas sp. TE3786. The sequence continues at coordinate 128,065 of NZ_JBSRZF010000008.1, forward strand.
CGATGTCTCGCTGCGCGCCAAGCAATTGTGGGGGCAGGCTCAGCAACGCTGTACCCAGCTGCAACAGCAATTGGGCGCGCAGGCCTGGGCCAAACTGGCCGACCACTTCAATCAGTACCTGGCCAACCGTTTTCCCTTCTCCTACGACCTGGCTGCCGCCGACGCCGACCCGGAGCGGGTGCGCTATATGGTGCAGCTGATCGACAGCAGCCTGGCGCAAGCCGAGAACGGCCTGGCCTACAGCACCTCGGGCGACAAGCTCGCCGCTCAGGATTTCCTCGAACGCCTGAAGCAGGCGCGGGCCTGGCTCGGGCCGTTGTTCGTGCGTGACAAGGACGGGATAGTGGGCCTGGATATGGACGTGGTATGGCGCACCGACCGTGATGGCGAGCGCGGTGCCGACCAGATCATTGCCTGGGGGCTGTACGTCGGTAACCAGGCTCTGGTGTACCCCAGTGACGAGCAGAATCGCCTGCACTGGAACGTCGGTGAGCCGATCAAGCTGATGCTGCGCTGGGCCAAAAATGGCGCGCAACGCCCGGCCAATGATCCGCAGCAGCCGAGCCTGGCAGTCAACGATCTGGAAGCCGGCTGGGAATACACCGGGCCCTGGGCGTTGCTGCGCTTGATGCGCTCCCACGTGGCGGTGCAACGCCAGGCCAGCGTCGATTACACCCAGTTTCCGCTGACCTTGCAGTTGCCGGTGTACGCCCCCTATAGCAGCGAAACCCAGGCGCAGATGTACCTGCGCCTGTCGCTGCTGACCCAAGGCGGCAAGTTGCCGTTATCGGTGCAGCCATTGCCGGTACGCGCGCCCCTATCGCCATTTCGCACCAGCAGCGCGCCGCTGCTCAGCGCCCAGGAGGCTCCATGACCGGCAGCGCAGAGCTGGAACCGTTGCTGGCCCCGCTGTCTGCAGAAAGCCCATGCGGGCCCAGCCTGCGCTACGACAATGACTTCGACCGACTGCGCGAACTGCGCCGCGAAGACGACACCAGCCTGCCCACCGGGGTGTGGAAGAGTGAAATAAAACGCGGTGATTGGGCCGCCCAGGAAAAGCTCGCCAGCGAGCTGCTGAGCAGCCGCAGCAAAGACCTGATGGTCGCCGCCTGGCTGGGTGAAGCCTGGTTGCATCGTCGTGGTATCGAGGGTTTTGCCCAAGCCCTGGCCCTGGTGGTGGGCCTGTGCGAACGCTACCCCGACGCTCTGCATCCGCAAGCTGAGGACAACGACCAGAGCTGGCGGGTAACGCCTCTGGATTGGCTGGCCCGCCAATACGCCGAAATCCTGCATACCCGTACCGCCTTGTTTGCCGAGCACAGCGGCGACTTCGCCAGCTTCACCCTCTACCAATGGCAGCAACTGCAGCAGCAACAGGTGCAGGGTGGCGACAACAAAAACGCCAAAGCCGCCGCCGAGCAGGCCCGTCTGCAGCAACAGAAACTCAACGAACAGATCCGCGAAACCCCACTGGCTTTCTGGTTGCAACGCCAGCGCAGCCTGGAAGCCAGCTTCAACGATCTGCAGCGCCTGGACTTCTGGAGCGATGTGCAGCTGCAGGACCTTGCCCCCAGTTACCACGCGCTGCGGGAAGTCATGGCAGCCCTGGCCGTGCTGATTCAGGAGTTCATCACCATGCACCCCCAGCAACCTGTGCAGCTGCAACCGCTGCCCCTGGAACCGGCCCAGGCCGATCTTGCGCCAACAGCCGCTGCGGAGCCGGCAGCCAGTAACAGCGCGAATGCCAGCAATCCTGCTACTGGCTTTGGCAGCCGCGAAGAAGCCTACCGGCAACTGCTGGTCATCGCCGATTACCTGGCCAGAACCGAACCCCACAGCCCGGTGCCCTATCTGATCAAGCGGGCCGTGGAGTGGGGCAACAAACCGCTGAATGAGCTGCTGAGCGAGCTTATTTCCGCCGACTCCGAAGCGCGGCGGGTGTGGTCGTTACTGGGGGTATTGAAATAGGCGGGCAGGTCGAGCGATAAGGATTTTCGCCATAGCTCAGCCGCCGGTTGAGACACTTTGCAATGAGTCAACGCTTGAGCCTCGTACCTCGTCTGGTAAATTGGCGCGGCGACGCCGGGCCCCTCTGACAGCTTTTCAGCTGCCATGTCGGAGTTGCAGTTTGTACAACTTCGACTTAGGAGGAGCCTTATGAGCACCCTAGAACCGTTCCTTATGGCCGAGTTCCTCGGCACTGCCAGCTGGTTGTGGCTGGTCTTTATTTCCATCGTTATCAGCCTGCTGGTCTTCGACCTCGGGGTGCTGCACCGCGAGCACCGTGAAATCGGCGTCAAGGAAAGCCTGTTGCTGTCCGCCGGCTATATCAGCGCCGGCTTGCTGTTCGGCCTGTGGGTCTGGCAGATCAAGGGCGGCGATGCCGGGATGGATTTCTACACCGGCTTTCTGATCGAGAAATCGCTGTCCATGGACAACGTGTTTCTGATGGCGATGATCTTCAGCTTTCTGGCCATTGCGCGTAAGTACCAACACGAGGTGCTGTTCTGGGGCATCCTCGGGGTTATCGTGCTGCGCGCCTTGATGATTGGTCTGGGGGCGGCGCTGATCGCCGAATTCAGCTGGATTCTCTATGTGTTTGGCGCCTTCCTGCTGCTGACCGGCGTGCGCATGCTGTTCAGCAAGGTCGACGATCACCCGGACCTGACCCAGAACCCGCTGGTGAAATTCCTGCGCAAACACCTGCGTGTCACCGACCGGCTGCACCACGGCCGCTTCTTTGTCCGCCAAGCCGATGCCAGCGGGCGTACGCAGCTGTGGGTTACGCCACTGTTTCTGGCCCTGCTGTTGATCGAGTGTGCCGACCTGGTGTTTGCCGTGGACAGCGTGCCGGCGATCTTCGCCATCACCCAGGACCCCTTTATCGTCTACACCTCGAACATCTTCGCGATCCTCGGCCTGCGCGCGCTGTATTTCGCCCTGGCGGCGATGATCCATCGCTTTGCCTACCTCAAGTACGCCCTGGCCCTGGTGCTGGTGTTTATCGGCTGCAAGATTTTCCTGGTCGGCATCATTGGCAAGACGCCGCCGGTGATCTCCCTCGGCGTGACCCTCGGCCTGTTGCTCGGTGGCGTGCTGCTGTCGATGTGGAAGACCCGCAACGACGCGCCGCTTTCCGACTCCGCCGGCGAAACCGAACGCCGCTAATCAACGCAGCGCCTCGGCAAGCCGGGGCGCGCCACCTCTGTGGAACTTCCCTATGAAGCGATTACCCATTGCCGCATTCACGCTGTTGGGCCTGACCCTGGCAGGCTGCGACGCTGCCGAAGAGTCGGCGCAAAAACTCACCGATAAGGCCGGGCAAGTGGCCCAGGAGCTGGCCCGCGAAACGCTCAGCGATACCGTCAATAGCCTGAACGAGCAGATCGATAAGGCGCAGAAATCCACCCAGGAACTGCTCGGCAAGCCTCTCGATAAAACCGAAGGTGAGCAACCTAAAGGCGATAGCGAAGTACCTGCGGGCGAGGTCAGCCAGGGCATCGAAACCTGACGGCGGCGCATGGCTTTCTGGCAACTCGGCGGGCTTGAACCATACTCACCCCGCTTAGTATCCAGTGCAGCCATCGCGCCAGGCGGGGGCTGCGTGCACAGACGTCACGGAGCGCAGAATGGCCAAAGCAAAAAAGCAGGAAAAGCAGGAAAAAAAAACGCCAAACACCGAGGGGCAGCGCCTGGAGCGCAAGGTTTATGACGCGGAGCTGAAGAAGCTGCATATCGAGTTGGTCAAGCTGCAGCAATGGGTGCAGCGTGAGGGCCTGAAAGTCTGCGTTATTTTCGAAGGCCGCGACGGCGCTGGCAAAGGCGGCACCATCAAGGCGCTGACCGAGCGGGTCAGCCCGCGGACCTTTCGCGTGGTGGCGCTGCCAGCACCCACCGAGCGGGAAAAGACCCAGATGTATGCGCAACGCTACCTCACCCATCTGCCTGCCGCCGGTGAAGTGGTGATCTTCGACCGCAGTTGGTACAACCGCGCCGGCGTCGAACGGGTCATGGGGTTTTGCACCGAAGAACAGTCCAGCAACTTCCTCAAGGTGATCCCGCTGTTTGAAAAGATGATGGTGCAGTCCGGCATCATCCTGCTCAAGTACTGGCTGGAAGTAAGCGCCGAAGAACAGACCCGGCGTCTGCAAGAGCGCATAACCGACGGCCGCAAACTGTGGAAGCTGTCGCCCATGGATCTCAAGTCCTACGGCCACTGGGACGACTACACCCGCGCCCGCGACGATATGTTCGCCGCCTCCGACTCCTCCTGGGCCCCCTGGTATATGGCCAACTCCGAAGATAAACGCCGGGTGCGCCTGAATATCATCAGCCACCTGCTCAAACAGATTCCCTACAAGGACATCACCGACAAAGAGGTGGTGCAGCTGCCCAAGCGTGGCCGGATCGGCAAGTACAAGGCGGCACCTTATCCATTCAGGATGGTGACAGAGCGGTTTTGAACGAACGCTGAAAAACAAACAGCCCGGCAATGGCGGCGGGCTGTTTGTTTTGTGCTCAGGTCCTGATTGCTTGGGTTTTATGGCGCTTCACACGCGCTGCCGTCCTGGGGGCACAAGATCACCATAAACTCGTCCGTTGGTCCTCTGCAGTCCCCATCATTGCTGCGGACAATAATTGGCTGCTGCAGCGCGTAGGCGGTGCGCAGCTGGGCTAAACGGTCTTTCCAGCGCAAGTTATGGAACAGTGCCTTAGGCGACCCGCTCTGCTTCATCAGGGTGGCGTACTTGCCTGTGGATAAAAGGTGACGCTGCCAGTTTGCGGCGGGACTATTGTCAGTGCTAACCAAGACGATGCTGTCGCCCCCACTGCTGAGTTGCAGTTGGGTGATTCGACCTTTTTCACAGATCGTATATGCCTGGGCAGCGGCTGGGATGCCGATCAGCAACGAGGTGAGCACCAGGATGACGGGGCGCATAGAGTGGAACAGACGGCGCGGGTATGGGTGGTCCATTGCAGCTACTCCTTCAGTTCAATGAGCCCTGATCATGCTGCGCAGCCGAGACCGCAAGTAAGTGGTTGTTTCCGTCGTAAAGGGGCGTGCTTGAGCAGGTTTGCTGCGGAGTTTTCTTCAAAAAGCCCTGGTCAATCGCCATCAGGGGGAGACGCGTGCCGTGAACTATGGCCATTGGCGAATGGCGGGGGGATAGCGGCCGACGCACCCGCCAACGGCGGTGGCTTCGGCCGCAGAAGCAATGTCCAGGACTATCCGCAGCTGCTGTCGCCGGTGCGGCACAGGATAATGGTGAACCAGTCAGATGTCGCTGTGCAGTTACCACCATTGCTAATGATTTGTACGGGCTGTTGCAGCGCATAGGCCATACGCAGAAAAGCCATGCGATCTAGCAAGCGCATGCGCCTTTCGTGAAACCCGCCATCGTCGACGTACCCTATTCTTGTTGCGGGAAGACCCAGGCTGGTACGTCCGAATAGGCCGGCTACGCCGGTTTGCTTTTCGGTGCGCACGAGCGCGACATAATCGCCGCCGCTGGAGATCTCCAGCTGTTGGATTCGGCCCTCGCCACAGACCGTAAATGCCTGGGCGACGGCTGGGATGCCGACCAGCAAAGTGGTGAGCAACAGGGTGGCAGGGCGCAGCGACTGCAAGCGTGGGAAGGCTTTTAAGTGAACCATTGCATCTACTCCATCAGGGTCAATGAGCCTTGATGGTGATGTGCAGCTTAGCGGGGAAGTAAGTGGCTGTTTCCGGTGATCTGGGGTTTACATGAGCAGATATACAACGGAGCTTTCTGCATAAAGTCGGGCTGGTTCGAGGCTGTCGAAACGTTCCGCCAGCGAGCGTAATTTTCCAGGTTTTCAGCCGTGATAGAGGGGTTAGAACTATCGCCTCGAATCCAGGCTATATGAGTGGCCAATTTCGCAGCTACCCGATGTATGTGGGGCGAAGGCCCCACGAACACATGGGGCTTTTAGCTGCCAGGTAGTCCGGTTGCGATTAGCAGTCGCCGTCGCCTGGCGTGCACAAGATTATTGCGAAATTGTCCGTTGTGCCGAAGCAGAAGGGGTCGTTGGCTACGATGTACACGGGGCGCTGCGCAGCGTTCGCGGCACGTAGCAAACTCGTGCGGTCCCTCGTGTTCGTATAGTCAATGTCAACACTAGGACGCCACATAACCGCAGCAGGTTTGTTCGCCCAGTTGTATTGGCGTCCGCTCAATGTAGCGGGAGTGTTATCGGTGCTGACAGTCAACTCACCGTAGCCGCCGCTACGAATTTCCATCTGCTTGACTCGACCTTTTTCGCAGACCGTATAAGCCTGCGTCACAGTGGGTATGCCGATAAGCAGCGCAGCGAAAGCGAGGGTGACAGGGCGCAGCGATTGGAAGAGGGTGCGTGGGTTTTGGTTGGCCATTGCAGCTACTCCTTCAGTTCAATGAGACTTAATGGTGGTTGAGGGCGGAGGCTTTGCGTAAGTAGCCCATTCCGTCGCAGCGGGGCGCGCGCGCGCAGGCTGGCTGCGGAGTTTTCTGCAAAAAGCCGCGATCAAGTGCTTTGGAGGCGGTTATTGGATGGCCAGCACTGGCTGATCAATGCACGTCGCGATGGGCAGTCGATGCCAGCTTGAATTGGACCCGTTGGCGCGGCGTCAGCGAGGGTCCGGGGGCGTCGCCTCTGCCGCGCGAGCGTTGGCTTTGTGATCAGCAGCTGTCACCCGTGCGGCACAGGGTAATGGTGAACTCGTCCGTCACCCCTTGGCAGCTTGAGTTGTTGGCGGTGATGTTGATGGGTTGCTGCAGAACATAGGCCATGCGTAGCAAACTCAAGCGATCTGCCCAGCGTATGTCGTGCCAGACATTGTGCTTGTATATTTTTGTCGACCTGCGGCCAAAGTAGTTAGTGGCGCGCAGACTGTCTGCACCAGTTTGGTGTTCTGTTCGTATGTATAGGGCGGGCCCACCGCCGCTGTACCCGCCGTCGTCGGCAAACCCGCCGCCGGCGGCAAACTGCATCTGCAAAATTCGCCCACTTTCGCAGACGGTAGTCGCTTGCGCCGCAACAGGAACACCAATCAGCAATGCGGTGAAAACCAGGGCGGCCGGACGCAGCGCGCGTAAGCGAGTGGATAGGTATGAGTAAGCCATTGCATCTACTCCATCAGGGTCAATGAGCCTTGATGGTGATAGGGGGCGCAACAGGGAAGTAAGTGGTCGTTTCCGTTGGCGCGGCGTCCACTTGAGCAGAGGGGCGGCAGAGTTTTCTGTAAAAACGCTTTGTTGACGAAAAGCGCTTCCGCCAGCAAGGCGACTCCCTGTGTTTCAGGGCTGTTCGCTATGCGCAGTAAACCCGGTCTGGCCGTTGGCGATTTGCGCACACAGGGTCAGGGCGGGAATCTTATAGTCCCCAGCGTTCTGTCTGGTCACCGGCCTGGTCGGTGAAATCCGCAGCCGGCATGCCGGTGGCCGATGATGGTCGCGGCTTTGGCCCGGCAGCGCGGTGGCCGTGGCATCGGCAATATTCGCAGTCGTGTCCAGGCCTTGGGCGGAGGGGTGGAGTGGGCGGTGGAGAGTGGTGCAGGGGGGAGGTGTTCAGCCTGTGGTTGCCGCTGAATCCTTAGGCGGCTTGTGCGGTCGTCAGCGTAGCGGATCTTCGTTGTCGCTTTCATCGCCCTGGCTATCCTTGGCGCGCAGCCAGGCCAGGCGTTGGTGCAGTTGCGCGGCGAAGGTGCGGGCGGCCAGTTCTTCCTGAAAGGTCACCCCCCGGTAGCCGATGCGCACACGCCAGCATTGCTGCCCGCGTAGCTTTACATACTCGACATGCACGTTATTCATTGCCGCTCCCTGTTCACGGCCCACGACGCCGCAGGGCGAAGAGTAACGGCGTGCGGTCGAGCTCGCAATTGTAGGAGTTTGTAGCGGTTAGGGACGGGCTTGCATGTGGCGCAAGTGGGGGGCGGGGGGTAAATAAACCGGACTAAATGCATCGCGGCTGAAGCCGCTCCTAAGGATTGTGCATTCCCGTAGGAGCGGCTTCAGCCGCGATTGTTTTCAAGCCAAAGCCCGGTGTCAGTACACCCACACCTCAACCCGACGATTCTTGATCCGGCCGTTTTCTGCGCTGTTGGCGGCCACCGGCAGTTCGTCGCCGAGGCCGTCGATATCGCGAAACATCACTCCTTGTTTGGCCAGTTCGCGGCGCACGGTCATGGCCCGCAGCTTGGACAGCAGGGCGGCGCGGGCGGGGTCGGCCTTGGGGTCGCCGAAGCCGAGCAGTACCACGCTGCGGTTGAGCTTGTTGTGGTCTTTCAGGTAGTCCATCACCCGCTGCAGGTCGTAGTGGGATTTGTTGTCCAGCGCGGCACTGCCTTCCTTGAAACGGAAGTTCACTGACAGACGCTGGGCGTCGCGGGCCAGGTCCTGATAGCTCTTGGGCATGTCACTGCTGGGCGCTACTTTGATCGCTTGCACGGTTTGCGCAATAAATCCGGTCTTGGCCACGATGGCCTGACCTTCAGGGCTCTGGGCGAATTTCACCAGGGCGTCGGCCCAGGCGTTTTTGACGTTCGGCGGCAGGTAGAAAAACAGCCGGCGCGACAGCGGATAGTCTTCGGTGGCAATCAGGCTGGTGGACGGTGGCATGGCCTGCGAGTCGCCATCGGCGATGGCCACGGCCTTGGCCTGGCGGATATAGGGCAGGCCGATAAAACCGATACCGGCCGGGTCCTGGGCGACTTCATCGGACAGCTGTTCGCTGGACTCAAAACGCTTGGCAGCGGCCCCCAGGGTTTTGCCGTGGCTGGTCAGTACCAGTTCCTTGAAGGTGTCGTAGGTACCCGAGTTGTCATCGCGGGCATACAGGTGGATGGCCCCACCGCGACCGCCGAGCGCTTCCCAGGTTTTCGCTTCGCCGGAAAAGATCTGCGCCAGCTGCTCGGTGCTCAGGGCACTGAGGGGGTTGCTGGGGTGGAGGATGATCGCCAGGCCGTCGATGGCAATAATCTGCTCGGCGCCACGGCCTTTCAGATCGCCGAGGGCGTTGAGGTCCTGGTATTCGCTGTCCTTGATCGGACGCGAGGAGGCGGCCAGTTCTGCGCTGCCGTCTTTGAGGGCGACGAAGCCGGTGCCCGAGCCGTGGGCGGCGACAATGATCAGCACGTTCTGACCCTGGGCGTTCTGCCCGATCACGCGCTGTTCGTTGTCGTTGCCGGTGGGTTCCATACGGATGTTTTTCAGGCCCTGTTGCTCGAACAGGCCTTTGACCAGCGCCGGGCCGAGTTTGGCGCCGATGGTGTTGGAACCCTGGATACGCAGCGCCGGGGTATCACCGGTGGAGGCGGGCAGTGCGGCGAACACTGACCAGGGCAAGGCGTAGCAGATAAAACCCAACACCAGGAAGGTGACGGTACGAATCCATGTATCACGTTCAGTTACAGCCAGAGCGCGCGGCATGCGGCGGGACCTTATTCTAGAGCGGTGGAAAGTGCCCGGAGAATAAGTCGGAAAGATTGCAGCCACGTTACAGCTGGGGTGAGCAACGGTGCGGCACCGGCAAAATATGCCCAGCGCCGCTGCCGGTGTTCAGCTAAAGATCAGAACGACTTGCTGACGCTGGCCACCACTGTCGAACCACAGGTGTCGGTGAAGCCGTAGTTGCTGGCGCACTGGTCATCGGACAGGTCGGTGTCGATATAGCTCAAGCCCCAGGTGACCTGGAACAGCTCATAGCTGAGCTTGGCTTCCCACTCCCGGTAGGACTCGCTGCCGGTGCCGTTTTGCGACCAGTACGCCGGGTCTTTGAAATCCATCCGGCCGTAACGCAGCTTCAGGCCGATATCGGCCGGCAGGGTGGTTTCATAGCCGACGTAGCTATACAGGGTGTCCTGGTCTTCGCCGGCCACAGTTGGCGCGTCGCTGGAGTAGTAGGCCGCCGCTTTGAAGCCATAGGCGCTGAGAATGCCGTAGACCTCGCTCTGGTTGAACTGACCCTCTTTCGGATAGGCGTACTTGATATAGCCGAGGTCCAGGCTGATGTCGTCGTTGGCCTGCCAGAACCAGCCGGCGTAGTAGTCCACTTCCTGACGGGTTTTCAGGCCGAAGCCGAAATCGACGTTGGAGGTCCAGGCACCGGCATACAGGCCACTGCTGTGCAGCAAGGTGGCACCAGCCTGAGCGGCGGGGTCGCCCTGAGTTTGCGAGATGCCGCGGGTGCGGTAGTCGCTGGCCAGGGTCAGATCGACCTGCACGGCAAAGTCGTCATTCAAGGGAATGGCGGCCTGGCTGGCGAGCGGAAACAGGGCGAGGCCTGCGAGCAGAACGCGGGTGGAGTGCTTCATGGTGTGTTCCCAATGTTGTGATTGTTATGGGCAGTGCGAGGTAAGGCTTCGCCGCGGGCCTGGATGCAACAGGCCGTTGGCGGAGCGGGGGTGACGCTTTTTATTTGAGGTCGCCAAGAGCGTCGCGGCTGAAGCCGCTCCTACGGAGGATTGCGTGGCTCTCGTAGGCGCGGCTTCAGCCGCGATGCTTTTGATCTACAGCGCCGGTGCGTACACTTGTTTGCCGGCGAAGTAGGTGTTCAACACCTGGGTTTCCCCCAGGCTCTTGGCATCGACGGTGAACACATCGCGGTCGAGGATCACGAAGTCGGCGGCCTTGCCGGCTTTCAGCGAGCCGATCTGTTTCTCCAGGCCAATGGTCCGTGCCGCGTTGATGGTGTAGGCGTAGAACATGGTGTCGCGGTCGATACGTTCGTCGGCGTTGAGCACACCTTTCACGCCTTCGCGGCTGATGGCCTGGGCAATCGCCAGCCAGGGGCTGGGGCTGGACACCGGCCAGTCGCTGGCACCGGCGATGGTCGCGCCCTGTTTCAGCAGCGAGTGCGCCGGGTACTGGTATTTGAAGGCGAAGGCGCTGACGTAGGGCTTGACCATATCGATGGTGTATTCATCGCCCGCGGCCCACAGCAGTTGCATGGCGGCGATCACGTTGAGCGGTTTGAAGCGGGCGAACTCTTTCGGGTTGACCAACTGCAAGTGGGTGATCGAGTGGGTAATGCCGCTGTTGCGATCTTTGCGGGCCTGCTCGATGCCATTCAGCGATTCGCGCACGGCGCGGTCGCCGATGGCGTGGATATGCACCAGCCAGCCACGGGCGTCGATGGCGCTGACCAGTTCGCCGAAGTGTTGCGGGTCGATCAGCAGCTCGCCGCGTTTATTCGAGTTGTTGTAAGGGTCGATCAGCGCCGCGCTCTGCGCCGGGTATTCGATCACGCCGTCGGCGAAGATCTTGATGCCTGGCAGGGTCAGGTTGGGGATGCCCTGGAACTGATCGCGGACCTTGGCCAATACATCAAGATCGCTCGGCCGGCTTTTGCCATTGGCCACCAGCAGCGCGGCGACGTGGGCGGTGAGTTCGCCGTTCTCGGACAGCGCTTTGTACACCGGAATAATGCCGACGGATTTCTCCGTAGGGTGCATGGCGAACACCGCCTCACCCGGTGCGGCGTTGGCGGCGGGGTCCATCCAGGCGGTGATGCCCAAGCTGTTGTTGTATTTCACGGCGGCTTGGCCGGCTTTAAACAACACGGCATCGCTGGGTGGCGGCAGCACTTTGGCGGCGCGGTCCCAGCCGGCGTCTACCAGAAAGCCATTGGGCTCACCGTTTTTCAGTTTGCCGATGGTGTCTGCTTCAGCCGCCGGCAGATTCTTGATCAGCTTGGCGTCGATACCGGCGCGCTTGAGCATGGCCGCATTGACCCAGCCGGTGTGGTGGTCGCTGCCGATAAAGGCAATCGGCGTGTTGGCCCATTGGCCTTGGCTAAAGCGTTTGCCCAGGTCTTCGGCTTGCGCCCAGTAGGCGGAGTTCATGCCGCCTACGGTAAGGACTTCGCCATGCCCGGCGCTGCCATCGGCACGCCAGCCTTGCAGGCGTTTTTCCAGTTCAGCCAGGGGCACCACTTCATCGGCCATATTCGCCGCGGCCATTTCCAGACCGCCGAAAATCGCGTGGGAGTGGGCGTCGATCATGCCTGGCATCAGGGCCTTGCCAGCCAGATCGATAACCTGGGTGTTGGCGTCGGCCAGCGCTTTGATTTCGGCATCGCTGCCCACTTGCAGCACTTTCCCGTTTTCCACCGCCAGGGCCTGGGCCTTGGGTTGGCTGCTTTCTGCGGTAAACACTTTGCCGTTGAACAACACCAGATCGGCGGCGGCCATCGATTCCATCGAGGAAAAAGCCACTGCCAGTGCCAACAGGTTCGGAATGAACCTTTTCATGGAAAACCCCTTGTATTTATTGGTCTGGTGGCGAGACTAGCGGCTGAGCCAGGCGGGCAGAACGCCTGGGCGGAGCAAAACCCTTTTGCCTGATTGGAAAAACTCATGGACAAACTCAGTGCCCTTTCCATGTTTGTGGCCACCGCCGAACACGGCAGTTTCAGCCGCGCTGCCGAGCAATTGGGCAAGACGCCGTCGGCCCTGACCAAGGCGGTCAGTCATCTGGAGGCCGAGCTGGGTAGCCGTTTGTTCGAACGCAGCACACGGCGCACGGTGCTTACCGAGGCTGGGCGGCTGTATCTGGAAACGGCGCGGCAAGTGCTGCAGCGGCTGCATGAGGTGGGCGAAGAAATCGGTCAGTTGCAGCACGGCCTGCACGGCAATTTGCGGATTACCGCGCCGCTGGCCTTTGGCCGGGCGTTTCTTGATGAGGTGTGTGCGGGCTTTCTTGCGCAGTACCCGCAACTGACCCTGCATATCGACTTGTGCGATGCCTTCGTCGATCTGGTGGAAAGCGGCTACGACCTGGCCCTGCGTGAAGGCCCCAGTGATTTGCCCGGGCTGATTGCCCGGCGGGTGGGCCGCAACCGCATCTTTATCTGTGCCAGCCCGGCTTATCTGGCGCGCATGCCGGAGACAGTCACGCCTTACAACATCAATGCCCACCACTGGCTGGTGTATCAGCATTCAGCCTTGGACAAACACCTGTGGTACCTGGAGCGTGACGGCCAGCGGCTGACCCTGGCCCATCCCGTGCAGGCGCGGCTGCGCAGTGACAATTACGACCTGTTGCTGGCGGCAGCCCTGGCCGGCACCGGGCTGTTGCATACCCCGGAGTGGAGCATTGGCCCGTACCTGGCCGATGGCCGGCTGGTGCGGGTGTTGACTGATTACGAGATCGACCCGGATGCCTTTGGCCCGCATATATTGGCGGTGTACCCGAGCCATCGCCGTGCCACCGGCAAGGTGCAGGCCTTTATTGATTTTCTCGCGGCGTTTCTGGCCCGGCGCGGGCTGGATGGAGAGGGGCAGGCGATCCGTAGCGAAGCGAAGCCCAACGTGGCGGGCGGCTTTCCACCTCGAAGCCCTTGAGCACCGAGCCATTGATATTGCCCGAGATCCGCCGGTTGCCAGCGACACCACGTTAGCAACACGCAGCGCGGAGATTCTTCTCGGGTGGCTTTCTCTTGGCGCGTCATCTGGCTAAGCTCGGCGTTCGTTGTCGCTTTCATTCAACTGCCGAGAGTTTTTTATGCCCCAGCAATGGCCCGCCGCCGATATCGCCCGGTTGATCCTCGACGGCTTCGATGACTATCGCGAGCATTTCAAACAGATAACCGATGGTGCCCGTGCCCGCTTCGAGCAGGCGCAATGGCAGGAAACCCAGCAAGCCTCGGCAGCGCGAATCAATCTGTACGAAGAGAAAGTCAGTGAAGTGGGCGAGCGCCTGCACGAGAAGCTGAAAGATGAAGTGCTGCTCGACGTGCACCTGTGGCCGCTGGTGAAAAGCGCCTATATCAACCTGATCGACAGCCGGTTCGACGATGAGCTGGCGGAAACCTGGTTCAACTCGATCTTCTGCGGCCTGTTCAGCCATGACCTGATCAGCGATGGCTGCATGTTTATCCATACCACCCGGCCGTCGTTGCGTAGCCACGAGCGCGGTGCGCAAACCCGCACCTATATGCCGCAGGTGAACCTCACCGGCATGCTCGAGCAAGTTTTCCACGACTACAAATTCAGCGTGCCCTACGAAAACCTCAACCGCGACCTGGCGCGCCTGGAAGGCCAACTGCGCGCCAACCTGCCGGACTGGGTGTGCAAAGACCCGGAGCTGTGCATCGAGCTGTTTTCCTCGGTGCTGTACCGCAACAAAGGTGCCTATCTGGTGGGCCGCATCTACACCCGCGACGAGCAATGGCCGCTGGTGATTCCCTTGCTGCACCGCGAAGAGCGCGGCATTCAGGTGGATGCGCTGATTACCGACGAAGCCGAAGTGTCGATCATCTTCTCCTTCACCCGTTCCTATTTCATGGTCGATGTGGCGATTCCGGCGGAGTTCGTCGGCTTTCTCAAACGCATTCTGCCGGGCAAGCACATCGCCGAGCTGTACACCTCGATCGGCTTCTACAAACACGGTAAATCCGAGTTCTACCGCTCGTTGATCAACCACCTGGCCAACACCGATGACCGCTTTATCATGGCCCCCGGTGTACGCGGCATGGTCATGAGTGTGTTCACCCTGCCGGGCTTCAACACCGTGTTCAAAATCATCAAGGACAAGTTCTCGCCATCGAAGAACGTCGACCGCGCCACGGTGATCGAGAAATACCGCATGGTGAAAAGTGTCGACCGGGTAGGGCGCATGGCCGACACCCAGGAATTCGCCGATTTCCGTTTCCCCAAGGCCAAGTTCGATCCCGAATGCCTGGCCGAGCTGCTGGAAGTGGCACCGTCCACCGTCGAGCTGGAAGGTGACGTAGTGTTGGTGCGCCACTGCTGGACCGAGCGGCGCATGACACCGCTGAATATCTACCTGGAACACGCCAATGAGGCCCAAGTGCTCGAAGCGCTGGAAGACTACGGCCTGGCCATCAAGCAACTGGCGGCGGCGAATATCTTCCCTGGCGATATGTTGCTGAAGAATTTCGGCGTCACCCGTCACGGTCGCGTGGTGTTTTATGACTACGACGAAATCTGCGCCTTGACCGAAGCCAATTTCCGGGTGATTCCGCCACCGCGTTATCCGGAAGACGAGATGTCCTCCGAGCCTTGGTATTCGATTGGCCCGCTGGATGTATTCCCCGAGGAATTCCCGCCTTTCCTGTTCGCCGATATGGGCCAGCGCAAGCTGTTCAGCGAGCTGCATGGCGATCTGTACAAGGCCGAGTACTGGCAGAGCCTGCAGGAGGCGATTCGCGCCGGCAAGGTGATCGACGTGTTCCCGTACCGGCGTAAAGAGCAGCTGAACTGACTGTTCATGGCTGAGGCGCTGGTCTCCCGCTCGTCGTGGCTCAATTCGCTGCATATGTCCACGCTCACTGTGGCCTTGTTGCAGGCCCAGGCCCAGGGCCACGCGCCGGAGGCGGTGCTGGAAGTCAGTGGCATTTGCACTGCCGATCTGCGCGGCTTCAGCGAAACCGCCGGCCTGCGCCACGCCTTGCAACGCTGGAGCGGGCAGCCGCCGGGTTATTTCCGGGTTTGACTCCCTCGTTCCCGTAGGAGCGGCTTTAGCCGCGATGCTCTTTGTTTTTAACAGCATCGCGGCTAAAGCCGCTCCTACCAGTTCGTAGTTATTTCGGCCATAAAAATTGGCCATATCTATCCCCTTTTGGCCTGCGCCAGCGTTCACCCGTTGTCACGCCTGTGTCCACAATGTGTGCACAAGAACACTGATGAGGAGCGCCCCGAATGTTGACCGTCTACAGCGACGACCACCGTCTGCACCACGGCCAGGCCGAATGGGTCGATGGCCAGTTGCAGCCCTGTTTTGAAATGCCCAGCCGTGCCGATACGGTGTTGGCGCGGGTCAAGCAGCAGAACCTTGGCGCGGTGATCGAGCCCAAGGACTTCGGCCTCGCGCCCATCGCCCGGGTCCACGACGGTGCCTACCTGACGTTTCTGCAAAACGCCTGGGCGCGCTGGGCCGCCGAAGGCCATAGCTGCGATCTGTTGCCCTCGTGCTTTCCCGGTCGCCGCTTGCGCCGCGACGGGCCGATTCCTCGGGCGTTGATCGGTGAGTTGGGGCATTACTGCTTCGATACCGAAGCGTCGATCACCGCCGGCACTTGGCAGGCGATCTACAGCTCGGCACAAGTCGCGCTTACCGCCCAGGACCATATGCGCCAAGGCGCGCGCTCCGCATTCGCCCTGTGCCGGCCGCCAGGGCACCACGCCGGCAGCGACTTTATGGGCGGTTACTGCTTCCTCAATAACGTCGCCATCGCTACCCAGGCCTTCCTCGATCAGGGTGCCCAGCGCGTGGCCATCCTCGATGTCGATTACCACCACGGCAACGGCACCCAGGAAATCTTCTACCAACGTGGCGATGTGCTGTTCGCCTCCATCCATGGCGACCCGCTGGATGAGTACCCGTACTTCCTCGGCAACGCCGACGAAACCGGCGAAGGGGCAGGCGAGGGCTGCAACCACAACTACCCATTGGCCCTTGGCAGTGGCTGGGCAGAGTGGAGTGCTGCGCTGGACGATGCCTGCAATAAGATCGCGGCGTATGCGCCGGATGTGCTGGTGATTTCCCTCGGTGTCGATACCTACAAAGAAGACCCGATTTCGCAGTTCAAACTCGACTCGCCGGACTATCTGGCCATGGGCGCACGCATAGCCGCCCTCGGCCTGCCGAGCTTGTTTGTGATGGAAGGCGGTTATGCGGTGGAAGCCATCGGCATCAATGCCGTCAACGTATTGCAAGGTTATGAGCGCGCGACCCATGGGCAGGCCTGAATTCTTCGCCCTGGTGCTTGGCACCTTGCTGTGGGCCAGCGCCACGGCCATGGCCGCAGAACCGGTGGTGCGGATCTCCAACTGGTTCGACTACATCGGCCCCGATTCCTTGAAGGGCTTCATAGCGGAAACCGGCAGTAGGCCCAAGTACGACGTCCACCCCAGCAACGAAGTGCTGGAAGCCAAGCTGATCTAGATTTTCTCCCTGTATAGGGAAGAAAAAGCTCGCGGCCAAAGCCCCTTCCACCTAGAAATACGGTCCATGGGGGAGGGGCGTTGGCCGCGATGCTGTTGACCTTAAAACCCGTCAATAAAAGGAACCCCGTCCATGCCCAAGGCCTACAAAGACTACCCAGCCGCCTATCAGGTCAGCAAAGGCTCGGCCTTGCAGGTGGATGAGGCTTTTTACCAGCGTATCCGCGAACGCAAAGACGCACGCACTTTGCTGGAATCCTTCGAAATCCCGATTCGCACCGGCCGCGCCTGGAACGTCCCGGCGGGCCATGTATTTCGCATCACCACCCCGGTCGGCCCACAAGTTGGCGACCTGAATATCTGGAACGCCAACGACCCCCGCGAGCGCCTGTGGGCCGCGCGCACCCGTCAGTTGCAAGGCGCTCACGTCAGCACCTACGACCGCCTGTGGTCGAACCTGCCGTTTCTGCGTCCGCTGGTGACCATCACCGATGACAGCCTGGCCGCCTACGGCATCGATGAACATGGCGGGCGGCTGCACGATCTGCTCGGCACCCGCTGCGATCCCTACGTGAACAAGATGCTCACCGGCGAAGACTTCCATCACCACTGTCATTCCAACCTGACCCGCGCAGTGCTGCCCCATGGCCTCACCGAGTTCGACGTGCACGATGTGCTCAATGTGTTTCAGTGCACCGGCCTCAACGATGACGACCTGTACTTTATGAAAGCCTGCCCGGCCAAGCAGGGTGACTACCTGGAGTTCTTTGCCGAAATCGACCTGCTCTGCGCGCTCTCTACCTGCCCGGGTGGCGATCTGTCGCTGCCGATGTGGGGGCCGGAAGCGCAAGATCCGTTGAGCGTGTGTCGCCCCCTGGGCGTTGAAATCTATACACTCGACGCCGCCTTGCTGCAGGGCTGGAAGCAACCCCAGCGCGCTGCCTATAACGGCCAGCATGGTTTGCGCATTGAAGCTCCGGCGTGGGAGCGATAGGAGAAGGCCATGCTGTTACTCAACTGCGATATCGGCGAGAGCTTTGGGACCTGGTCCATGGGCCTGGATGAACAGGTCATGCCCTTTATCGACTGCGCCAATATCGCCTGCGGCTTTCACGCCGGGGACCCCGGCACCATGCGCAAAACTGTGGCCCTGGCCCTTGACCATCAGGTGCGGATTGGCGCCCATCCGGCCTACCCGGACCTGGTTGGCTTTGGTCGCCGCTCCATGGCCTGTTCGCCGCAGGAAGTGATGGATCTGCTGCACTATCAGCTCGGCGCGCTGGCCGGTGTCTGTCGCGCCCAGGGCGGCCAGGTGGAGTACGTCAAACCCCATGGCGCGCTGTACAACGACATGATGAGCAACCCCACGCTGCTGCGTGCGGTATTCCAGGCGGTGGCCAGTTACGGCGATGGCTTGCGCCTGATGCTGCTGGGCCGCGCCGACAACCGCCAGGCCCAGGCCTTAAGCGATGAATTTGGCGTGCCGCTGTGGTTCGAAGCCTTTAGTGATCGCGCCTACGATGGCGCTGGCAATCTGCTGTCGCGTAGCTTGCCGGGGGCGGTGCATCACGAGCCTGAGCGGATCGTCGCCCAGGCCCTGGATCTGGCCCAGGGCAAGGCCCTGATCGCCAGCGATGGCAGCGCTTTGCAATTGCAGGTCGATACCCTCTGCGTACATGGCGACAACGCCGCTTCGGTGGCCGCGGTGCAGCGTATTCGTCAGGCACTCGATCAGCTGCAATCGGTATGAAGGTGCGGGTTGAAGTCGTTGCCATCGATTGCCTGATGCTGCGTCTGTTCGATGCAATCGACCAAGCCCATATGCCCTGGCTGCTTGCCGCCGCGCAGCGGCTGCGGGCGGTGTTTGCCGATGCGCTGATCGATCTGGTGCCGTCCTATACCACTCTGATGCTGCAGTACGATTTGCAGCGGATCGGTTCGGCCCAAGCCCGTGAGTTGATCGCCGAGGCTTTGCAGGATTTGCAGCCAGTGGAAGAGGGCGCTGGCCGCTTGCAGGAAATTCCGGTGTGGTACCACCCGCAGGTAGGGCCCGAACTAGCGCTGCTGGCCAGGCGCAGTGGCTTGTCGGTCAGCCAGGTTATCGAGCTGCACAGCCGCCATGAGTACTCGGTATTTGCCCTCGGTTTTGCCCCGGGGTTTGCCTATATGGGCCTGGTGGTGCCGGAACTTGCCGCGCCGCGCCTGGCGACTCCACGCAAGCGGGTCACCCAGGGCAGCGTGGCCCTGGCCGAGCGGCAGACCGCCACGTACCCGCAAACCTCACCGGGCGGCTGGAATGTGCTGGGGCGCACGCCCACGGCTTTATTCAACCGTGAACTCGACGGCTACAGCCTGCTGCAACCCGGCGACCGGGTGCGTTTTGTGGCCATCGAGCACGCCGAATTTATCCGCCTGGGTGGCGATGACAGCCCGCTGGAGGCGCTGCCATGAAGGGCCTGCGGGTGGAGCAGAGCACGCCACTGGTGCAGTTGCAGGATGGTGGCCGTTTTGGCGTGCGCCATCTGGGCGTGACCCAGGGCGGCGCGGCGGACTGGCTGTCGATGTCCTGGGCCAACTGGCTGCTGGGCAACGCCCTGGATGCGCCGGTGATCGAAATCACCCTGGGTGGTCTTGAGGTGTTGCTGCAGCAGGACGCCGTGCTGGCCCTGGCCGGCGCGGATCTGGCCGCCAGCCTCGATGGCCAGCCGCTGCAGCCCTGGCAGAGCTTTACCCTGCGTGCCGGCCAGCGCTTGCGCTTTAACCATCCGCAATCCGGTTTGCGTGCTTATCTGGCGGCACCGGGGGGCTTTGTCTGTGCGCCCACTCTGGGCAGCGTCAGTACCGTCAGCCGCGAAGGGCTGGGCGGCCTGCAGGGCGATGGTCGGGCGCTACAGAGCGGCGATCAGTTGCGCTGGGAAGGTAGCGGCAGCCAGGCTCGGCAATTGCCGGCAGAGCGGATTCCGCACCTGAGTCTGCAGCAGCCGCTGGAGCTGGTGTTGGGCGCACAGATCGGCGATTTCAGCGGCCGCTCGCTGTTCGATCTGTTCAACCGCACCTGGCAACTGGACAGCCGCGCCGACCGCATGGGCATCCGCTTGCTCGGCCCGGTTCTGGAGTACCAGGGCACCGCGCTGATCTCCGAAGGTATTCCCCTGGGCGCCATTCAGGTACCGCCGGACGGCCAGCCGATTGTGTTGCTCAACGACCGGCAAACCATTGGCGGCTATCCCCGTGTGGGGGCGCTGACGCCCTACGCGCTGGCGCGTCTGGCCCAGGCGCAAACGGGCGATAGCCTGCGTTTTGTACCGGTGTTGCAAGTCGATGCCGAAGCCCGCCATCGGCGTCTGTTGCAAGCCTTCGCTTGAGCTAAGTTTGCTGCGGCACCGAGCAACACGGCGCTAGGAAGCTCCCGGCGCTGTACGCGGTTAATTGTCTAGAGTTCCCAATATTCCCGGGACGCTTTGGACGGATGCCGCGATCAGACAGCTAACCCTTACAGCCAAGGCTTTGATCCTTAATGGGTTACTTGCACGCAGTGTCCAGGCCGTCACGCCGGTACGGGTGATCGCCACCAGCGGCATGGGATTACGGTGGAGAACCAGCCGGCAGCCTTCGGAGTAACGTGAGGATTATTCGTCTTTATCGAGAATTTATTGAATTTGTCTCACTTAGCCGAGGGTGGTGATATGTGCGCCTTGAATTTTCCTTGGAGCACACCCCCCAAATGGCATTGGCCCACACCCTTGGTTTTCCCCGTATCGGTCACGACCGCGAGCTGAAAAAAGCCCAGGAAGCCTTCTGGAAAGGCGAGCTGGACGAAGCCGGTTTGCGCGCCGTCGGCAGCGCACTGCGGGCCCGGCACTGGCAGGTACAAAAAGACGCCGGCATCGATCTGCTGCCAGTCGGCGACTTCGCCTGGTATGACCAGGTGCTCACCCACTCGCTGACCTTCGGCGTGATTCCCGAGCGCTTTCGCCCACACACCGGCAAACCCAATCTGCACACCCTGTTCGCCATGGCCCGTGGGGTCAGCGACAGTTGCTGCGGCGGTGCCCATGCCCAG
This sequence comes from Pseudomonas sp. TE3786, assembly GCF_054057335.1. Classification (NCBI taxonomy): domain Bacteria; kingdom Pseudomonadati; phylum Pseudomonadota; class Gammaproteobacteria; order Pseudomonadales; family Pseudomonadaceae; genus Pseudomonas; species Pseudomonas sp. TE3786. Next base: position 149,034 of record NZ_JBSRZF010000008.1, read on the forward strand.
GAGATGACCAAGTGGTTCGATACCAACTACCACTACCTGGTGCCGGAGTTTGCCGTGGACCAGCAGTTCCAGCTGAGCTGGGAGCAGCTGTTCGACGAAGTGGCTGAAGCCAAGGCCCTGGGGCATAAGGTCAAACCGGTGGTAATCGGCCCGCTGACCTATCTGTGGCTGGGCAAGAGCAAAGGCACCGAGTTCGACAAGCTGGATCTGCTCGAACGCTTGTTGCCGCTCTATGGGCAGATCTTCCAACGCCTGGCTGCGCTGGGTGTGGAATGGGTGCAGATCGATGAACCGATTCTGGTGCTGGACCTGCCGCAGGAGTGGAAAAACGCCTTCGAGCGCGCCTACAACCTGCTCCAGGGCGAGCCGCTGAAAAAACTGCTGGCCACCTATTTTGGCGGTTTGGAAGACAACCTCGGCCTGGCGGCCAACTTACCGGTAGATGGTTTGCACATCGATCTGGTGCGCGCGCCGGAGCAGTTCCCGAGCATTCTCGATCGCCTGCCCGCCTACAAGATTCTGTCCCTCGGGGTGGTCAACGGGCGCAATGTCTGGCGCTGCGATCTGCACCCGGTGCTGGCCCTGCTGCGCGAGGCCCACGAGCGCCTGGGTGAGCGTCTGTGGGTGGCACCGTCTTGCTCCTTGTTGCATAGCCCGGTCGACCTGGCCCGTGAAGAGCAACTGGATGCCGAGCTGAAAAGCTGGCTGGCCTTTGCCGTGCAGAAATGCCAGGAGGTGGCGATTCTCGCCCGTGGCGTCAGCGCGCCCGAGGACCCGCAAGTGTTGGCAGCGCTGGCCGTCAGCAACGCCGTGCAGGCCGCCCGTGCCGCCTCGCCACGGATTCACAAACCTGCGGTGCAAGCACGTCTGGCCGCCGTTGACCCGCAGCATAGCCAGCGTCCGTCGCCATTCCCGGTGCGGGCCGAGAAGCAGCGCGCCGGCTTGAATCTGCCGCGTTTCCCCACCACCACGATTGGTTCGTTCCCGCAGACCGCCTCCATTCGCCTGGCGCGGCAGTCGTTCAAGCAGGGCAGGCTGAGCCTGGCCGACTATACCGAAGCCATGCACAGCGAAATCCGCCATGCGGTGGACGTACAGGAGAAGCTCGGCCTGGATGTACTGGTGCACGGCGAAGCCGAGCGCAACGACATGGTCGAGTACTTTGCCGAGCAGCTGGATGGCTATGCCTTCACCCGCTTTGGTTGGGTGCAGAGCTACGGCTCACGCTGCGTCAAACCGGCGGTGATCTTTGGTGACCTGAGCCGCCCGGCGGCGATGACGGTGGACTGGATTCGCTACGCCCAGGGGCTGACCAAGAAGATCGTCAAAGGCATGCTCACCGGCCCGGTCACCCTGCTGATGTGGTCGTTCCCCCGCGAAGACGTCAGCCGCGAAGTGCAGGCGCGGCAACTGGCGCTGGCCATTCGTGATGAGGTGGTGGATCTGGAAGCTGCCGGTATCAGGATCGTGCAGATCGATGAAGCGGCTTTTCGCGAAGGCTTGCCGCTGCGTAAATCGCAGTGGCAGCACTACCTGGATTGGGCCGCTGAGTCGTTCCGCCTGTGCGCCTCTGGCGTGCGTGACGAAACCCAGATCCATACCCATATGTGCTACAGCGAGTTCAACGACGTGATCAGGTCCATCGCGGCAATGGATGCCGACGTGATCACCATCGAGACCTCGCGCTCGGATATGCAGTTGCTGGATGCCTTCGAATCCTTCGCCTACCCCAACGAGATCGGCCCAGGCGTCTACGACATCCACTCACCCCGCGTACCGAGTAGCGAGGAAATGGCCAACTTGCTGCGCCAAGCCGCCCAGCGCATCCCGGCCAGTCGTCTCTGGGTGAACCCGGATTGCGGCTTGAAAACCCGCGCCTGGCCGGAAACCGAAGCGGCGTTGGTGAATATGGTGGCGGCAGCACGGCGGCTGCGTGAGGAAATTCCGGCGGTGTAACTCTAAATCTGCTTGCCTGCTGACACGCGTAGCCGCCACTGGCCGTAACGGCTCAGCTGCAGCATCGACAGCGGTTCGATATCGATTGGATAAGCACTGGCAGGCGGGCAGCGCAGCACATGCACCAACGCTGCGCGCATCACCCAGGGATGGGTGATCGCCAACCAGTGGCCGGGTTCTCGGAAGGTGTCCAGCCAGGTGCCGACCCGGGCACAGAGTTGCTCCAGCGACTCGCCACCGGGCGGTGCTATCGCACTGTTTTCCAACCACTGCGCCAAGGCATCGGGCTGATCGGCCTGCAGGGTTTTCAGGGCCTGGCCTTGCCAGTCGCCCATGGCGTAATCCTGCAGTTCTGGAACCAGGAGCCACTCGCCGCCAAAGAGTGCCGCGGTTTGCTGCGTGCGTAATTCCGCTGCACACAACACCCCATGAAAATCGCCAACGGCACCAGTCAGGGTGGCCTGCTGCTGTGGTGTAAGCGTTTCGATGGGCTCATCCACGGGAAAACGGCCAAGTTTTTGCGCGGCCGTGGGGGCGTGGGCAAGCAGGGTCAGGCGGGTGGCTTTCATGGTGGTGCTGCGAGTTCTTTGGCTAGGGCGTCACTGTAATCGACCCGGCGGTTTTTTACCCCGGGTTAACCGTTCGAGTACAGGATCCAAAAGCCGAGGAAGGCGCGGGTCAAAATAAACGCGACAAAGGCGAAATAGCCGAGGGCGCTGAGTTTGGCCAGCCAGTTCAAGGCGTGAAATCGCCTGGCTGGCGCGGCGTTCCAGACAGCACGCAAGCCCAGGGGCGTGGCGATCAGAAACGGCGGCAATGTTGCCAGGTGCGGGTTGCCGGGGTCTCGAAAAGCGGTCAACGCTGCTGCCGGCCTCACAGATCGAACAGATAACCCAGAGCAGCAATTATCAACGCCACGGCAGCGAACAACAGCGCCGGCGCTGAGGTGAGCTTGCCGAGCAGTGCCTGCCGTTTTTGCCGGCGTATCTCCTGCAACTCGCTGGCGACTTCCGGTTGGATATCGCCGATAAAGCTGCGGCTGTTGTAGATCAGGTGCCTGGCCAGGGTTAGCTGACTCACCCGAAAACAGACAATCGAGAAAATCGCGTTGCCCTCCGGGTCGACACCGATATTGACCACGTCAGAATCCAGGCCGTGCTGGCGCAGGGCGGCGTTCAGATAGGTGGCGCGGGTTTGTTCCTTGAATTCCAATAGGGTGTACATACAGGGCGTTCCTTGCCGAGAGTGACCCAACGAGTGTAGCGCGTCGCCAGCCAGGAGCTTGCAAGGCGTTGTGCAAGCGTGCGCTGCGTCGTATTACTTCGCTGTGACGGGTTTTATCACTGGCGGTTTGGCCGGTGCGGCAACTTTTCGTGTAGCGGGTTTTTTGCTTGCTGCCGCCGCGTTTGGCGTCGGGGTGTTTACGGCAATCGGCTGTACGGTGAGCTCTACACCTACCGCCCGCATCAGCTTCCGGACCGTTTCAAAGCGGGTTTTTTCGCCACCTTTAAGTGATTTATACAGGCTCTCCCGATTCACTCCAGCAGCCTGGGCGACTTTGTTAACGCCCTGGGCTTTGGCGACTTCGGCGAGTGCTTTCATCAGTAGTTGCGGGTCTTGGGCCTTGATCGTTTCGGCCAGGTAAGCGCTGATGGTTTGCGGGCTGTCGAGGAAGCGCGAGGCTTCATAGAGGCTGGTGGTGGAGGTGTCCAGATCCAGGACCGGCATATCCCCAGGGTTGAATTTTTTTTCGCTCATTTCATTTACCTCGCAGGGCATCAAGGATCTCTTTCGCTCGCTTGATTGCTCTTGGCTGATCGGTTTTATCGCTTCCCCACAACAGCAGGTAAGCCGCCTGGCCGGTGCGCACAAAATAGATTCTGTAGCCTGGACCGACAAAAACACGCATTTCACTCAGGCCGTTCCCTACCGGTTCGCAATCGCCAAAGTTGCCTTGTTCGGTCGGTCCAATCGGCACAGAACCGCTGTCCTTCCCTGAACGTCCTTCACGGTGTCTAGCCATGTGTCGAACTCGGGTGTTTTGCTGAGTACGTTGAGCATAATCTCGCTTGTAGCCTATTGGCTACTTTTTTGTCTGGGCGAACTGGATACGCAAGGTTTCCACGGGCAATTGCCGCGCTATCCAGCGTTTTTAAGGGTGTTGTGTATGGATAACCGAATGCCAAAGCATCAGGGCATTCGGCTCAGGGGATGATACGACCGGGATTTCCGCTCGCCATCGTGCCGTTCTGTAGTGCACCGGGCCTGTTCCAGCGAGGCAGTGAAGGTGTTTCCGCGATATACCTGTTGAGTAAGTGCGAAAGCCACTGGCCATTTAACCCAACAAAAAGCCGACGGGAATTGGCTTATGACCAATCCCCATCGGCTTCGTCTGCCTTTGCGAGAGAACATGCCGGGTGGCTGTACGCAGCAGCGCCGAGGGCCCGCTCAGGGCCGCAGAATTACCTTGCGGCATTCATCGTCGGCTTTGTCGAAGATCTTGTAGCCTTCGGCAGCATCGGCCAGGCGCAGGCGATGGCTGATGATGATTTCCGGGTGCAGCTCGCCGGCCTGGATATGCTCAAGCAAGGTCGGCAGCAGGCCGTGGACGTGGGTTTGGCCCATCTTGAAGGTGAGGCCTTTATCAAAAGCATCGCCGAACAGAAAACCATGGATAAAGCCCGCATACACGCCGGGCACGCTGACTGTGCCGCCGCGCCGCACTGCTGCAATGCATTGACGCAGGGCCGCACCACTGCTGGCCTCCAGCTTGAGGGCGGTCAGTACGGTTTCGGTGGTGCTGCCCTTGGCTTCAAAGCCTACGGCATCGATAACCGCATCCACCCCGCGTGAGCCCAGGGTTTGCTCAATGATGGCCGCCGCTGGGTCGTCGATTTCGCTGAAGTTGATCGGAATCACGCCGTAGGTGCGCTGCGCATACTCCAGGCGGTAGGCGTGCTGGTCGACCATAAAGATCTGGTCGGCACCGAGCATATGGGCGCAGGCCGCCGCCATCAGCCCCACCGGCCCGGCACCGAAAATCGCCAGGGTGCTGCCCGGTTTCACCCCGGCATTGATCACCGCCTGGTAACCCGTGGGCAGGATGTCGGAGAGAAACAGCACACGCTCATCGTCCAGCTCATCGGGCACCTTGAAGGGCCCGACATTGGCCTTGGGCACACGCACCAGTTCCGCCTGGCCGCCGGGCAGGCCGCCATACAAATGGCTATAGCCGAATAACGCGGCACCCGAGGGAATCTGCTTTTTATTGAGGATGGCACCACGCCCGGGGTTGGTGGTTTCGCAGGCAGCCTGCAGGTTCATCTCGCAGAAAAAGCAGCTGCCACAAGCGATCACAAAGGGCACCACCACGCGGTCGCCTTTGGCGACGGCGGTAACCGCCGGGCCGACTTCCTCGACCACGCCCATAAACTCATGACCAAACACATCGCCGTGTTTCACCTGGGGAATCTTGCCGCGGTACAGATGCAGGTCCGAGCCGCAAATGGCCGTGGCGGTGACCCGCAGGATCAGGTCATCCGGCTCCTGAATCAGTGGATCTTCAACGGTATCGACTTGCACGTTATGGCTGCCGTGATAGGTCAGAGCGCGCATGGGGTGTGCCTCGTGCTAAAGGCGAAAAAAATCCCGGTGCCGTAGGCAGCCGGGCAAGTCTGTCGCTGGGAGAGTAAATCGGGGGTCAGGCCGATATCGCTGCGTTCAGTTGCGCACGCATATGAACCAAAGGGCGTTGCGACAAGCGTTTGGCTTTGGTGACATGAATCGGGCCTTCGTAGGTGGGCAGGCGCTGCCACACCCACTGGGCACCGGCACCTTTCCAGCACAGCTCGCCGGCGGCCAGTTTGATGTCGCGATGAATATCGCGCACCACGTCCTTGATCTTCGCCTCGCTGAACACCGCTTCACTGGCGATCACCTTGGTGATCTGTTGGTCGCCACGGCGCAGCGACAACAGCAGGGTGCCGTCGGGGCGTGGGGTGACGGCCACTTGCTGATCGGGGAAAGACTGAAACAGATAGTTGATGGCCAGTTGCATGGTGTCGCGCTCCTGATTCGTGGTGGGGATACACACAACAGAGCAGCGCCCGTGCCAACTCGACAGGTAAACTATTCACTTTATAAATCAATAACCTGTGTAAGGCTGATATCACCCTGGCATTTGCAATTTGCATGGTCGCAGCGTTTGCCGACGTGCAATCTGCGATACCTGAGACGGCAGGTTATGGATTGCAACCAGCCAGACGCCTACCATTCTCAGCAGCCAGGACGGAACAACGTCTGCTCGCAAAAATTGACAAGCCGAGTCCGAAACCATGAATCGCCGCAAAAAGATCAACCAGCTACTCAAGGCCCATGCGAAAAAGGCCAGCGCCAAATTGGCACCCAAGAGCAAGCCCAAATACATCTGCAAGGCTGACCGCTTGAAACTGGCGGCAGAGGCCGCTGCTGATCCGCTGGTTTCTTTGGAAAGCTGAGCTGACTCGGCGGGGTGCTGGCCGCGGGCACAGCCGCACACCCCGCAAAGTTGTACAAATACAAAACTGCGCTTAGCTGAACCTTCAACGGCCTCTCTTACCAAGGATATCCAGCCCCATGCAGCCAGCCCGTTCGCCAGCGTTGTTGTTACTCGGTAGTGTTTTTCTGTTTGCGGGGTGCAGTAGCAGCCCCGGTTATTTCGAGCCGCAGCAGCCGGACAAGGATCGCAGTCTGGTCTATCTGTACCGGCCCAAGGCCGATAACCCGGGGATGCAGCCGTTACGGCTGTCTTATCCGGATGTGCAGATCGATGGTCAAAGCGTTGGCCAATTGAAGTTCAATAGCCACTTTGCCGCGGACCTGAGTCCCGGCAAACACAAGGTGCGCATCACTGGTTTAAGCAAGGCCGCCGATTGGGAGCCGAAGGATATCGAGCAGAGCTTTTCGGTGCAGCCGGGCGAGGTTAAATACCTGAAGCTGGACGTGCGCTACAACCTCAACGAAATGAACCTCGGCCAGCCCAAGGCCAGTTACCTGATCTACCTCACCCCCATGCGTGGGGAAGATGCGGTGTATGAGATCAGGAATACCGATGCGCTGAAGTAGCCAGGTGCCGGTTCAGCCCTGTTTGGACAGTCCCTTGAATAGCCCCAAGCGTTGCCACCAATGCTTCGGCCGGGTCACGCTGTTGCCGGTGTAGCTCTTTTGCGAGTATTTGGGGAAGGGGCCGAACACTTGCTGCATGCGGTAGGAGTCCAGGCTGTAACCGGCGTCCAGAGCTTCTTGGTAGTACCGCTCGAACAGTGCCTGCAGGTCCTGGCGCGGGTGGGGCATTACGGTGCCGTCGAACCAGTGGCTGCCGCCTTCGCGTTGCAGCCGGGCGAAGGCGAGGGCGTGGGAGAACTGGGTGCCCATATCGGAGTAGTGGAGGATTTTGATCTGTTCGATCGGGGCATTCTCGCCATCGATGTTGTTGTACTGGGTGTCGAACGGCTGAATCACCTGGGGGTTTTTCTTGTAGTACTTTTTCAGCTGCTGGTGGATTTGCGCGTTGCTGCGCAGTTCTTCGATGGCGGGCAGGTGGTTGCGCGCTGCGGCGCAATCCCACATGGATACGCAAAAGCGCCATGACTGTTCGCCGCCTTTGGCCATTACTACCTTGCCGGGTTCGAACGGCGCGTTCCAGATTTCCGCCAGGTCACACAGCACCATCACATCGGTGTCCATGTAGATGGCTTTGCCCTGGTAATCGCAAAAGGCCGGAATGCCCCAGCGAAAGCCCGAGAACGGTGTGGTCCAGGCTTCGGTGCGCCAGCCTTGTTGCTGGTGTGGTGCGGAAAACCAGAAGCTCTGCGGGTCGCGGGACAGCTGCATCCAGTGGATATTCACCGGCTGCGAGCAGTGTTTGCGGATGCTGTAGTCCAGCACCATCATCTGTTCCAGGTCGCAGTCGTTGGGATCGCAGCCGACAAATACCTGAATGGTCTCCAACATCAGAAAGCGCTCCTTGCCTGTAATTTGTCGTAAGTCGCCGATGTTACCCAATCGATATGACTACTGGCCGACGTTCGTCTGCAAATTCTGCGAATTTAATCCCGGTCGGTAACTAATTAGCAAGACTGGCGAAGGATTCGGCAAATATTCCCGATCAGTAACTATTCGATTTCAAACCCGAATTTGCCGGCCACAATTACTGATCGGTAACTGTTGGGTGAGTCATGAATTCGATCAGCTCGGTACAGGACCTCGGCACGGCCGTTGCGGTAACACGCAAGCACGCCGGTATGACCCAGCGCGACTTCGCCTTGGTCGCCGGTGTAGGTAACCGCTTTATTGTGGATCTTGAGGCCGGCAAAGAAACCCTCCGTTTTGGCTTGGTGCTCCGCGTGCCAGACGCACTGGGCACCACGACGCGCCCGCTTCAGGCCCCTGACCCTGGCCAGTACCCCCTATCTGAAAAAATGACTCGGCGTGGTGCCGAACTGTTTTTTGAACATGGTGGCAAAGGCGCTGGGGCTTTCGTAGCCGAGGGCACCGGCGACGTCGATGATCCGTTCGCCCACTGCAATCCGCTCCAGGGCCAGAAGCAGACGCGCCTGCTGGCGCCATTGGCCGAAGGTCATGCCGGTGCCTTTCTGGAACAGGCGCTGGATGGTTTTCTCATCCAGGTGCAGACGCGCGCTCCAGTCGGCCAGGGTGGCGTTGTTGCCAGGGTCTTCTTGCAGGGCGGCGCAGATGCTGGCGATGCGCGGGTCCGCCGGCTGCGGCAGATGCAGGGGCAGGGTGGGGAGGATTTTCAGCTCATCCAGAATCAGGTTCATCACCCGCGCCTCCCGCGAGTTGCCGGGGTAGGGCTCGGCAATGCCGATGGAGGTCTGGATCAGTTCGCTGAGCAGCGGCGAAATGCTCACCGCTTTCGGTTCGGTGGGCAGATCGACGGCCTCATCGGGCTGCACAAAAACACTGCGCATTTTCACCACGCCAATGCAGCGGATCGCATGTTCCTGGCCGCTGGGCATCCAGATGCCGCGACTGGGCGGCACCGTCCATTGGTGCATGGCCGCGTGCACCACCATCACCCCGGCGATGGCGTAAATCAGCTGGTGCTTGTTGTGGCTATGGGGCGGGATATGCCAGTCCGCCGGGTAGTCGTTGGCGCTGCTACTGACGCGCCAGGCGGCGGCGTCGATTTCCCGCACGTGCTCTTCGATGGGTCGGAACATATTGTCTGTTTTGCGATAGTTGTTGTCTGCATTTCGCGAGACAGGCGGTTTTCTCGCCCCGTAGGATAGCGCCGACCCCCGAAATTGCCAGCGCATGGTTCTGCGCCGGCCTGCTGGGATTGTTTGCATCGCCTGGAAGCTGCCCTATGTCTATCAGTGCCACCGCTTCACCTTCGGCAACCGCCCCGTCGGTTGCGCAACACGCCAGCCCCTTGGTTATGCGCGTGATCGGCGCCTGCGCCCTGGCGCACCTGATCAACGACCTGATCCAGGCCGTGCTGCCGTCGATCTACCCGATGCTCAAGGCCAACTACGGCCTGACCTTCGCCCAGGTGGGCCTGATTACCCTGACCTTCCAGCTGACCGCATCCCTGCTACAACCCTGGGTCGGTTACCACACCGACCGCCACCCGAAACCCTGGCTGCTGCCGGTGGGCTCGCTGTGCACGCTGGTGGGCATTTTGCTGCTGGCCTTTGTCGGCAGCTTTCCGGCCATTCTGTTGGCCTCGGGGCTGGTGGGTATTGGTTCGTCGACCTTTCACCCGGAAGCCTCGCGCATTGCCCGGCTGGCCTCGGGCGGTCGTTACGGCCTGGCGCAGTCGACCTTTCAGGTTGGCGGCAATGCCGGCACGGCGTTTGGCCCGCTGCTCGCGGCGGCTATCGTGATTCCGTATGGCCAAGGCCATGTGGCCTGGTTCGGGGTGTTCGCGACGCTGTCCATTGGTGTGCTGTACGGGCTGAGCCGCTGGTACCGTAACCACCTCAACCTGTTCAAGCTCAAGCAGGGCGGCGTGGCTACCCATGGTCTGTCGAAACAGCGGGTGGTCGGCGCGCTGGTGGTATTGGCGCTGCTGGTGTTTTCCAAGTACTTCTATATGTCGAGCCTGACCAGCTACTTCACTTTTTTTCTGATCGAGAAATTCGCCATCTCAGTGACCAGCTCGCAGCTGTACCTGTTTCTGTTCCTCGGTGCGGTAGCGGCCGGCACCTTCTTCGGCGGGCCGATTGGCGACCGCATCGGGCGCAAGAAAGTGATCTGGTTTTCCATCCTTGGCGCGGCACCGTTCACCCTGGCGTTGCCCTATGTCGATCTGTTCTGGACCAGCGTACTGAGCGTGATCATCGGCTTTATCCTGGCCTCGGCATTTTCGGCCATCGTGGTCTACGCCCAGGAACTGGTGCCTGGTAACGTCGGCATGATCGCCGGGGTGTTCTTCGGTCTGATGTTCGGCTTTGGCGGTATTGGCGGTGCGCTGCTGGGCTACCTGGCGGATATTCACGGCATTGAATATGTGTTCCGCCTTTGCGCATTCCTGCCATTGCTGGGAATTCTGACGGTGCTGTTGCCGTCCACCAAAGGGGTTTGATTGCTCGGCCAGGGATGACCCTGGCCGTGTTTGCAGGGCGGCATTCAGCCCGCTTCGAGTTCGGCAAACAGGTACACCAGGCAAAAACCATCCATGGGCATCACCGGATTGGTCCAGATCATCCGCGTGTGCCGTCCACGCTCGGCGAATATTTCTACGATCAGCTCAGATGCGCCATCCAGTGCTTTGGGGTGATCGTAGAAATCCTCCGCAACATTCAGCACACCTTCCAGGCGATATATCTGCCTCACTCGCGTCAGGTCGCCGAGGGCATCCTGAAGTTGCGCGATGGCATTCAACGCCGCCAGCCGGCAAGCCGCATAGCCTTGTTCAAGGGTCAGATCACGGCCAAGACGGCCACGGTACTGCAGTTGCCCGTCAACCCAGGGAAATTGCCCGGAAGTCATTACGGTGTTGCCGACAATAGTCCAAGGCACGTAGCTGCCTAACGCTGGCGCTGGTTTCGGCAGGGTCAAACCGGCACTTAGCAAACGCTCTGCGGGGGTGCTGTTCATGGCGTGCTCCTGACTTGCATAGCGAGTGGCGCAAACCATTGGGCGAGCGCCTCAGGCTGTTGGCACAGCCAGTCATGCGCCGCCTGGTCAGGGGTTTTTTCGCCACGATTGATGGCGTAATCCAGCTCGGCAACGATGGCATTGGACAGGCGGATGTTGGCCAGCACCTGAACCTGTTCCGGGCCCAGCAAGGCCAAGCGATCTTCACGCGCGAGCAGCACTGCGCGATCCACACCGCCGAGCAACATTCTCGGGTCTTGCAGCTCGCGGATAGCATATTGGTGGTGGAGAAATTGTGGCTGCCACAGCGGCACTACCCCCCACTCGCCGGTAATCACCAGGCGCTCGAATGCGGCCCAGCAATCCATTTCAGTGCCGGTGTGAAAGGTGTAGCCAGCCGCCCCTAGCCCATACTCCTGCATGATCCGCTGGGAAAAACGGCTGATGCCGGCACCAGCGCCGATGCCTTGAGTGCGGCACTGCATGCGAGCCAGAACGGCCGGTTCAAGCAGGTCCTGAATGGATTGCACAGCGGCTGCCGGGACATGCTCAGGCACCCCCCACAGTGCGTAAGGTTGATAGTGCAGCCCCAGTTCGCGGGTGGCGACCGTCTTTTCCACTGACGCCTGGTAAATCCCATGACTATGGGGCAACCAGGCCGAGGCCAGCATGTCGATGGTGCCGGCGCGCAGTTGGGCGAAATTCTCCTCATGCAAGGCATAACTGCGCTGAACCACAAACCCCATGCGTTGCAGCACCTCGGTCACCACGGCAGCCGTGGCCCGGTGAAAAGAAAGATCGGTAACGCCCAGGCGCAGGATGGGAAAATGCTGGCGTTGCTCATTCATGGTCCGACTCCCAGTGCTCAAGCACTTCCAGGGGCGGCATGGCCAGCCCTACGATTCGGTCGTCCCGCGAGTAGGGGAAAATCATCTCGACGGTGATGCCGTTGGGGTCTTCGAGAAACAATTGATGTTCGCCGACTTCGGGGATTACCCGCTCTCGAAAGCTGATTTGCTGGGCCACCAGATGGCCTTGCATTTCTGCCAGGCCCTGGCAGCGCAGGGAGATATGGTCAATGGAACCGCTTCCATGCTCAGTGGCTTTGCTCCCGAGATACGCCTCCAGTTCAGCGCGCTCGGGAGTCTGGGCGACGATATGCAGAATCGGTTTGCCCCCGGCGTACAGCCAGTGCCCCGGAAAGCGAAAAGCGGGGCGCGGGCCGGTTTGCAAGCCGACTACTTCGATGAAAAAGGCGGCCGTTTCATCCCATTGCTCGGTTCGGATGGTGAAGTGATCGAGGCGCTGGATATTCATATCGGGCGCTCCAGGTTACTTGCGGTGTTACCCGCGCAATGCCTTGGCAGGCGGATCAGCACGGCGCGGGCGGCACTTGCGTTGCCGGCGGCCGCTGCACGCACAGAGGTGTTCCACGACTGCGCCAGCAGGTTGTGGGCGCAGCAGTGTAAATGGCGAAGGAAAAAGAGCGACATGGCGGCGTTTCCAGTGGCTGTATGGAAACGCGATGCTGCTGCTTTTCTGCAGGCCGAAGAACCCGCGCCGCTAACAAGCACCTTCGTCAAAACGTTGAAAATTTACCTGATCGATGTATGGCCAATGCAGATACCAGCCAGCGCGGATCGCGATTGGTCATGCCCATTGCCCAGGACTTAGGGTCAGCTACCGCCCGTATCTATGAGCCGCTCCATGCGTTACCGCCGCCTCGACCTCAATTTGTTGATTGCCCTGGATGCCTTGCTGAGCGAGTGCAGCGTCACCCGCGCCGCCGAGCGCTTGTGCCTGGGGCAGTCGGCCACCAGTTCGGCACTGGGCCGTTTGCGTGAGCATTTCAATGACCCGCTGTTGGTGCAGGTCGGCCGTAGTTTGCAGCCGACCACCTTGGGCCTGGCGCTCTTGCCCAAGGTGCGCGAGGCCCTGGCGCTGACCCGGGAAATTACTGATGCGCCGGTGTCGTTCGATCCCGCCCAGTGTGACCGGCGCTTTACCCTGGTGGCTTCCGATTACATCGCCGCCTTGCTGTTGCCGGCCGTCAGCCGCGAGCTGGCCCGCGTGGCACCGCAGGTGCGGCTGAGCCTGCGCGACCTGCCGATGCCGCGCGATGGTGATGTGGTCAGTGAAGCCCTGGATTATCGACGCAGCGATTGTGTGGTGGTGCCGCAACGCCGGCTGAATCCGGCTTACCCCCACCAGCCGTTGTTGACCGATCAGCTCTGCTGCCTGGTCAGCGCCGACCAGGCGGCTTACGCCGAGGGCCTGAGTCTGGCCGCCTATGCGGATGCCGAACATGTGGTGCGTGAGTTTGCCGATGGCCGTCACCTGGCGCTGGACGCCGCCCACCTGGAGGAGCTGGGCATAACCCGGCGGGTAGCGGTGGCGTTGGAGAGTTTCGCCTTGATGCCAGACTTCATCGTCGGCACCGCGCGGGTGGCAACCCTGTTCCGGCGGCAGGCCGAGCTGTTGGCGCGGCGCTATCCGCTGCGGGTGGTAGCTGCGCCACTGGCGTTTCCGCCGGCGGCGCAGGTGGTGCAGTGGCACCCGTATCAGGACCGGGATCCGGCCCTGAACTGGTTTCGTCAGCTGCTGCAAACGCAGGCGGCTCAGCTGGCTTGAGCGTCGCCGGTGTCGGCCTGCAAGCCAGCGGCGGCAATCGCTAGCAGGGCGCAGCGTTCATCATTGTCCGAGGTGTCGCCACTCAGGCCGATGGCCCCCAGTAGCTGACCATTGGCCGCCCGAATCAACACCCCGCCAGCGACCGGAATCACTTCGCCGCCGGTCAGGCTATTGATCGCGTCGAAAAATGCCGGCATGGCCTGGGCCCGGCGTGCCAGTTCTCGCCCACCAAAACCCATGCCCAGACAACCCCGGGCCTTGCCGGTGGCAATTTGCGGGCGGAGAAAACTCGCCTGCTCATCGCGCAGCACCGCCAGCGGGTGACCGGCGCTGTCGAGCACCGCCGCGGCCATGGGTTTGAGCCCCAGCTCGCGGGCCGATTGCAGGGCGACGCTGGCGATTTGCGCGGCGGTGCTAAAGGTCAGTGTTTGCATATTCATACGCTCCATTTGCCCAGTTCGGCGACGCGCTCGCGGGTGTAGAGATCGGTCCACTTCAGCGAATTGAAGTCCGATACCTGCTTCGGGTTATAGGGGCTGCGTTCCATGCGCACGGCCTGGCCGGCCTTGTATACCGCCTTGAGTTTGCGGCGGTCTTGCAGCACGCGGATGTCCTCCAGCGGCGAGCCATCGAGCAGCAGGAAGTCCGCCTGCTTGCCCACTTCCAGGGTGCCGAGGGTTTCGCCCCTGGGCATGCAGCGTGCGCCGACGTTGGTGGCGGCAAACAAGGCTTCGGCCGGGGTAAAACCGAGGCGGGTCACCAGCAGTTCCAGCTCGCGTGCATGCCATTCGCCGTAAGGGGTTACCGCAAAGCCGCTGTCGCTGCCGCAGGCGAAGGGAATACCGGCGGCCTTGGCGCGTTTCAGTACCTGGCTGCCGACTTCCAGGGTGCGCGCGCAGTAACCGGCATAGCCGGTGCTGATGGCCGGGTCATGGGGTTGGCAGAAGTCCACGGTGTTCTGTGGGAAGGTCATGGTCGGAGCCAGAATGCTGCCGGCGTCCAGCAGTGCCTCGATACAGGCGTCGTCCATATAAAAGGCGTGGAAGACCAGGTCGACGCCAGCCTTGGCCGCATACATCACCGCTTCGCGGCCATAGGCGTGGGTGGCCACTTTGCAGCCCAGGCGATGGGCTTCATCGACCATCTCCTTGGTTTCGTCGGCGGTGAAGGCGGCGATGATTTCGCCATTCGGGCGACGGTGAGTGCCGTCCATGGCGATCTTGATCAGATCAACGCCATCCTTGGCCTGCTTGCGCACTTCAGCCAACGCTTCGCTGCGGCTGGTCACCAGGCGCGCGGTGAAATATTCCGGGGCACCAACGCGGCTGGGAAACCAGTCGTTGAGGCTTTGCCGATTGGTGATCACCCGGCTGCTGGCCGCGATGCGCGGACCATCGAACAGGCCGGCGGCAATCGAGTTGCGCACCGCGATGCTCAGTTGGCCGCTGTCGCCGGGACAGACCATGCTGGTCACGCCCGCCGCCAATACATGCTGGGCGAAGAACAGGCCACGCAAGGCGCGGAATTCGTCGCTGGTCCAGATATCGATATCTTCTTCGCTTTGCGCATTGCCAAAGGCGAGGTGGGTGTGGACGTCCACCAGACCGGGCATCACAAAGTTGTCGCCCGCATCGACCACCTGGGCACCAGGCTGGGGAGTAGGGGCATTGCTGCGCGGGCCGACGTAACTCAACAGGCCGTTTTCCACCACCAGGGTTTGTTGCTGGCGAGTGCTCAGGCCGGTGCCATCGAACAGGGTTTGGCAGTGCAGATGCAGGGTGCTCATAACGGTTGGGTCGCTGTAGTTATGGTTGTGCTGGCAGGCTGCCGAACCCCGCTTGCCCGCACCAACAGATTGCATCGATGGCCAGCCATTGATGACTTCAATACCTGCTGTAGCCCAATGGCCATGCGGTAATGGCGGAAGAGAAGAAGAGGGCACCGAGGTATCGCAAGTGGCGATGCAAGCCATCGCCAAGCACGATTTTTTGCCACGCCGATGCTGCGCCTAAGGTGCGCGCTCTTAACCCAAGGAGAGCCGTACCCATGAGCGCAGAACAACAGCTGTTGGAGCTGGAACAAGAACGCCGCCGCGCCCTGGTGGAAGAAGATCACGCCCGGGTGGCCGAGCTGTTTGCCGATGACCTGGTGTATGTGCACACCACCGGCCTGGTGCAAGGCAAGGCCGATTACCTCGACTACGCGCGTACCGCCGTGCAGTACCTGGCCATCGAGCGTGGCCAACTGCAGGTGCGTTTTTATGGGGACGGGTTGGCGGTAATGACCGGGCCGCAATGCAACACCCTGCAAAAACGTGGGGGTGATCAGCCGATTCGCGGCGAGGGGTTTGCCACCCAGGTGTGGGCGTTAGGGGCCAAGGGCTGGCAGATCAGCTCGTTCCACGCCACGCGGTTGCCGAGCTAAAAATCATCGCGGCTAAAGCCGCTCCTCCGAGATTGCATAACCGTAGGAGCGGCTTCAGCCGCGAGCTCTTGATCGTTAAAACGCCGGACATACCGGCGTTTTTTTTTCCTTCAGGCCGTGCGCCCACCCAGGGTCTCGGCAATCCAGTCAGCAATGTACTGCCCGGCATTGATGCTGTTATCAAAGCTCGAGTGCTGCACACCACCTTCACGCTCGGTGAAAATCTTTAGCTCGCGTTTGGGGCTGTTGACCAGTTGTTCGTAGGTGCGGTGCGCCCACTTCAAGGGAATCTGCGAATCCTTTTCGCCGTGGGTGACCAGAAATGGCACCTTGATGCGATCCAGCACACCATCCAGATGGACGTTTTCGGCAATCGCCATAAAGTCGTCCTGATCCTTGGCACCCCATACCCAACGCACATGCGCCCAGTAGTGCGGAACCGGGAAGCTGCCTTCCTTTTCCAGCCGACGTTTCTGTACATCACGCCAGTCGTGGTTGGCGCCCCAGACTACGCCGCAGGCAAAGCGCGGTTCGAAGGCCACGGCGCGTGGGCAGTAGTAACCGCCCAGGGATACACCTTCCAGGCCAATCCGTTTGGCGTCGAATTCACTGCGGGTTTCCAGCCAGTCGACCACGCGGCTGGCCCAGTGCTCGCTGTCATAACGGGCGGTGAGGTTGTGCAGGCGCAGTGCTTCGCCGGTGCCCGGTTGGTCGATGATCAACGAGGCGACGCCGCGCTTGGCCAGCCATGCCGGCAGACCGACGCGGTATTTCATTTCCTTGGTCGAGTCCAGGCCATTGACCTGCACCAGAATCGGTTGCGGGCCGCTGACGCCTTCGGCGCGTACCAGCAACCCGGAGATCACCGCGCCTTCATAGGGGATCTCCACCCGCTCGCAGTTCTCTCTGGAAAGCTCGATGCCGCGGGCGAAGGTATGCAAAAAGGTTTGGTACAGCGCGGAGCGGCCCTCGGCACCGTGGGCCTGCAGGCGTTCGCAGGTGAGGTAGTAAGTGGCGGCCCGATTGTACTTTTCGCCGGCCGAAAGCAGGCGGCCTTGCTGCTCATCTTCCTCGGCCAGGCCGCAGAGTTTATCGGCCATTTTCTGCCAGGTTTCACGGAAAGCCTTGGTGCCGGCGGCGTCGGGCTGCTTGGCAGCTTCTTGCAACGGCGCGCACATTTCCTCGATCTCGCCCATGCGGGCGCCCATTTCAATGGCCAGATCGACCGAGAGGTTCCAGACGTAATTGGTGGGGAAGTAGCGGAACATTTTTATTGTCCTTGTGGGTGCGAAGACGAGCGCGAGCCAGGCAGACCCGCGCAGGTTCAAGGCACGTTAAGGACAGGGCAGGTAGTTGGCCAATCGTGAGTGGGGATGCGAGGTATCAGTTACGGCGATACCTCGCGTCTTGGTTTTATTGGTTGCTGGTTTATCGTGTTTAATTATTTTCCGATAACGCTATCGGAGTTATCCATTGTCAATATTGTGAAGAAATTGTATCTGGCTCCAAGTGGTTTACGCGCTGTGTCGGGGTTACTAATCTCGGCTCCGTTATCACCGGCCAGAGCGCAATCCATGTTGAATAAACTATTTATCGGCTGCCCCAAGCGCCTCGGCTGGCTACTGGCAAATTTTGCTGTTTGCATTTATATGTCGACGGGGTATAGCGCATCAGTGCGTGCGGATCCCGCGACATATTTCAGTGACAAACTTATTCCTGTTGCCGACCTCGGCCATCGCCGAGCAGTGGGTTTAAGTGTTTCTTCCACTAATCGCCTGTTTATAACGTTTCCCGGTAGAACTGCCGATAACGAGTTTTCCTTGGCGGAAGTCATTGATGGAAAGTTGTTGCCTTATCCAGACCAGAACTGGAACGCCCAATCAGGTGTTGAACATAAACGTTTTGTCAGCCCGCAAGCCGCCTTTGTCGATGCTCACGATAACCTTTGGGTGCTCGACTCCAAACCGGCCATGGGGCTGATGACCGAGAAAATGCCGCAGGGTTATTTCAACTTGGTGAAAATAAACCTGGCAACCAACAAGGTGGAAAAACAGTACGCCTTTGAAGGGTTGGATAAAGCGCGTTCCAGCTTGAATGACGTCAATATTGATGTAGAGAAGAATCTGGCCTATCTGTCTGACCCAGGACAAAGCGCGATTGTAGTGTTGGACTTGAACAGCGGAGTGGCTCGCACACTGTTGAGTACCAGCCCGGCCACCAGAGCTGATCCGAATGTGCTGCTCAGCTATAACGGCCAGGACATGCGCGATGCGCAAGGCAAGCCGTTTCGCTCCAACGTCAACGGCATCGCCCTGACTAAAGACAACCGTTATCTCTATTTCAAAGCCATCAACACCCTCAACCTGTACCGCATCGAAACGCGCTTTCTGGCCGATCCAGGCCTTGATGAGCAAGCGCTGAACCGCAAGGTGGAAGATCAGGGCAAGACCGTCGTCAGCCATGGGCTTATCGCCGATGCCAAGAACACCATCTACCTGACGTCATCTCTGGATTACAGCATCAAATATCGGCTAGCCGACGGCGGGGTACACACACTGGTTCAGGATTCACGCCTGCTATGGCCGGACTCCTTTGGCATCGGCAGCGACGGCTTTCTTTATCTAACCGCTGCGCAATATCAAAGAAGCCCGCAATGGAACAAAGGACAAGACCGCACGGTATATCCCTTCCGGGTATACAAAGTCAGTCTGGCGCACTAAATCAATTGAATGAATTTAAAGGATGCGAATTATGATGCATGAAATAAGCAAAACTGAAGTTCGCTATGACGCCGTCAGTCGCGCATTGCATGGGTCGATGGCGCTGCTCTTTGTATGTATTTACTGCTCCGCTGCTGCGCGTTATTTAGCCCTCGACTCAGCCTTGGACAAGCTGCTGTGGCCCACCCATAAGGTGTTGGGTTTATTGTTGTTTGTTCTGCTGCTTGTGCGTATTTGCTGGAGTTTGTTGCGCCTGCACTACCGCCCGAAAAGCGTGAGTCGCGCTGCACAGGTCGGGCATCTGGCACTTTATGGTTTTATGTTTGTTATTCCCTTTATCGGCTTGATACGCCAATACGGTTCCGGTCGCGCGTTTTCCGCTTTTGGTTTGTCGGTATTTGAGGAGCGCGCTGCAAAGCTGCAATGGATGATCGACTTGGGCAGTAATTTTCACGGTTTATTGGGCTGGACGTTACTGGTACTTATCGTCGGGCATATCGGCGCAGTGGTTGTGCATCACCGACAAGGCAATAGCCAGGTGTTGCGACGCATGTTCGGCAAAACCCCCATCGTATAGCTGCACCCGGTACCACCAACAACTCTGACTTTTGGCTAAGTGGCCAGGGCGTCTTTGTTTTGCCTTGATTTCACAAATCAATAGTTCTTTTGGAGTAATCACAGCATGAAAAAAACCATTGCCTCGCTATTACTTTCCACTTTGACAGCGGGTCACGCCCTGTCCGCCGAGAACAATCCAAACATCAGCGACGCGCCGGATAGCGGCAAGTTGCCGCTGATCTCGCCGTACCGTACGACGCTGCCGGACCTTTACGACTTTGACAAAGCACCCGTCGAGAAGACCTTGCCCGGCGTCACCCGGCAATTGATTCACGGCGCTCAGGGCAGCCTGACCCGCTGGGTGTTTGCCAAGGACGCCGTGGTGCCGCTGCACCATCAGCCCCACGAGCAATTCACCTGGATCATCAAAGGCTCGGTGGAAGTGATTTCCCAGGGCAAACGTTATGTGGTCAGCGCCGGGCAAGTGATCATTTTTCCGCCGAATGTGCCGCATCAGTTCCGGGCCCTGGAGGAGGGTACGGTTAACGTCGACTTCTTCACCCCGGCACGGCAGGACTGGATCGATGGTGCCTCGTACAACAAGTTGAAGTGACAAGGCGGCGCCGAACCTGGCCGTGCGCAATCCGCAGGCGCAGGGTTATGCAGCTTTGCGCTGATCCACGCTATGAATAAACGCACTGATACGTTCGCGTAACCAGCGGTGCATCGGGTCGCCATCCACACTGCGGTGCCAGAGCATCACCTCGCGCATCACCGGAATCTTTACCGGCGGCGGCAAAATTCGCAGCGGCAGGTGATCGGCGTACAGCCTGGCCAGACGTTGGTGCATGGTGGCGATCCGCTGAGTGCCGACAATCAGTTGCGGCAGGGTATTGAAGTCGTTGGTGATCACTTCCAGGCGGCGGTTGAAGCCGTACTGGGTGATAAACCATTCCTCGATACTCATATGCCGCGAGCGACCAAAGCCCACCGACACATGGCCCATCTCCATGTACTTCTCCAGGGTCAGGTGTTCGCCCACCTGGGTGTTGCCGTTCCACACCACGCACACGTGGTCTTCCTCGAATAGCAGTTGCCATGGATGGCCTTCGAGAATGTAGCGGTCGGGCACGATCATCAGATCGACTTCGCCACGCACCAGCAATTCGCCGGAGTTGTCGCTGGGGCCGATCATTTCGAAGGTGATATGCGGGGCTTCGCGGTGGATTTTTTCGATCACCTGGGCAAACAGCACGCTGATCAGGTAATCCGAGGTCACCAGGCGGAAGTGGCGTTTGCTGGTACTGGGATCGAACACCGGCTTGGCGGTGATCGACGACTGAATGGTCAATAGCACTTCGCGTACCGGCGCGGTGAGCTCCAGGGCGTAGGGCGTGGGCTGCATGCGACGGCCCACTTGCACCAGCAATTCGTCTTCGAAATAGGTGCGCAAGCGCCCGAGTACGCCGCTGGTAGCGGACTGGGTCATGTGCAGACGTTCAGCGGCGCGGGTGATGTTCTGCTCCTCGAGCAATACATCCAGCGCCACCAGGAGGTTCAGGTCCAGGTGGTTGAAACGCATGGCGGCCAATCTCTTTGTTGTATTTATTTTCGCGATACATTCCGGACAAAGTATCAGCGCGTCAACCCTTTCTCAGAAATCTCCCTCGACGTTTTTCTCCATTTCCCCGCCAGTACGGCTGTGCCAACAGGTATCGCGTTTGCCGATAGGTCGCATCCGAACACGCGATTAGTCAGCTGCCACAGCCGACGGCACAGTTCGCCGCAGTCGGCCGTGACCGACACCACCACCGGCCTCTGTGTAACCCGCCGGATCATAATTTCAATGGAGTGGTAGCCATGAATATCATTGGCCTTGACGCCCTGATCTTTGGTGTCGATGACATCCAAGCCTGTACCGATTGCCTGCGTGACTATGGCCTGCACCCAGTGGGCGTAGACGCCAACGGGGGGCGTTTCGAAGCCCTGGACGGCACGGCGGTGATCATCCGCCGCGCCGACGATCCAAAACTGCCGGCCGCTATCGGCCCGGCGCCGTCGATTCGCGAAACCATCTATGGCGTGGCCAGCGTTGCCGATCTGGATGCCATTGCCGACGAACTAGGCCGTGACCGAGTGGTAACCCGCGACGAGCAGGGCGTGTTGCACAGCGTTGATGACCTGGGTTTTGCCATTGGTTTTCAACTCACCGTCCGCAAGCCGTTCACCGCCCCCGCCGATCTCAGCAATGCCCCTGGCCATGAACCACAACGGCCCCTCAACCAGCCGGGGATCACCCTGGATATGGCAGCGGTGCCGCGCACGCTTTCCCATGTGGTGTATTTCGTTCCCGACGCCGCCAAGGGCGAGGCCTTCTATGCCAATCGCCTGGGCTTTAAAACCACCGACACCTTCGTCGGTGCCGGCCCCTTTATGCGCCCGGCCGGCTCTGACGATCACCACTGCCTGTTTATGATCCAGACCCCGCCGCATATGAAGGGCTGCGAGCACTTCACCTTCCATATGGGCAGCGGCACCGAAGTGCTGCTGGCCGGCCGCCGCTTCGAGCAAAAAGGCTGGACCAGTTTCTGGGGCCCGGGCCGTCACCTGTTTGGTTCCAACTGGTTCTGGTACTTCAACAGCCCGTTGGGCTGCCATATCGAATACGACGCTGACATGGACAAGCACGATGACGCCTGGGAGGCCCGCGTCGCGCCACTGACCGCCGATAACTCGCAGCTGTTTCTGTTCACCTCGAAAGAGAAATGGGCACCGGGCGGTCCGCCACCGAAGCCGGCGGCGTAATGCTGCCGGACGGTTTGCGGCCGGGTGAGTTTGCCCTGTGCCGCAGTGCGGAATTGGCCGACGGCCAGGCGCTGGGTTTCGACCCGTTGCAGCGCGGCAGGGACAGCGTTTTTGCCCTGCGTCATGGCGCTCAGGTGCGGGTGTATCGCAACAGCTGCCCCCATCTGGATGTGCGCCTGGAGTACCGCAAGGATCGATTTATCAGTGCCGATGGCCAGCTGATCATGTGTTACGCCCATGGCGCGCAGTTTCTTCCAGACACCGGCGAATGCGTTTACGGCCCCTGTCTCGGCGAGCATCTGCAGGCCTTGCCGTGGCGCGAAGAGGGCGGTTGGTTGGTGCTGGAAGCAATGCAGCGTCTGGGAAACGAGGTATCGCGAGTGGTGATACATCCCATCCCTATAAGCGATTAGTCATCTTCCTGGTTTGCCCGGAAAGTGGCTCCCAACGAAGCGGTGCGTGCGCCCTTCGATGAACAAAAATAACAAGTGAGACATGCCATGAATGCAGTCAACTCTTCACCCGTGAAGAAGGTTCTGATCGTCGGCGGTGGTATCGGTGGTCTGTGTGCTGCCATCGCCCTGCGGCGCAAAGGTATCGCGGTTGATCTGATCGAGCTCAAAGCCGAGTGGACCGTCTACGGCGTCGGCATCATCCAGCAAAGCAATGTGGTTCGCGAGATGGCCAAACTGGGCGTACTCGACGGCTACCTCGATGCCGCCTACGCCTTTGAAGATGTGGCCATCTACGGCCCCGGCGGCCAACTGCTGGCCCGTATTCCCGGGCAACGCCTGGCCGGCCCGGAATACCCGGCCAACGTCGGTATCTCGCGCCTGGCGCTGCACAAAGTGTTGAGCGAAACCGCGCTGGAACTGGGGGCCAATGTGCGACTGGGCCTGAGCGTGGAAACCCTCAGCGATCAGGCCGAAAGCGTCAGCGTGCAGTTCACCGATGGCAGTAGCGGCGACTACGACCTGGTGGTCGGTGCCGATGGCCTGTACTCGAAAGTGCGCAGCCTGCTGTTCGGCGATAAATACTCGCCACGCTTCACCGGCCAGTCGGTGTGGCGTTACAACTTTCCCCGCGCCGCGCAGATCGATCATCTGGCCAACTTCCAGAGCGCCGACGGCAATGCCGGCCTGGTGCCCCTGGCAGGCGATCTGATGTACCTGTTTCTCACCTCCCACGAACCCAACAACCCCTGGATGGACACCGCCACCCTGGCCGAGCAGATGCGCGAGCGCCTGCAGGGTTTTACCGGGCTGATCGGCGAGCTGCGTGAGCAGATCACCGATAGCAGCCAGGTGGTCTACAAGCCGATGGAAGTGGTGTTTGTCAGCGAGCCCTGGTACCGCGGCCGCGTGCTGCTGATTGGTGACGCGGCCCACGCCACCACCCCGCACCTGGGGCAGGGTGCCGGCATGGCCATCGAAGACGCCGTGGTACTAAGCGAAGAGCTCACTGCCGGCGGCGACCTGGCGCAGCAGCTGCAGCGCTTTATGGCGCGACGTTTCGAGCGTTGCCGCTATATCAGCGAAAGCTCGGTGCTGGCCGGCGACAAAGAAATGCAACACGACCGCGAGTTCGACCGCATCGGCTTGGTCAAGCAGATGCTGGCCCGCACCGCCGAACCTATCTGAACCAGCAGATCCGCACCGGGGCGTGTGTTTTCAGGCGCGCCCGGTGAGCCCGATGTAAGTCCCAAGTGGTAACCGTAAGACCTGCGTGCGACTGGCGCCTGAAGGTGCCGGCGAAACTAAAAGAAGAACAATAGCGAGGTTTCTCCATGGCTCGTTTTTACACTGCTGCCTTGCGCGGCGGACGCCCTCCCTTTGCCCTCAGTTTGGCCGGGCTGCTGGTTGGCGTGCTCTCGACACAAGCTCAGGCATTTGAGTTCGATACCGGCAATCCGGACCTGCGTACCCGCTGGGACAACACCCTGAAGTACAGCGCCGCGTGGCGTACCGAGGGTCAGTCCGACAAGCTCAGCGAGGCGCAAAACCTCAACGACGGCGACAACAACCTCGACAAAGGGTTGATCTCCAATCGCCTCGACCTGCTTTCGGAAATGGACATCACCTACAAAAACGTCGGTGCTCGCGTCAGCGGTGCGGCCTGGTACGACGATGTCTACAACAAGCCCAACGACAACGATGCCGATGGCAGCGTGAACAGCTACTCGGTAGACCCTGACCACTTCACCGATGACACCCGCAAGCTGCACGGGCGCAAAGGCGAACTGCTCGACGCCTTCCTGTTTGGTCGTACCGAGCTTGGTGATATGCCAGTGTCCGGGCGTATCGGCCAGTACGCCATGCAGTGGGGTGAAAGCCTGTTCTACGGCATGAACGGCATTGCCGGCGGCATGGCACCGATCGATGTGGTCAAGGGCCTGTCGGTGCCCAATACCCAGTTCAAGGAACTGATCCGCCCGGTGGAGCAGGTGTCCGGCCAGTTGCAACTGACCCCGGACGTGACCGTCGGTGCCTACTACCAGTTCGAATGGGAAGCCAACCGCTTGCCAGCGGCGGGCAGCTACTTCTCCACCGATGATTTCTTTGGCGATGGCAACGAGCGCATGTTTATCGGCGCGCCGTTGTTCCCCGGCGCGCAACCGCTGGCCTTCTACCACGGCAAAGACGAAGACGCGAAAGACTCGGGGCAGGGCGGTATGCAGCTGCGCTGGCGTACCGAAACCGTGGACTGGGGCTTCTATGCCATCCGCTTCCACGACAAGTCGCCGCAGTTGAACGTGCGGCCCAACTTTGCCGCCCTTGATCCCATCTCCGGCAAGGCCGGCGAGTACTACTGGGTGTACCCCGAAGGCATCGAGTCGGTGGGTGCCAGCTTCTCCACCACGGTCGAGCAATTCAACATTGCCGGTGAGCTCTCCACCCGTTGGCACCAACCCTTGGCATCCACCAACCAGCACGCGCTGGGGGTAGACGAGGAAATCAGCAATAACGCCGATGACGCGATCTACGCCACCGGCCGCACCCTGCACGCCAACCTGTCGTGGCTGGCCAGCCTGGAGCCGTCGTTTGTCGCCGCAGAGGCCACCTTCCTCGGTGAGATCGCCTGGAACCGCACCCTCAGCGTGACCCGCAACCCCGACGCCGTAGACCCCAACGCCGACCGCGACGCCTGGAGCCTGCGTGCCGTGTACGAACCCATGTATCGCCAAGCCTTTGCCGGCATGGATATCAGCGTGCCGATGGGCTTCAGCTTTACCCATGGCAAATCGGAATCCCTGGGCACTGGTTTTGGTTCGGACCGCGGTGGCGATATCAACATCGGCATCAAGGGCAACTACCTCAACGCCTGGACCCTGGGCCTGACCTACACGCACTTCTACGGTCCGGAAGACACCTTCCTCGATGCCAATAACAACTACACGTTCGAACAATCGCTGAAAGACCGCGACTTTGTCGCCGTCAGCGTTAGCCGCACGTTCTGAGGAGCTACTGATGCAGACTCGTAACCACTTCACTGCCTTGCTGACCGCCCTGGCCGCTTCCTTGCTGTTCGCCCAGGGCGCGATGGCGGCGGACGCCGGCAGCCTGAAAACCACCCTGACCCCGCTGGGTGCCGAGCGCGCCGGCAACGCCGACGGCAGCATTCCGGCCTGGGACGGCGGCTTGACCAAGGTCGACCCGAACTACAAGGACGGCGGCAAACGCAGCGACCCGTTTGCCAGCGAAAAACCGCTGTTCAGCATCAACGCGCAAAACGCCGCGCAATATGCCGACAAGCTCAGCGCCGGCACCTTGGCGATGCTGAAAAAGTACCCGGACAGCTACCGCCTGGATGTCTATCCGACCCACCGTACCGCCGCTGCACCGCAAGCGGTATATGACGCCACTGCGGCCAACGCCGCCAGCGCGAAACTGGTGGATGGCGCATCCGGACCGGCCCCGCAGAACGCCCAGGGCGGTATTCCATTCCCGCTGCCGCAGAACGGTGCCGAGGCGATCTGGAACCACTTACTGCGTTGGCGCGGGGCATCCTGGCACGCGAGCTTTACCCAGTACCTGACCACTGCCGATGGCAAACACGTACTGACCAACGACTCCCGCGCTGATCTGCAAATGCCTTGGTATCAGAGCGGCGGCGCTAAAGATGATGGCGTGTTCTGGACCATTCGCCTGATCAACGACGGCCCACCGCTGCGTGCCGGCGAGGCCATTCTCGGCCGCGAAAACCTGGATGCCGACAAGGCCGGTGCCTGGACCTATCTGCCAGGTCAGCGCCGTGTGCGCCGGCTGCCCAACGCCTGCTGCGACACGCCGACACCGGCCACCGCCGGGGTGATGAGTTTTGACGAACTCTATGTGTTCAACGGCCGTATCGACCGTTTCGACTGGAAGCTGGTGGGCAAGAAGGAGCTGTATATCCCCTACAACTCCAACCGCGTGTTAACCGCCAAAGGTCCGGAAGACGTACTCGCCGACCACCACCTCAACCCCGATGTGGTGCGCTGGGAACTGCACCGCGTGTGGGTAGTGGAAGCCACGCTGAAAAGCGGCAAGCGTCATGTGATGCCGAAAAGCACCTACTACCTCGATGAAGACACCTGGGCCGCCGTACTGGGCGAGCGCTACGACAGCAAAAACCAACTGGCCAAAGTGCTCTGGACCACGCCCGTGGTCACCCCTGATCTGCCGGGCGTAGTGACCCTTACCAACGGTTTCTACGACCTGCTCTCCGGGGCCTGGTTCACCGGCGACATCTTTGCCGGCAAGAACGAGCAGTACCGCATCGTTGCGCCCTACGCCGAGTCGGTTTTCACCCCGGATGCACTGGCCGGCGAAGGCATTCGCTAAGCGCCACGCTCCAGCTGGACAGGGCGGCGGGGTAATAGCCGCTGCCCGTTTTCAACGAGGCAGTAGTCATGAGTAAAAACCGCAAAGCACTGACGTTGTTGTTGCTGGCCATGGCATCGGCGACGGCCAGTGCGACAACGCCACTGGATGTACTGAGCCAGCCGGCAGTGCTCGGCGCGCAGGCGCAACATGCTGTGCTGCTGGCGATTACCCGTGCGGGTGAGCGTCTGGTGGCAGTGGGTGAGCGCGGTATCGTGTTGCTCTCCGACGACAGCGGCGCCAGCTGGCGTCAGGCCAGTGTGCCGGTCAGCAGCAGCCTGACCGCGGTGCAGTTTGTCGACAGCCAGCTGGGCTGGGCGGTGGGGCATGCCGGTGTGGTGCTGCGCAGTAGCGATGGCGGGGAAACCTGGCAGCTGCAACTGGATGGCAAGCGCGTGGCGGCTGTGGAACTGGCGGCAGCCCAGGCGGCTGGTGATGCGCAACGCCAGGCCAATGCCGAACGCCTGGTGGCCGATGGTGCCGACAAACCCCTGCTGGCACTGAGCTTTGCCAACGCCCGCGACGGCCTGGTAGTCGGCGCTTATGGGTTGGCGTTGCAGACCCACGACGGCGGCGCAACCTGGACTTCATGGATGGACCGCCTGCCCAATCCGCGTGGCTTGCATCTATATGCCGTGGCCCAGCAAGGCCAACAGCTGTACCTGGCTGGCGAGCAAGGCTTGCTGCTCGGTTCACAAGATGGCGGGGCGCACTTCAGCGCGCTGCCCAGCCCTTATGAGGGCAGTTATTTCAGCCTGGCCCTGCAGCCCGATGGCGGCGTGATCGTCGGCGGCCTGCGCGGCAAGCTGTTCCGCTCGGTGGATCAGGGCGCGAGCTTCCAGGCCCTGAGCAACCCTATCGCCATTTCGATCAACAGCGCGGTGGTCATCGACGGCCAATTGCTGCTGGTCAATCAGGCCGGCGGCCTGTTGCAAAGCACCCTCAGTGATGCGGCCTTGCGCCTGCTTGCCCTGCCGCCAGGCGCGCCATTGCTGGCGGTAGCCAAGGCCGCCGATGGCGGGCTGGTCGGCGTGGGCTTCGGCGGGCCGCAACGCCTCGCGCTACGGCAGACATCGGACGCTGCGGCGTCACACCCATCGATTGCGGAGTAACCCCATGCACGTACCGAGTTCATCCGGCACGACGCCTATTCATAGCAATCTGGCGGACTTCGACAGCAGCACCGGCTCGTTACTGGAGCGCGCACTGTTCAACCATAGGCGCCTGGTGTTGCTGATCTGCCTGTTGGTAACCGCGCTGCTGGGCTGGCAAGCCACGCGCCTGGAACTCAACGCCAGCTTTGAAAAGATGATCCCCAACGATCATCCCTTTATTGCCAACTACCTGGAGCATCGCCAGGAGCTCAGCGGTCTGGGCAATGCCGTGCGCATTGCGGTGATCAACAAGCAGGGCAGCATCTACGACCCGGCCTATCTGCAAACCCTGCAGCAGCTCAACGACGAGGTGTATCTGCTGCCGGGCGTCGACCGCGCCTTTATGAAATCGCTGTGGACTCCCTCCACCCGCTGGGTCGGGGTGACCGAAGAAGGTCTGGAAGGTGGTCCGGTGATTCCCGACGGCTACGACGGTTCTGCCGCCAGCCTGGAGGCGCTGCAACGCAATATCGAACGCTCCAACGAGATCGGCCAACTGGTCGCCTTCGACCAGCAGTCGAGCATCATCTACCTGCCCCTGCTGGCCAAGGATGCCGACGGCAAGGCGCTCGATTACAGCGCCCTGGCTCAGCAGCTGGAAAGCCTGCGGGGCAAATACCAGCAGCAGGGCATCGAGATCCGCATCACCGGTTTTGCCAAGGTAGTGGGTGATCTGATCGATGGCCTGCGGCAGATTCTGCTGTTCTTCGCCGCGGCCATCGTTATCACCGCCGTGGTGCTGTATTGGTACACCCGCTGCCTGCGCAGCACCGCGCTGGTCATGGCCTGTTCGCTGGTGGCGGTGGTCTGGCAACTGGGCTTGCTGCCGTTGCTGGGTTATCAGCTCGACCCGTACTCGGTGTTGGTGCCGTTTCTGGTGTTTGCCATTGGCATGAGCCACGGCGCGCAGAAAATGAACGGCATCATGCAGGACATCGGCCGCGGCATGCATCGTCTGGTGGCCGCTCGCTTTACCTTCCGCCGCCTGTTTCTCGCTGGCCTCACCGCCTTGCTGTGCGACGCGGTGGGCTTTGCCGTGCTGATGATCATCAAGATCCAGGTGATCCAGGATCTGGCAGTGATCGCCAGTATCGGCGTGGCGGTGCTGATCTTCACCAACCTGATTCTGCTGCCGGTGCTGCTCTCCTATATCGGTGTTACCCCGGCGGCTGCCGTGCGCAGCCTGCGCAGTGAGCAGGCGGAAATCGACGGCGCGGGCAAACAGGCGATCTGGCGTTTTCTCGATCTGTTTACCCAACGCCGCTGGGCGACCGTTTGTGTGCTGTTGGCCGCTGTCCTGGCCGCCGGTGGCTACTGGGTCAGCCTGCACCTGAAGATCGGTGACCTGGATGCCGGTGCCCCCGAGCTGCGCGCCGACTCGCGCTACAACCTCGACAACGCCTACCTGACTCAGCACTACGGGGCCAGCAGCGATGTGTTTGCGGTGATGGTGAAAACCCCGGCCGGTGCCTGTTCCAGCTACGACACCTTGCAACGGGTGGATAACCTCGACTGGCAACTGCGCGGGCTGCCGGGCGTGGACTCGACCAACTCGCTGGCACTGCTCAATCGCCGCGTGCTGGTCGGTCTCTCCGAGGGCAATCCGAAGTGGTACGAACTGGTCAACAACCAGGCCACCTTGAACATGGTTACCGCCGGCGCGCCGCGTGGTTTGTACAACGAAGACTGCAGCCTGCTGACCCTCTATGCCTACCTCACCGACCACAAGGCCGACACCCTCGGCCGGGTGGTGGACAGCGTGCAGGCCTTTGCCAAGGACAACGACAGCGAGCAGGCGCAATTCCTCTTGGCGGCCGGCAGCGCCGGGATCGAGGCCGCCACCAATATCGTGGTCAAACAGGCCAGCCACGAGATGCTCTGGTGGGTATACGGCGCGGTGATTCTGCTGTGCCTGGTGACCTTCCGCTCCTGGCGTGCGGTGCTCTGCGCCGTGCTGCCCCTGGTGCTTACCTCGATTCTTTGCGAAGCGCTGATGGTCTGGCTGGGCATTGGCGTCAAGGTCGCCACCTTGCCGGTAATCGCCCTCGGCGTCGGCATTGGCGTGGACTACGCGCTGTATGTAATGAGCATCGTGCTGGCCCAGTTGCGCCAGGGCGCGAGCCTGTCCGAAGCCTATTACCGGGCGCTGCTGTTCACCGGCAAGGTGGTGATGCTCACCGGCGTGACCCTGGCCATCGGCGTCGGCACCTGGATGTTTTCGCCGATCAAGTTCCAGGCCGATATGGGCGTGCTGCTGGCCTTTATGTTCGTCTGGAACATGGTGGGTGCCTTGGTGCTGTTGCCAGCCCTGGCTTACTTCCTGTTGCCGCAAACCCGAGTGGTCAGCCACAGCCGTTTTGTTCCCGTGACCTTGCGCGACGAGCGCTCCGAGCCGGCGGTCAAGCCGCCGCTGCGGGCCGCTATTCGTTGATACCCAGAACAACAATAAAAGAGAACCGCCATGCGTAATCCGCCCCTGTTTCTCCATCAGCTTTGTTCCGCCTGTGCGGCCTTTGGTGCAGCGTTCTGCGGCGCGCCGCTGGAGGTGTTCGATGAGCGTTGATCGCCAGGCAGGTCTACCACAGTCGCTGCTTCTGCTGCTGGGCAGTTGTCTGCCGGTACTTGGCGCCGTCCTCCTGGCCCCGGTACTGCCACGCATGCAAGCGCACTTCGCCGACACCCCGGGTGCCACGGTATTGGTGCCCATCGCCCTGACCCTGCCGGCGCTGGTCATCGCCCTGGTCGCGCCCTTTGCCGGGCTGATCGCCGACCGGGTAGGGCGCAAGCCGCTGTTGCTCTGGGCCATGCTGCTGTACAGCGTCTGCGGCCTGCTGCCGCTGTGGCTGGACTCGCTTACCGCCATCGTTGCCAGCCGCGCCGGCATCGGCCTGGCGGAAGCGGCGATCATGACCGGCTGCACCACGCTGATGGGTGACTACTACAGCGGCAGCCGTCGTGAGCGGTTGTTCGCCTTGCAAATGGTCGCCACCTCGTTCTCCGCTGCGATCTTTATGGCCGTGGGCGGCGCGCTGGGGGAAAACGGCTGGCGCACGCCGTTTGCCTTGTACGCGGTGGGGCTGGTGTTTTTGCCGTTGATGGCCAAATTGCTTTGGGAGCCCCAGGGCGATGGCGATTCGGCGAACACGGCCGTGCAGGCAACGGCGTTCCCATGGCCTCGCCTGGCACCGCTGTACCTGCTCACCGTACTGGCCGGCGTCAGCCTGTTTGTGGTGCCGGTGCAGGCCGGTTACCTGCTCAGCTTGCTGCATGTCGATGGCCCTCAGCAGATCGGCATGACCATGGGTGCCAACCAGCTCGGCGTATTGGCCGGCGCTTTGGGTTTTCGCGTGCTTAGCGGTGTCTCGGCACCCAAGCAGATGCTGCTGGCCTTCGCGCTGGCCGGGCTGGGCGGGCTGTTGATGGCTATCGCCGGCAGCCATGCCCTGGTGGTGGTGGCGGTGCTGGTCAATGGCCTGGGCATCGGCCTGATGTTGCCGACGCTGATCACCTGGATCATGAGCCAGGTCGACTTCCATCAACGTGGTCGCGCCGCCGGCGGTTTTACCGCGGCGATCTTCGCCGGTGAGTTTGTCAGCCCGCTGGTGGTGCTGGCGATTACCCGCGGTGATAGCGGCCAGTTGCCAACCGCGCTTGGCGTTGTCGCCTGCGCCCAATTGCTGATTGCCCTGGCTTGCCTGGGCCTGCCGAAAACCGCCCCTGTTGCTGCGCCGTCCCTTTGAGCGGCGCACGGCAATCGAGCGAGGATCTTGTTATGCACGAACTACCTTGTTTCAAACGCGTGGTCACCGGCCATAACGCCAACGGCCAGGCCGTGGTGGCCAGCAGTGGGCCAACACCCAACGTCTTCCCATTGGCTGCCGTACCGGGCACGGTGTTTTATGAAATCTGGAACAGCGCCGCCAGCCCGGCGCTGCTGGACAACGCCAGCGACCCCACTGCCAAACCCCTGCAACTGAGCCCAAGCCCTTTGGGCAGCGTAATCCGCGTGGTGGATATTCCGCCGGACAGCCAGCAAAACCAGATCAGCGCCGAAGACGCAGCCGCGGCCTTTGCCGAAATCGGCCAAGCGCATGCCGGCACCGGCACGGCCGACTCCCGCCACAAGCTGATGCACCGCACCGAAACCCTCGACTACGGCATCGTCACCGAAGGTGAGGTGTGGCTGGTATTGGATGAACAGGAGGTGCAGCTCAAGCGCGGTGACGTGGTGGTACAGCGTGGCACCAACCACGCCTGGAGCAACCGCACCGAGGCCATGGCACGCATGGTATTTATTCTGCTCGACGGCCGCTTTGCCGCTGAACTGGGAGCTGGCCAATGAAACTCGCCACCCTGAAAAACGGCGGCCGCGACGGTCAGCTGCTGGTGGTCTCCGGCGATAACCAGTGGGCCCTGTCTGCGGCACCGGTGGCGAGCACCCTGCAACAGGCGCTGGAGAACTGGGCCAGCGTGGAACCGCGTTTGCGTCTGCTGTCCGATGAGCTGAATGCGGGCCGGGCAGTGGGCGCTTTTTCCTTTGAGCCGGCCCAGGCGATGGCACCGTTGCCGCGGGTTTATCAGTGGTGCGACGGCTCGGCGTTTATGAGCCACGGCGCGCTGATGCAGAAAGCCTTCAACCTCAAACCCATCGATGGCGCTGAACACACGCCGCTGATGTACCAGGGCGCGGGCGATGATTTTCTCGGCGGGCGTGACGATATTCCGTTGCCCAGCGAGGCCCAGGGCATCGACTTCGAAGGCGAGTTCGGCGTGGTGGTCGATGAAGTGCCGATGGGCTGCAGCGCCGAGCAGGCGTTGGGGCATATCAAGCTGATCGTGCAGATCAACGACGTCAGCTTGCGTGCCTTGGCACCACGGGAAATGGTCACCGGCTTCGGTTTTTTGCAGGCCAAACCGTCCTCCAGTTTTGCCCCCTTGGCGCTGACGCCCGATGAACTCGGCGAGGCCTGGCGTGACGGCCGCGTGCAGTTGCCGCTGCAGGTGCAATGGAATGGCCAATGGTTTGGCCACCCCCATGGCAGCGCGATGAACTTCCACTTTGGCCAGTTGATTGCCCATGCCGCCCTGACCCGGCGTCTGCGCGCCGGCACGCTGATCGGTTCGGGCACTGTGTCCAATGCCGACCGCAGCGTGGGCTCGGCGTGCATCGCCGAACGCCGCGCCATCGAGATGATCGAGCAGGGCAGTGCGCAAACCGCCTTTATGCGTTTCGGTGACCGGGTGCAGATGGAGGTGCTGAACACCGAGGGCCAATCGCTGTTCGGCGGTATCGACCAGCGTGTCGTGCAGGCCCGCCCATGAGGAGCCGCGTATGCGTGTATTGATTACCGGCGCCAACGGTTTTGTCGGCCGCGAGCTGGTGCGTTGCCTGTTGGCGCGTGGCAGTCTGCGGGGGCAGGCCATCGACTCGTTGCTGCTGCTGGACCGCGAATTCGCCGGTATGCCTGACGACCCGCGGATACGCCGGCAAAGTGGCAGTGTCACCGACGCTGCCTTGCTGCGCCGGGTGCTGGCCGATGGCATCGACGTGGTGTTCCATCTGGTCAGCGTGCCGGGCGGGGCCGCTGAGGCGCAGTACGAAGTGGGCTATCAGGTGAATCTGTTGGCCAGCCTGGAATTGCTTAACCAACTGCGCAACAAGGTCCGCCCTCCGGTGCTGGTGTACGCCAGCAGCGTGGCGGTGTACGGCGGCGACCTGCCGGCGCGGATGAACGAGGACGCCGAGCTGAATCCGCAGCTGTCCTACGGCACCCACAAGGCCATGGTCGAAGCGCTGGTCAGCGACCTGGCGCGGCGTGGCGAGGTGGATGGCCGCGCAGTGCGGCTGCCCGGCATCGTTGCCCGCCCGCGTGAACCCAATGGCCTGCGCTCGGCATTTATGAGTGATCTGCTGCGCGCCGTAGCCGCCGATGAAGCCTATTGCTGCCCGGTTTCGCCAGCAGCCACCTGCTGGTGGATGTCGGTGCGCTGCTGCGTCAATAACCTGATCCGCGCCGCTGAACTGCAGGCTGACGAGCTGGGCAGCCAACGGATCTGGCAGCTGCCGGTGCTGCACCTGTCCATCGCCCAGGTGGTGGATGCCCTGGCAGCGGCCTACGGCGAAGAGCGCCGCAGTCTGATCAGCTACGCCGCCGATGAGCCATTGGAAGCGCTGTTCGGCCGCCTGCCGCCGCTGAAAACCCCGCAAGCCCGCGCTATCGGGTTCAGCCACGACGGCAACGCCGCCGCGCTGATCCGCAATGCCCTGAATCCTGCCGCACCACGGCCCATGCCATTACCCGGAGCGCCTGCCCATGTCGCACGCCGCTGAAAAGAAAGCCACCCGCCGCCTGGTCGATCTGTCGGTAACCCTGGACAACAACCCCTATACCGACCCACCGCCCTTGCTGCCGAAGATCGACTATATGGACCACCAGCAAGGCTGGCCGGAAATGGCCGCGATGTTCCCGGGCCTGCAGCTGGAGCAAATGCCCGGCAACGAAAGCTGGGCCGCCGAGCGCTTGCAGATCACCACCCACAGCGGCACCCATATGGATGCGCCCTGGCACTACGCCTCGACCACCGATGGCGGCAAGCCGGCGTTTGGCATCGATGAGCTGCCACTGGACTGGTGCCTGCAACCGGGGGTGAAACTGGACTTTCGCCACTTGCCTGACGGCCATGTGGTGACCGCCGACGAGGTGGAAGCGGAGTTGGCGCGCATCGGTCACGCCCTGCAGCCCCTGGATATCGTGCTGATCAACACCCGTGCCGGTGCCTTGTTTGGCCAGCCGGGCTATCTCGACGCCGGCGTTGGCATCGGCCGCGAGGCGACGCTGTATCTGCTTGAGCGTGGCGTGCGCGTGGTCGGCACCGATGCCTGGAGCTGGGATGCGCCGTTCAAATACACCCGCGAACGCTTCGCCGCCTCCGGGGATGCCTCGATCATTTGGGAAGGCCACAAGGCCGGCCGCGATATAGGCTATGGGCAGATGGAAAAACTCGCCAACCTCGACAGCCTGCCGGCCAATGGCTTTCTGGTGTCGTGCTTCCCCTACAAGATCAAACATGCCTCGGCCGGGTTTGTCCGCGCTGTGGCGATTTTCAACGACTGAGCCTGCCGCCATGAAACCGATCAATGCGCTACTGCTGGGCTGCCTGCTGTTGCTGGGCAATGTGGCCAGCGCCGCCGAATCCGCCCAGGCGTTGTTGCAACGGGCGGTGGAGTACTACCAGGTGCAGGGCGATGCTGCGCTGGCTGCGTTCAGCCGCCAGGGCGAATTTATCGACGCCGATCGCTATGTGTTTGTCGTCGATACCCACGGCACCATGCTGGCCAGCGGTGGGCCGTCGGCGGTATTGATCGGCCGCGACGTTTCCAGCGTGCTGGCCCCGGAACTTCTGGGTGCCTTCCAGAAGGCCCTCAACACCCCAGCAGACGCCGGCGTGCAAAGCGCCGAATACCACTGGAAAAGCTGGGCCGACGGCAAGGTGCAGCGCAAACGCGTGTACTTTCAGCGGGTCGGCGAACGGATTATCGCCGTTGGCGAATACCTGCCCAGGGCCACGCCCGTGCAAGCGCATGACTTGCTCATCCGCGCAGTGGCAGCGATAGAAAAAGACCCGCAAGGGAGCTTCAAGGCCATTAACGAATTGTCGGCGCAGTTTCGCGAAGATGATCTGTATGTATTTGTCATCGACCTGGACAGCCATCGATACCTCGCCCATGGCTACAACCTGCGGCTACTGGGCGTGGACTTCGCCAGCATTCACGACCCACAAGGCAAGCCGGTGGGCGCGCCGATCCTGGCACTGATGGCCAACCGCGAGGAAGGCGGCTACGACTACCGCTGGAAGAACCCGGTGACCAGCAAGGTGGAAGACAAGCACGCCTTGTTGCGCAAGGTGGGCAAGGTGGGCAAGTATCTGGTGGCGGTGGGGTATTACCGGCCGTAATCGGCGTTTGCAGCAATCGAGGCTAAACCGCAGCGCCGGGCGGCCATTCCCACAGGGGATCGAGTGACCTTGTGGGAGAGTGCTTTTGCTCTGTTCTCCCGGTTTCCAGGCCTGGCCAATCGCGGCTAAAGCCGCTCCTACTAGCCTCCCATCAGCCTCGATGCTTTTGATCTTTACCCAATCAGCGTGGATACAACGGCGGCAACGGGCTGGTTTCCTGCGCGGCGGCCGGGGCTTCGGCGGCGGGTAGGGCGCGGATGGCTTTCCACAGTTCCTCGCCTTGCCAGTACTGGCCACTCTCGCTGTATAGCGCACCGTTCAAGCCATCCAGGCTTTCCGATAACGGCACAAAACGGGCGGCCATATCGGCGAGGGTTTCCGGTTGCTGCCTGGCCCAGGCATCCAGGGCCTGGC
This sequence comes from Pseudomonas sp. TE3786, assembly GCF_054057335.1. Classification (NCBI taxonomy): domain Bacteria; kingdom Pseudomonadati; phylum Pseudomonadota; class Gammaproteobacteria; order Pseudomonadales; family Pseudomonadaceae; genus Pseudomonas; species Pseudomonas sp. TE3786. The sequence continues at coordinate 185,616 of NZ_JBSRZF010000008.1, forward strand.
GGGTGGCTTGCGAGTCGTTGGCCAGGCACGCGCGCTTGAGGTCGTCGAGCAGGCTGCGTGGGCTGGGGCCGGTCTGCGCAGTGCGCGATACGGCTGGTTGGCGACGGGCGCGCCACCAGAGGCCGAAGCCGAGCAGGGTGGTCAGCGCCAGAATCAGCGTCGCCAATTGCCATGGCCACAGCGGCGGGCCTTCCACCAGCGGCTCGCCGGCATCGGCACTCACCGGCGCTTCCACATCCATGGCCGGGTTGGTGGCGACCATCAGGGTGCGCGCCGGCACACTGGTGCGTTCCAGGCGGTCTTCCTTGGTGTTCCACCACACCAGTTCCACCGACGGCAGTTCAATCCGCCCGCTGCGGTTGGGTACCAGCGCTTCGCGTTCTTCACGACTGCCGATCAGGCCGCGTTCGTTGGTACTGTTGCTCAGTTGCGGTTGGTCCGGGTAACGGCGCAGACCGGTTACCGAGGTGGCCGGCAGCGGCGGCAGCTGGGCGCTGGACAGGCCGTCGACCTTGAGGGTCAGGCTGCGGGTCAGCGAGTCGCCAACCTGGGCCTTGTCCGGCTCGGGGCTCCAGGATTCGCTCAGCGCCACGCCACGAGCAGGCAGCCAGGGCGCGTCGGCCGGGTACTCGGCCGGTTTGGCTTTAACCTGCAGGGGAATGATCGGCGATTTCACCCGCATCAAGCGTCCGGGCCGCGGGCCAAAGGGTTGGTAGCTGCTGTTGTTCTGCGTGCGGTCGGCCACGGTGGCGCTGAATACCAGCGCGGGAATTTCCAGCTCGCCGCTCTGTTGCGGGTAGATGGCGTAGCGCAGTTCGATCACCCCATGGCGCACGCCGTTGATTTCTTTTTCATAGGTGCGCGGGTCACCCAGCGATTCGATGCGTGCATCGCCGATCTGCAGCGGGGTGAGGGCGCTGTCGTCATACAGCGACACCGAGTGATAGATGCGCAGGGTCAGAATCGCCTGGGCCTGCACATACACGCTGTCCTGATCGAGGCTGGCGTCGATAAACACCGGGGCCACCGATTCGCTGTCGCTGTTCGATTCGTTCTTGATCACTTGCAGGGTGATCGGCTCGCTTTTGTTGTCGCCCAGGCTCAGCGACGGAACTACCACGGTGCCGACGTCTTTCGGCTGCAGGGTGATGATCCAACGGGTGGTGGCACGGGCCGAGCCGTCGATGGTGGTCAGACGGTTGATCTGCCGGGTGCCGAGCACATCGAAGGCGGCGTCCAGCGGTGCCAGATCGGGCTTGCCGAACAGCGTGGCGTCGTCGGACTCCAGTGACAGCTCAAGGGTTTCACCTTCGCTCAGGCGAGTGCGGTCCACAGAGGCGGTGAAGCTCGCGGCGCTGGCCTGCAGGGCCAGCAGGCTCAGCAAAAAGGCGCAAAACAGACGGGTCATCAACTAATTCCTAGGCTCTTGGCGCTGTTGCTGTTCATACCAGAATTTGCGTCGCAGCAGCTCGCCCGGATCGTCGGGGATCTGCCGCAGCCACTGTTCCATGGCTTGGCGCTGTTCGGCGCCGAGGTGTTGCTGCTGGCCGTCTTCGGCCTGGGTTTTGCCGTCTTCGCTGTGCTCGCCCTTGGCACTCTTGTCGTCGCGGTTGCCCCCGGCCTGATCGCTCGGCTTGGCGGCGTCGGCGTCCTGCTTGGCACCTTGTTGCCCGGCCTGTTGCGAGTCCTGGGGCTGATCCTGCTCGCCGGGTTTGTTGGCGGCAGAGGGTGGCGGCTGTTGCGGGTTGTCGGTGTCGCTGCCGGGATTTTGCTCGGCCTGTTTCTGTTGCTGGTTTTTGCCTTGCTGTTGGTTCTTTTGCTGTTTTTCCTGCTGCTTCTGTTGTTGTTGCTGTTGGCGTAGCAACTCTTCCACCAGGGCTTTGTTTGCCAGGGCCTGGGGCAGCTCGGGCTGGCGCTCCAGGGCCTGATCGTAGGCATCCAGCGCCGCTTCCAGTTCACCGCTGCGGGCCAGGGCGTTGCCGCGGTTGTAGTGGTCGGCGGCGCTGTTGCCGGTGGCGAAGCGGTTGGCGGCACCGGCATAGTCGCCGGCCTGGTAGAGCGCCTGACCTTGCCATTTCGGGTCGCTGAAGGTGTCGGCAGCCTCGGCGGCTTTGTGTTGTTGCAGCAGGCGTTCGCCTTGCTGGTCGGCACGCAGCCACAGATCGGTGAACTCGAAGGCATAGCTGGGGCGCGGGCCGATCATCAACAGCAGCGGCAGACAGAACAGCCAGCCACGGCGGCCGGCGCAAGCGGCGAGCAACAGCAGGGGCAGCAGCAGCCAATAGCCCTGGTCTGCCCAGGTTTCCAGCTGGGTCGGCTCGCTGTCGCGCAGGCTTTCGGTGTCTTCCAGCAGGCCGAGGTCGCGCAGGTCGCTTTCATCCAGCCGCGAGCGCAGGTAGTTGCCACCCAGCTCATTGGCGAAACGGCGCAGACCGGCGCTGTCCAGACGCGGCAAGAGAATGCTGCCCTGGGCGTCCTTCAAGAAGCCGCCACCTTCCTGGGCAATGGGCGCGCCCTGGGCGGAGCCGATGCCAAGAATCTGCAGACGATTGCCGTGTTTGCCGAGTGCCTGGCGAATGCCCTGGCGTTCCTGGTCGTCCAGCGCCGAGGTGATCAACAGCAAGCGACCCTGGCCCTGGGAGCCTTGTTCCAGCAGGGTCAGCGCCTTGGCCACGGCCAGATCGGCCCGCCGTCCGGCCTCGGGCATGATCGCCGGCTTCAGCGATTCCAACAGATTGCGCGCAGTGCCAAGGTCGTCGGACAGCGGCACCAGGGTATGCGCGCTACCGGCGTAGAGAACGATAGCGGTCTGCGCATCGTGGCGTGCCTCCAGCAGGTCGAGCACTTTGTGTTTGGCATGTTCCAGACGGTTGGGCTGCACATCGCCGGCAAGCATCGAGGGGGTCAGATCGAGCATCACCACCAGCGGATCGGCGCGTTTCTGCGTGCTTTGTTCAACGTGCTGCCAGCTCGGGCCCAACAGGGCCAACAGGCCCAGCAACCAGGACAGCCCGAGGGCGATCCAGGGCAAACGGCTGACCCGGCGGTTACCGCCACTCAGCAGCACTTTATGGAAGGCCGCCGGCAGCAGCATCTGCCATCGCCCGGCACGCCGCTGGCGGTGCCAGAGTTGCCAGAGCAACCACAGCAGCAGCGGCAGCAACACCAGCCAGAGCGGCCGTAGCCAATGGGGCCAGAGCGCGATCATTGGCGCTTCCTCATCCGCGGCCGCCATTTCGGCCGTGCCGGCAAGGCTTGTTGCAGGCGGCTTTGCAGCAGGTGCGGCCACAGCGAATTGACCACCAGCAGCAGGCTCATCAACAGCGCGCCGGCCAGCGGCCAGGCATAGAGTTCAAGGGCAGGGCGGGCGATGGTCGGTTGCTGGGCCACGGGTTCGAGTTTGTCCAGGCTGGCTTCGATCAGGGTCAGTTCGTCGCTGTCGCGGGCTCGGAAGTATTGGCCGCCGGTCATATCGGCGATTTTCTGCAGGGTCGCTTCGTCCAGATCCAGGCCCGGATTGAGCCCGACCATGCCAAAGGCACCGCGCTCGGGATCGGCGCCAATGCCGATGGTATAGACCTTGACCTTTTCTTCCGCGGCCAGGCGCGCGGCGGTCAGTGGGTCGATCTGCCCGCCGTTGCTGGCGCCGTCGGTAACCAGTACCAGCACCCGGCTATTGGCCGGGCGTTGGCGCAGGCGTTTCACCGCCAGGCCCAGGGCATCGCCAATCGCTGTGTTCTTGCCGGCAATGCCGATCAGCGCTTCGTCCAGCCAGATGCGCACGGTGTGGCGGTCGAAGGTCAGTGGTGCCTGCAGGTAGGCCTGGCTGCCGAACAGAATCAGGCCAACCCGGTCGCCTTTACGCCCTTCGATAAAGTCGCCGAGCAGGTTTTTCACCAGGGTCAGGCGGCTGACATCGTTGCCGTTCCATTGCATATCGGTGTAATTCATCGAGCCGGACACATCCACCGCCAGCAGCAGATCGCGGCCACTGGCCGAGACCGGTAGCGGCTCGCCAACCCAGGCCGGGCGCGCAGCGGCACCGAGCAGCAATAACCACAGCAGGGCGAAGGGTGCCTGTTGCCGCCAGGCTGGCAGGTTGGCGCGCGCGCGGCGGCCGGCCAGGCCTTCCAGTTCGTTGAGAAAACTGACCTTCAACGCCGCTTCACCGCTGTCGGCGGCCGGCAATACCAAACGCAGCAGCCAGGGCAGGGGCAGCAAGAGAAACAGCCAGGGCCAGGTGAACTCAAACATGTTTGCGAATCCAGGTGTCGACGGCTTGATACAGACCATCCACGGCCTTGTCTTCGAGCTTGCATTCGGGGCGGTAAGCGCCTTCCACCAGAATCATCCAGCGGGTCAGGCCGGCGGCCGGGCAGCGGTTATCCAGATAGGCCAGCCAGGCGCGGCCACTCATGGTGTGGCTCTGGCTATTGGGGTAATGACTGCGGCACAGGCGCTTGAGCAGGGCATTGAGTTGCTGCAGCCAGGGGCCGGCGGAGACGCCGTCATAGGGTTTTTTCAGCTGCCCGAGTTCTTGCAATGCGGCCAGACGCAGAGGGTCGAGCGGCACGTCGGTACGGGTTTTCCTGCCCCGTTGCGGCAGGCGCTTGCGCAACCGCCACAGCCCCCAGAGCAGCCCCGGCAGCAAGGCGGCGAGCAGCCACCAGCCCGGTGCCGGCGGCCACCAGGAAATCGCTGGCGGCGCGATCAAGGGTTGCAGTTGGTCGAGGGGATTCATTGCTTCTTCCTCGGCCGCTGTCCCTGTAGATGGTCGCGCAGTTGTTCGATCGGGTCGTTCAGGGTGCTCAGCGGAAACAACGGCACGCCGAGCTTTTGCGCCAGCAACTGCCAGCGTGCCTGACGGGCTTCGCCGAGGGCGTGGTAGGTCTGGCGCAGGTCGGCGTTGTGGGTGTCCAGTTCCAGTAGCGCACTGCGTTCGGTGAACTGCAGCAGACCGGCGGCGGGCAGGGCGTGGTCCAGCGGGTCGGACAGCGGCAGCAGCAACAGATCGGTGTGGCGGGCCAGCAGGGTCAATTGCTGCTCGGCGCTGTCGTTCAGCGCGCGTTCATCACAGAGCACCACCGCCAGGCTGCCGGGGCGCAGCACCTCACGGGCACGGCGCAACGCCAGGCCAAAGGTGTCGCGGCCAGCCGGAATATCACTGTTCAGATTCTGATTGGCGCGGACCATACGGTTGAGTAACTGCAGCAAGCTCATCTTGCTGCGCCGCGGTTTGATTTCGTGGTGCTCGTTGTCACCAAACACCAGGCCGCCCACCCGGTCGTTGTGACTGAGGGCGGCCCAGCCGATCAACGCCGCCACTTGCGCGGCCAGAACCGACTTGAAGGCCAGGCCGGAGCCGAAAAACAGGCGCTGGCTCTGTTCCACCAGAATAAAGATCGGCCGCTCGCGCTCCTCATGGAACAGCTTGGTATGCGGCTCCTGGGTACGCGCGGTTACCCGCCAGTCGATAGTGCGTACGTCATCCCCGGGCTGATACACGCGCACCTGATCGAAGTCGACGCCGCGCCCGCGCAGCTTGGAGTGATGCAACCCCACCAGCGGGCTGCGGCGTGCCGGCGTGGAGAACAGCTGCACCTCGCGAATGCGATGGCGCATTTCGATCAGCTCGGCAAGGCTGACGCGAATTCCCGGTTCGCTGACCGCAATGGGTTGCATGGCGATCAGGCCACGGCAACCACATCGAGGATGCGTTGCAGCACCCGGTCCTGGTCGATACCCGCCGCTTCGGCCTCGAACGACAGAATGATGCGGTGACGCAGCACATCGAACAGCACCGCCTGGATATCTTCCGGCGAGACGAAGTCGCGGCCAGCCAGCCAGGCATGGGCGCGGGCGCAACGGTCGAGGGAAATCGAACCGCGAGGGCTGGCACCATAGGAAATCCACTCGGCCAGTTCCGCATCGAACTTGGCCGGGGTGCGCGTGGCCATCACCAGTTGCACCAGGTATTCCTCCACCGCATCGGCCATATATAAGCCGAGCACTTCTTTGCGCGCGGCAAAGATCGCCTGCTGGCTGACTTTATGTTCCGGCTTGGTTTCACCGTTCAGGGCTTCGCCACGGGCTTGCTGGAGAATCTTGCGTTCCACCGAGGCGTCGGGGAAACCGATTTTCACGTACATCAGAAAACGGTCGAGCTGAGCTTCGGGCAGCGGATAGGTGCCTTCCTGCTCGATGGGGTTCTGCGTGGCCATTACCAGAAACAGCGGCGACAGATCGTAGGTACTGCGCCCGACACTCACCTGACGCTCGGCCATGGCTTCGAGCAAGGCCGACTGCACCTTGGCCGGCGCACGGTTGATTTCGTCGGCCAGTACCAGGTTGTGGAAGATCGGCCCTTGCTGGAACACGAAGCTGCCGGTTTCCGGACGATAGATTTCCGTGCCGGTGATGTCGGCGGGCAACAAGTCGGGGGTGAACTGAATGCGATGGAACTCGGCTTCGATGCCTTCGGCCAACTCTTTGATGGCCTTGGTCTTGGCTAGACCGGGGGCACCTTCGACCAGCATATGGCCGTCGGCGAGGAGGGCGATCAACAGCCGCTCGATAAGCTTTTCCTGACCCAGAATCTGCGTGGAGAGAAATTGACGCAGGGCGACTAGCGCTTCGCGGTGTTCCATCGTGGAAAGTTTCCTGGCGGATTGACGAGGTGCAACGGCTCACAGCAGCGCGGCAAGGCCGGCGCGGGTGGCTGCGAATGGCGTGACACTTTAATGCATAACCTTGAGTGGCGGCTATCGTGACCAGGGGGAATGAGTGGTGTGTCAAAAAGCTTCGCGGCTGAAGCCGCTCCTACAGCCAGCGCGGGCCCGTAGGAGCGGCTTCAGCCGCGAAGCTGTTGCTCGACGAGGCCCATCTAGAGCCGTAGGAAGCCTGTCCGAATATGTCGCGCCCACGCAATCCCTCGGTCACAGCCTATCGTTAAGCTACGCGTGACCTGACGGTCGCCCTATGCACTGACGGGTTTCAACAATGGCCTAGACTGTTGTGCAACCCACCCAGCAGATGCCCTGCCCACAGAACTATCGGCATTGGCATACGGCGTACTCAGGCATGTAGCTAACGACAAGTTTCTCCACGAATAACAAGCCCAGCGGAGCACTACCATGGCGTTCTTTACGGCGGCCAGCAAAGCCGACTTTCAGCAACAACTGCAAGCGGCACTGGCGCAGCACGTTAGCGAACAGGCGCTATCACAAGTAGCCCTGTTCGCCGAGCAATTTTTCGGCATCATCGCCCTCGAGGAACTGACCCAGCGTCGCCTCTCCGACCTGGTCGGTTGCACACTTTCCGCCTGGCGGCTGTTGGAGCGCTTTGACAGCGCCAAGCCGCAGGTTCGGGTGTTCAACCCCGATTACGAAAAACATGGTTGGCAGTCCACCCACACCGCTGTGGAAGTACTGCACCCCGACGTGCCCTTTCTGGTCGACTCGGTCCGTATGGAGCTGAACCGCCGCGGTTACAGCATCCACACCCTGCAAAACAGCGTGCTCAGCACCCGCCGCAACAAGAAGGGCGAATTGCTGGAAGTGTTGCCCAAAGGCACCACCGGTAAAGACGTGTTGCAAGAGTCGCTGATCTTCCTGGAGATCGACCGCAGCGCCAACGCCTCCGATATGCGCACCCTGGAAAACGCCATTCTCGAAGTGCTGGAAGAAGTGCGCATCACCGTTGCCGACTTCCAGCCCATGCGCAACAAGGTCACCGAGCTGCTGACCTGGCTGGGCAAAGCCAAGCTCAAGGTGGACGCCGCCGAGCTGGCGGAAATCAAAGTGTTCCTGCAATGGCTGATGGAAAACCACTTCACCTTCCTCGGCTACGAAGAATTCACCGTGGCGGATGAGGCCGAAGGCGGCCATATCACCTATGACGAATCGACCCTGCTGGGTCTGTCGAAACGCCTGCGCACCGGGCTTTCCAGCAGCGATCTGCATATCGAAGACTACGCCGTGAACTATCTGCGCGAGCCGGTGCTGTTGTCGTTCGCCAAGGCCGCGCAGCCTAGCCGGGTGCACCGCCCGGCCTATCCGGATTTCGTTTCCATCCGCGAGCTGGACGCCAAGGGCAAGGTGGTCAAGGAATGCCGCTTCATGGGCATTTACACCTCCATCGCCTACAGCGAAAGCGTGCGCAGCATTCCTTATATTCGCCGCAAGGTGGCCGAGGTTGAGCGCCGTTCCGGCTTTACCGCCCAAGGCCATCTGGGCAAAGAACTGGTGAAAGTGCTGGAAGTGCTGCCGCGCGATGACCTGTTCCAGACCCCCGTCGACGAGCTATACAACACCTCGTTGGCCATCGTGCAGATTCAGGAACGCAACAAGATCCGCCTGTTCCTGCGCGCCGACCCCTACGGCCGTTTTGTTTACGCCCTGGCCTATGTGCCACGCGATGTGTACTCCACCGAAAGCCGTATCCGCATTCAGCAGGTGCTGGTGGATCGCCTGCAGGCCACCGACTGCGAGTTCTGGACCTACTTCTCCGAGTCGGTGCTGGCGCGTGTGCAATTCATTCTGCGCATCGACCCGAAAACCAAGCTGAATATCGACCAGGCGCAGATCGAGCAGGAAGTGATTCAGGCCTGCCGCTCGTGGAAAGACGACTACGCCGGTTTAGTGGTCGAAAGCCTGGGCGAGGCCAAGGGCACGCGCGTGCTGGCCGACTTCCCGAAAAGCTTCCCGGCCGGCTACCGCGAGCGCTTTGCCCCGCACTCGGCGGTGGTGGATATGCAGCACCTGCTCAGCCTGTCGGAAGAACGCCCGCTGGTGATGAGTTTCTACCAGCCGCTCAGCGCAGGCGGCCAGGAGCTGCACTGCAAGCTGTACCACGCCGATACGCCACTGGCACTCTCGGACGTGCTGCCGATTCTGGAAAACCTAGGCCTGCGCGTGCTCGGTGAGTTCCCGTACCGGTTGCATCACCAGAGCGGCCGCGAGTTCTGGATTCATGACTTCGCCTTCACCTATGCCGAAGGCCTGGACCTGGATATCCAGCAGCTCAACGACACCCTGCAGGATGCCTTTGTGCAGATCGTTGGCGGCGCAGCGGAGAACGACGCCTTTAACCGTCTGGTGCTGACTGCCGCCATGCCGTGGCGCGATGTGGCCTTGTTGCGTGCCTACGCCCGTTACCTGAAGCAGATTCGCCTGGGTTTCGACCTCAGCTATATCGCCAGCGCCTTGCTTAACCACGTGGATATCGCCAAGGAACTGGTGCGCCTGTTCAAGACCCGGTTCTACCTGGCGCGCAAGCTGACGGCGGAAGATCTGGCCGACAAGCAGCTGCGCCTGGAACAGGCGATTCTTACTGCCCTGGATGACGTGGCGGTGCTTAACGAAGACCGCATCCTGCGTCGCTACCTGGACCTGATCAAAGGCACCCTGCGCACCAACTTCTACCAGGCCGACGCCAACGGTCAGGCCAAGTCCTACTTCAGCTTCAAGTTCAACTCCCGTTCCATCGCCGACCTGCCGAAACCGGTGCCCTTGTTCGAGATTTTCGTCTACTCGCCACGGGTGGAAGGCGTGCACCTGCGCGGCGGCAAAGTGGCGCGTGGTGGTTTGCGCTGGTCCGACCGTGAAGAGGATTACCGCACCGAAGTGCTGGGCCTGGTGAAAGCCCAGCAGGTGAAAAACGCAGTGATCGTGCCCGTGGGTGCCAAGGGCGGCTTTGTGCCACGGCGTATGCCGATTGGCGGCAGCCGTGATGAGGTGCTGGCCGAAGGTATCGCCTGCTACCGGATCTTTATTTCCGGCCTGCTGGATATCACCGACAACCTTAAAGAAGGCGAAGTGGTGCCACCGCAAAACGTGGTGCGCCATGACGAAGATGACCCGTATCTGGTGGTGGCTGCCGACAAAGGCACCGCAACCTTCTCCGATATTGCCAACGGCATTGCCGGCGAATACGGCTTCTGGCTGGGTGACGCGTTCGCCTCCGGTGGTTCGGCCGGTTACGACCACAAAGGCATGGGCATCACCGCCAAGGGCGGCTGGGTTTCCGTGCAACGGCACTTCCGCGAGCGCGGCATCGATGTGCAAAAAGACCTGTCCACCGTGATCGGCATCGGCGATATGGCCGGCGACGTATTCGGCAACGGTCTGCTGCTGTCGGACAAGCTGCAACTGGTGGCCGCGTTCAACCACCTGCATATCTTTATCGACCCCAACCCGGATGCAGCGAGCAGCTTTGTCGAGCGCCAGCGTCTGTTCGATCTGCCGCGCTCCAGCTGGGCGGACTACGATGCCTCGCTGATTTCCAAAGGCGGCGGTCTGTTTTTGCGCAGCGCAAAAAGCATCGCCATAAGCCTGGAAATGAAAGAGCGCTTCGACATCAGCGCCGACAAACTGCCCCCCACCGAACTGCTGAATGCCTTGCTCAAGGCCCCTGTGGATCTGCTCTGGAATGGCGGTATCGGCACCTACGTCAAAGCCAGCAGCGAAAGCCATGTGGATGTCGGCGACAAAGCCAACGACGCCCTGCGCGTGGACGGCCGCGAACTGCGCGCCAAGGTGGTGGGCGAGGGCGGTAACCTCGGCATGACCCAACTGGGCCGCGTTGAATACGGCCTGAACGGCGGCGCGAGCAACACCGACTTTATCGACAACGCCGGTGGGGTGGACTGCTCCGACCACGAAGTGAACATCAAGATCCTGCTCAACGAAATCGTTGCCGCCGGCGATATGACCGGCAAGCAGCGCAACAAGCTGCTGGCGGAAATGACCGATGCGGTCGGCAGCCTGGTGCTTGGCAACAACTATAAGCAGACCCAGGCCCTGTCGTTGGCCCAGCGTCGTGCCCGCGGCAGCATCGGCGAATACAAACGGCTGATCACGGCCCTGGAAAGCGCCGGCAAACTCGACCGCGCCATGGAATTCCTGCCGTCTGATGAGCAACTGGCCGAGCGCGTTGCCAACGGCCATGGCCTGACCCGGCCGGAACTGTCGGTGCTGATCAGCTACAGCAAGATCGACCTCAAGGAATCGCTGCTGACTTCCCTGGTGCCGGACGACGACTACCTGGCCCGGGAAATGGAAACCGCCTTCCCGCCATTGCTGGCCAAGAAGTTTGGCGAGGCCATGCGCCGTCACCGCCTGAAACGGGAAATCATCAGCAACCAGATCGCCAACGACCTGGTCAACCATATGGGCATCACCTTCGTGCAGCGCCTGAAGGAATCCACCGGCATGAGCGCCGCCAACGTGGCCGGTGCCTATGTGATTGTGCGTGACGTATTCCGTCTGCCGTACTGGTGGGCGCAGATCGAAGCACTCGACTACAAAGTGCCGGCCGACCTGCAACTGCAGCTGATGGACGAACTGATGCGCCTCGGCCGCCGCGCCACGCGCTGGTTCCTGCGCAGCCGGCGCAACGAACTGGACGCGGCCCGCGACGTCGGCCATTTCGCGCCACGTCTGGAAGCCCTGGCCAAACAACTGGATGGCTTGCTCGAAGGCCCGGCACGCGAACAGTGGCTGGCCAAGTTCCAAGGCTACGTCGAACAAGGCGTACCGGAAGAACTGGCCCGGGTAGTGGCCGGCACCAGCCACCTCTACACCTTGCTGCCAATCATCGAAGCAGCCGACATCACCGGCCAGGACCCGGCCCAAGTGGCAGCGGCCTACTTTGCGGTGGGTGGTGCCCTGGAGCTGTCCTGGTACCTGCAACAAATCACCAGCCTGCCGGTGGAAAACAACTGGCAGGCCCTGGCCCGCGAAGCCTTCCGCGATGACCTCGATTGGCAACAGCGAGCCATCACCGTGTCGGTGCTGCAAATGGCCGATGCCCCGGCGGACATGGAAGAGCGCACCGGTGTGTGGCTGGAACAGCACCGGCCGATGGTGGACCGTTGGAAGGCCATGCTTGGCGAACTGCGCGCCGCCACCGGTACGGATTACGCCATGTATGCGGTGGCGAATCGGGAGTTGATGGATTTGTCGCAGCGCGCTTGATGGCTGTGAGGTAAGGACAAAAAGCCCCGCCTGGTGCGGGGCTTTTTATTGCCCGGGTTTTCAGTCAGGCATCTGGCGCACTGGACAGCTCGCCCAGCACTGCTAGCGTTTCAGGGCCGAGGTCCATGCTTGCCTTGGCGACAGGGACGGATGTACAGCCCGGTTCCGGGGCTGAGCGCTATATCTCTTATTCAATCAGTCAGGTGTTTTCCACCCCCAGAGGGCGGAGAACACCTGGCCGTGAGCGTTATAAACGAGGCCGTCGACAAGGCCTCGAACTATAAAACTGCCGATACGCGCCTGGCCATCCTTGGGGTGCAAAGGGCGCATAAAACAAGGGAGTGCCGGTGATGGGCGAGGCGATAGCGACAGACGAGGTGGAAAAAAGTGATTCATTAGGGCCATTGATTACTGCACGACGAAAAGTGCTCGAAGACGAAGGCACGCCACTGGCCTCTGACGAGCGTTGGGGCCTGGCGTTATCCGGCGGCGGTATCCGCAGTGCGACGTTCTGTTATGGGTTGATCAGTGCGCTGGCTGAAAACGGCGTGTTTCGGCGCTTTGACTTGATGTCTACGGTGTCCGGTGGTGGATATATAGGGGCGATGGTTGGGCGATTGGCGATGTCGAAAGAGTCATCGAAAAATCCGTCCCTAGAGCTTCAGGAAGAGTTGGGTGTTAAGGGAGCTGCGTCTAACCACAAGGGTTGGCTGCGGGCCAATAGTCGGTATTTAACGCCTAAAGGGAGCCGCGACCGGCTTTATGGGCTGGTGGTGTTTCTACGGAATTTAGCGGGTGTACATCTGGAACTTGGTGTTCTCGCTGTGGCGCTGGCGTGTTGTTTGGGGATATTTGACGTCCTGGTTTGGTGGGGCGTTAACGACTTCATTGTCATCCCATCTGAAAAGAACTGGTCGCCGAATCCAAATTTTTGGAAGGTCATGTCCTTTGTGCCGACCGTCTGGATAGTCCTGCCCATTCTAATAATTTGGGCTGGAACGGCGGTTTGTTGGTATTGGTATATGCCGATAGTTGGAAGGGATACCAAGGAGGTTGATGTTGCATCGCATAATGCCACGGTAAATTTGACCGCCGCCGTGCAGTGGATTGGTGCAATTTTTATATTAGGGATTGTCGATGTAGTAGCGTGGCAATTGGCGCAAAACCCTGAGCATCTTTTTCCCCTCGGCGCGTTGTTTGCTGCGGTTCTTGCGGCACTGCGTTTCCTCCTTCCGGTGTTCCAGCAAATTAATAGCTCTGCGGGAGACTTTCTCAGGCAACGTTTACCCTTGATTTTAGACCTCGCCGGAAGATTGGGCTTGGTGGTGCTGTTGATCTTCTGGACCAGTGTGGTTCACGTGTTCGGTACAACAAAGGTGTGGCCAGAGGGAAAGCTTTTAGATCCGATTGACTATACGCATGCATTAACATACTTGGCTGGTATGTTGATCTGTTCTCTGTTATGGATTGGGTTCACAGGTCGCAGTATCAAGTTTCTGAACCGTTCCTCACTGCATAACTTTTATCGCTCACGGCTGACCAGAGCGTACTTGGGCGCAGCAAACCCTGATCGCAGTCCCAACTCGAAAGTTACCGAAGTTCATGAGAAAGATGATTTGCTGTTTAGTCAGTACGTCCCCCACCTGTACGGTGCCCCGGTGCATATCATCAACGTCTGCGTGAACCAAACCTTTCAAAGGGAGGGGCTGCACAATATTGATCGGCAAGGTGATCTGATGTCGATGGTGGGGGGCGCTGGTTATTGCAAGGTGCCAGGGGCGAAGTGGTCGCAAGTTCCCCCCAAGACTTTAGCCACATTGGGTACGTGGATGGCGGTATCGGGTGCCGCTGCATCACCGGGAATGGGCGCGCTGACCAAGCCGGGTTATGCGGCGATGTTAACGACTCTGGGGGTCCGCTTAGGCTATTGGTGGGACAGTAAAAACCACAGCAAAAGCCAATCACTGGGCGAGAAATGCTTACCCAAATACCATGGATTGTTAAGTGAGCTCCTGGCGCGCTTTCCAGGTAAATCCAACCAACTGCAGTACTTAAGTGATGGGGGACATGCCGAAAATACCGGGGCTTATGCACTGATTCAGGAGCGCTGCAAATTAATTGTCCTCGCCGACTGCGGTGCCGATCCCGACTACAAATTCCAGAACCTGGAAAATTTAATACGGCGCGCCAGGATTGATTTGGACGTCGAGATACGTTTCGTACTTCCCGAGCAAAACCAAGCTGGTATTTTCGGCACCTTGGATGACTTGATTTCCCGAGAAAGTACGGCCTGCTTAGCCGTCGCCCAGATTGCTTACCCTGGCGATAGCACCCATGGTGTTTTGGTACTCGTCAAACCCAATATGGTTTCCGGGTTAACGGAAGACGTATACAACTATGGGCGGGACTTTTCCTCGTTTCCTCAAGAAACGACGGCGGATCAGTTTTTTGATGAGGCGCAGTGGGAGAGTTATTTTTCTTTAGGAGAGCATATCGGCAAACTATTAACCGCGGATCTGCTTCAAACCTTGGTGCAGTCTTTCGCAGCGGGTGATTACAAGAAGTCACCTGAACTAAAAAGCAAGCGGGTGCCGCAACGGGTGGCGATGAAAGCCGTTGCCGCAGCCGGTATCGGTCTCGGGGCTATCATTACGTCTATATCAGGGATATGGGTCGCCCTGGACAAGTCGGATGACAGCAATACGCCAAATCAAATGTTCAAGTCCTTGTACACAACGTACGCCAAACTGCCGGCCGAAATTGCCAGTCAGGAAGATGGAAAGTTATTGGGCGATGTGGCTGTGCAGTTAATAATAACGGTTGATGCCCTGCGAGCAGATAAAAAAGAGGAGCTTCTCACAGATAATCCAACAGCCCTGAATGTTCTGAAAACAACCGCTGCAATGTGCAATAAATTAATAGGGAGCATTCCCGCCTGCGCTACGTTTATTGAGTTTTCCTGCCCAAATAAAAAAGATGAATCTGCCAAGAGTATGAATGGGGGCTATTGGGCAAGAGATGAGCCGATGGCAATTAAAGCTGGATTACTCTTTAATGGACGTACTCACTGCGAACCCGGAACGAACTTTTATATAGAAAATTCAGCCACGCTGGTTGCCCAGGAGAAACAGAGGAAAACGTTAGAAACCATCGGTAAAAAGGGCGGTAATACTGGGTCAAGCGGGAAAGTCAGTACTCAAACTTCGAGCCAGGCTGCTCCATCTAAAATAGCCCCCCAGGCGGTAGAAAGTCCTCCTAAGCCGGCCAACACAGTGCCAGATAAAGGGGCGGCGGCTACAAGCAACCCAACATCCAGCTCTGCAACAATCGCGGAGAAATCAACCGAGCCAGAGGTAGTGAATGCCTCTAAACCGGCGGATACGTCTGCTGCTTCCAGCCAGGATGTTACCGCCCCCGGGGCTGATAAGGCTGGAGCGCAAGCCGACGCCGGCAAAAAACTGGAAAAAGCGCCGGGGCTCTGCTCAAAGCACACTATTTTTATTCAGATATATGGTCCGGACGGGCGGGATAAAGCCCGAGCCTTTCGCGCCGTGTGGCAAGCCGAAGACGCTTCAGTTCCGCCCATCGAAGATGTTGTCAGTACCGCCTATCAGCAACAACGTAGCGCACCTAAACCCTATGAAAAACCGACGATTATTTATCACCGGGACGATGCGCAGAAATGTGCTGAGTGGGTTAGAGATCACACAGCGCAGATAAAAGCGGATAGCTGGGATTTTATGACGCTTCCCAAGCGACTCACCGGCGCAGCCAGGACCATCGAAGTCTGGCTACCACCATCCGCCCTGGTGGATGCGGTGAAAAGCGAGGAGGAGTAGCAGTGGCCAGGCGGGCTACCGAGTAAAGGCTATCGAGGCTAAAGCCTCTCCCACAAGAGACTTCATTTTCCTGTGGGAGAGGCTTTAGCCTCGATTCCTGCAAACGGAGATGCCAAACCTGATATGAGCTTTCAAGTCGTCGTGGGACATTTCCCGCAGATGTTTTTAGCCCCAAAAAGCCGTTGCCATCCGAACCGTAGCCACCCTATAGTCCCGCCGTCGCTACACATTAGCGATTGGGTTTGGCGACCCAAGTTCGGATGCGCATAAGCGCCTATCTCTGTGAAGCAGGCGCTTTTTTTGTGCCCGCAGCACAGCTATGGCGGCTGTGCGCGGGATACCTTCGGGTATGCCGGTGTTCTTCCGAACCGGTTCGCCAACCTGCGTACAGCTGCCACCCTATCGTTTGGCGACGAGTCGTGGCTGCCCTCTAAACGTTCGGAAGGTAATCATCATGAACGACAAATCCAACGTAACCACGTCCCAACCCTTCGACCCTATCGACGGCGAACCGCTGTTTCAGGTCAACGCCGGTGTCCCCATCGATGAAGCGCTCGCCCGAGCAGCCAATCTGATGATGTACGTCGAAACCTTGGCGGCGGCCGACTCGCTGATGAACAAAGACCACGAGCGAGCCATTCTGCAAACCCTGAGTGAAATGGCCAAAGCGCTGACCAACGCGTGCCGAGGCGTCGCTGCCTGAAGGGCATTGGCCGTGCGTGCAGAAGGGGACGCAAGTCCCCTTTTTAATGCGCCTGTCCCGTCCTGAATAAGGTTTACACCTTTAGCCATATCTTTCAGGAGAACCCCATGGCGCAAGGTGCGAGACGAAGTCAGCGTGATTACACGCT
>NZ_JBSRZF010000009.1:0-200701 GCF_054057335.1 Pseudomonas sp. TE3786
GATCAACTCATCCGATCGACTAACAGGGCCAAACCTCAACCCTGCCAGCCCGGCGCATTCTACGCAGATCACTCTGCTTTGCAACCCTTAATTTCCAGCTAACTTATTGATTAACTTGAAGTTTTAAGAGCCTTCCGCGCCGGAAGTGGTGCGCATTATAAGCACCCACAAA
Organism: Pseudomonas sp. TE3786; assembly: GCF_054057335.1. Classification (NCBI taxonomy): domain Bacteria; kingdom Pseudomonadati; phylum Pseudomonadota; class Gammaproteobacteria; order Pseudomonadales; family Pseudomonadaceae; genus Pseudomonas; species Pseudomonas sp. TE3786. The sequence continues at coordinate 173 of NZ_JBSRZF010000009.1, forward strand.
AACCCGTCAAGGCATTATTGCGACAACTTTTGCGATTTAACCCTAAAGCCACTAATCAAGCGGTTCAGGCGCGCCAGAACTCCAGGAATGCGCAACGCCATAAGGAACGAGCCAATCACGGCATAAATTAGCCACTCTTCTATATCTGCCCGCACGACCCAGAGCATGTGCAGCAACACCAACGCCAGTACGACATAGACTAGGCGGTGCAGCACCTTCCAGCGCCGACCTAGCCTACGCATGCTCCAGCGATTGGAAGTCAGCGCCAAAGCAAGCAACCCTAGAAAGGCCAGCGCTCCGACGAAGATATAAGGTCGTTTACGCAAGTCGATCAGCAACTGCCCACCATCCAGGCCGAGAACAAATACCGCATAAGCCGATAGATGCAGCACCACATAGGTAAAACACCAAAGGCCCAACTGTCGCCGTACGGCCAGCCACCCACCCCAGCCCCCAAGCCGCTGCAGAGGCGTCATCGCCAAGGTGATCAAAAGCAACGCCAATGCCGCCAAACCCAAGCGATCGACCAGCGCTTTGCCTGGATCGGGACCCAGGGCGAACGCCCAGGCCTGGTACAGCCAGAACAAAGGAAGAATGGGCACAACACAAAAGACCGCTACACGCCAAAGCCGATATCGCATCAGTAATTCGTCCGCAGATCCAAGTTGCTGTAAAGCCCGGCGACTTCGTCATAGCCATTGAATAACCGAGTTGGCATCACGTTCGGGCTGAACAGACCGCTGGGTAACCGCCGCTCATGGGCCTGGGTCCAGCGCGGGTGATCGACCGTCGGATTCACATTGGCATAGAAGCCGTACTCATCAGGCGCAAGTGCTTGCCAGGTGTTTTTCGGTTGCTCGGCCGTCAGCGTGATCCGCACGATCGACTTGATGCTCTTGAACCCGTACTTCCATGGCACCACTAACCGCAACGGCGCGCCGTTCTGCGCCGGGAGTACGCGGCCATACATACCAACGGCGAGAATCGCCAACGGATGCATCGCCTCATCCAAGCGCAAGCCTTCTATATAAGGCCAGTCGATCAACGAGAAGCTGGAGCTCTGCCCTTCCATCTCTTCGCGATCGACGATGGTTTCGAAGCGCACGTACTTAGCGTTCGCCGTCGGCTCGAAACGCTTGAGCACGTCCCCCAGAGAAAACCCCAACCAGGGAATCACCATCGACCACGCCTCCACGCAGCGCAGACGATAGATGCGCTCCTCAAGCTGCTGCTCTTTGAACAGATCTTCGACCGAATAACGGCCCGGCTTACCCACCTCACCATCCACCATCACAGTCCAGGGTTCGGACTTGAACGCTCCAGCCAGACGCGCCGGATCGCCTTTGTCAGGCCCGAACTCGTAGAAGTTGTTGTAGTGAGTGGCGTCTTTATAGGGCGTGAGGCTTTCATTGCCCGCCGTAACGGCCTGCCATTTCGCCGCCTTCAATTTATCCGCGAACCACCCAGGCGCTTGCGCCGGCTCGACACCCGCATAGAGCGATGCATCCGCCTGAACCGCTTGAGGCAACGCCAACACAGCGGCAACGCCACCAGCGGCAGCAAAGAATGAACGACGAGAGAGGTAAATCGACTCAGGAGTGACGTCGTTTTCACGCGACGCGGAAGCAGAAGGTTTTTTGATCAGCATAAGAACTCCGCGACTATCAGTGACTGATGCGCCAATAGACCGCGGAGCCTGGGGGAAATTACATCACTCGGCAGTTTTACGGCGACGCAGGCGCAACAGGTATTGCACAGGACCAGACGCAGCATAGGCGAGGAATATAAGCAGCAGAATGCGCGGCGGATCGCTGAACACCACGGCGAACACCAACACCACAGCAAGAATTGCCACGAACGGCACGCGACCTTTCAGATCGAGATCCTTGAAGCTGTGGTACTTGATATTGCTGACCATCAACATACCGGCTGCAGCGACCAGCAAGGCCACCACAAACGACATGTTCGAGCCCTGAATACCGAAATCGCTGAACGCCCATACTGTACCCGCCACCACGCCAGCTGCAGCCGGGCTGGCAAGACCGATAAAAAAGCGCTTATCGACGGTACCGATCTGGGTATTGAACCGCGCCAAACGCAGTGCAGCACCCGCCACATAGATGAATGCCACCATCCAACCAACCTTGCCCATGCTGCCCAACGCCCACTCGAAAGCGAGAATCGCTGGTGCCACACCGAAGGCGACCATATCGGACAACGAGTCGTACTCGGCGCCGAATGCACTCTGGGTATTGGTCAGACGGGCAACCCGGCCATCGAGACTATCGAGCACCATGGCAACAAACACTGTTGCCGCTGCCACATAGAAGTTGCCGTTAATGGCATTGATGATCGAGTAAAAGCCGGCGAACAGGTTGGCCGTGGTGAACAGGTTAGGCAGCAGATAGATACCGCGGTGCCGGACTTTGCGCCCTTCGGCGTCATGACCCTCTTCAACATGTTCATCGATTGGCAGCAGGCTCTCTGCATCGGAGCCGTTAGCCGGCTCCTCGGGACGTTCGTTCATGAACAACACCTTGCAACGGTTTGGAAAGTTTTCGACCAGTAGGCCAGTCCGGGGTTCAGCCCGACCCAGCACCTCTGGGCACTGAGGCTTTATACCAGAAGCCTTAGCCTAGAACGAAAAAACGCGGCCGTAGCCGCGTTCTTTCTAGATATCGACAGCCTTAGTTCTTGGCTTTGTCGACGATCTTGTTGGCTGCGATCCACGGCATCATGGAACGCAACTGCTCACCAATGATCTCGATACCGTGGGCGGCGTTGTTACGGCGCTTGGCGGTCATCGATGGGTAGTTGGTGGCACCTTCGCTGATGAACATCTTGGCGTATTCGCCGTCCTGGATGCGCTTCAGAGCGTTGCGCATAGCTTGACGGGATTCGGCGTTGATCACTTCCGGACCGGTCACGTACTCGCCGTACTCGGCGTTGTTGGAGATCGAGTAGTTCATGTTGGCGATACCGCCTTCGTACATGAGGTCAACGATCAGCTTCAGCTCGTGCAGGCACTCGAAGTAGGCCATTTCTGGCGCGTAGCCAGCTTCAACCAGCGTTTCGAAGCCAGCTTTGACCAGCTCAACGGTACCGCCGCACAGAACAGCTTGCTCGCCGAACAGGTCGGTTTCGGTTTCGTCTTTGAAGGTGGTTTCGATGATACCGGTACGGCCACCGCCAACGCCCGAAGCGTAGGACAGAGCAACGTTTTTGGCGTTGCCGGAAGCATCCTGGTAGACAGCGATCAGGTCAGGAATACCGCCGCCTTTTACGAACTCGGTACGTACGGTGTGGCCCGGAGCCTTCGGCGCGATCATGATCACGTCGAGGTCAGCGCGCGGTACGACTTGGTTGTAGTGAATCGCGAAGCCGTGGGAGAAGGCCAGGGTGGCGCCCTTCTTGATGTTCGGCTCGACTTCGTTTTTGTACAGCTGGGACTGGAACTCGTCTGGGGTCAGGATCATGACCAGGTCAGCAGCGGCAACGGCAGCAGGCACGTCAGCCACTTTCAGACCGTGAGCTTCAGCCTTGGCGCGGGTAGCGGAACCTGGACGCAGGCCGACGGTTACGTCTACGCCGGAGTCTTTCAGGTTGCATGCCTGAGCGTGGCCCTGGGAGCCGTAACCGATGATGGCTACTTTTTTGCCCTGGATGATCGAAAGGTCGCAATCTTTATCGTAAAAAACTTTCATGAATTTCCCCTGATTTCTGAGGCCCGCTGGGGCCTCGCGCTAAATGAGTTAGATGCTCAGAACTTTGTCGCCCCGGGCGATGCCGGTGACGCCACTGCGGACAGTTTCCAGAATCGAGCTAGTGCCCACAGCCTGGATGAAACTGTCCAGCTTGTCGCTGGTTCCCGCGAGCTGGATGGTGTAGACGCTGCTGGTCACATCCACGATCTGGCCACGGAAAATATCGGTAGTACGTTTGATCTCGGCACGCTGAGCGCCTGTCGCTTTGACTTTTACCAACATCAGCTCGCGCTCGATATGGGCGCTTTCCGACAGATTCACCAGCTTGACCACTTCGATCAGCTTGTTGAGGTTTTTGGTGATCTGCTCGATCACTTCATCATGGCCAACGGTGGTCAAGGTCAGACGCGACAGAGTCGGGTCTTCGGTTGGCGCTACGGTCAGGCTTTCGATGTTGTAGTTACGCTGGGAGAACAGCCCCACAACACGGGACAACGCGCCCGGTTCGTTTTCCAGAAGCAGAGAGATGATATGTCGCATGATTATGTCCGCTCCGTCTTGCTGAGCCACATGTCACGCATGGAGCCGTCTTTGATCTGCATCGGATAAACGTGCTCGCTGGTATCGACCTGGATATCGAGGAACACCAGACGATCTTTCATCGCGAACGCTTCGGCCATCTTCGGCTTCAGGTCTTTCAGATCGGTGATCTTCATACCCACGTGGCCATAAGCTTCGACCAATTTGACGAAATCTGGCAACGACTCCATGTAGGAGTGCGAGTGACGACCGCTGTAGCTCATGTCCTGCCACTGGCGAACCATGCCCAGTACACCGTTGTTCAGGTTGACGATCTTCACCGGCAAGCCGTACTGCAGGCAGGTGGACAGTTCCTGAATGTTCATCTGAATGCTGCCTTCGCCGGTTACGCAGGCAACGTCGTCATCCGGGAAGCTCAGCTTGACGCCCATGGCCGCCGGGAAACCGAAACCCATGGTGCCCAGGCCGCCGGAGTTGATCCAACGGTTAGGCTTGTTGAAGCGGTAGTACTGTGCAGCGAACATTTGATGCTGACCCACGTCGGAAGTCACAAAGGCGTTGCCGCCAGTTACTTCACTCAGGGTCTCGATCACGGTCTGTGGCTTGATGATGGAACCGTCACCCTTTTCGTAGGGGAACAGATCGCCACCGGCACGCCACTCATCAACCTGTTTCCACCAGCTGGCCACCGCATCTTTGTTCGGGGTTTCGCCGATTTCCTTGAGGATTGCGACCATCTCGGTCAGCACGCTATCCACCGGGCCAACGATAGGCACGTCGGCCTTGATGGTCTTGGAGATAGAAGCCGGGTCGATATCGATATGGATGATCTTGGCGTTCGGGCAGAACTTCGAGGCACCGTTGATAACACGGTCATCGAAGCGCGCGCCGACGGCGAGAATCACGTCCGCATGGTGCATCGCCAGGTTGGCGGTGTAGCTGCCGTGCATACCCAGCATGCCGACAAACTGGCGATCGGTACCTGGGAAACCACCCAGGCCCATCAGGGTGTTGGTCACTGGCAGATTGAGCATTTTCGCCAGCTCGGTGAGCGGCTCGGCGGCATTGCCCATGATCACGCCACCACCGGAGTACAGAACCGGGCGCTTGGCGGCCAGCAGCATTTCGGCCGCTTTGCGAATCTGCCCGGAATGGCCACGTACGGCAGGGCTGTAAGAGCGCAGCTTGGCTTTCTTCGGGTAGACGTATTCGAACTTTTCAGCCGGGTTGGTCATGTCTTTCGGGATATCGACCACAACCGGGCCTGGGCGGCCGGACTGAGCGATATAGAAAGCCTTCTTCATGACTTCCGGGATTTCCGAAGCGTGCTTGATCATAAAGCTGTGCTTCACGATCGGCCGGGAGATACCGATCATGTCGGTTTCCTGGAACGCATCGGTGCCCACCATGGTGCTCGGCACCTGGCCGGACAGAATGACCATGGGGATCGAGTCCATGTAGGCCGTAGCGATACCGGTAATGGCGTTGGTCGCACCAGGACCCGAGGTCACCAGTACGACACCAGCCTTGCCGGTTGCTCGAGCGTAACCGTCAGCCATATGGGTTGCGGCTTGCTCGTGACGAACCAGGATGTGATTCACTTCCGGTTCTTTGAACAGGGCATCGTAAATATGCAGAAGAGCACCACCTGGGTACCCGTAGATATTCTTAACGCCTTCGTCACGCAAAAAGCGGACGACCATTTCAGCGCCAGATAAAAGCTCCACGTTGTTCACCTCTAAAACGCTTAGAGAACCGCTCACAAACGAACGGGTCCGAATAGGTTTACCGCCAAGCAGAGCATGAGCGACGGTGGTCGCCGACTACGCCAGCTACTACTTGAGCAAGTATTGGGAACGCCCCTAAGTGTTTCGGGGTTTTCCCACCCAGCGCGAGGTAACGCGTTGCGGGTGTAACAGGTCGGCACGGGTATGCGCCTCATGTCTGCTGAGCTAAAGCCTGCTTGCGGCCGACTCCACTACAGCGAACGTCGAATTGTTCGGATTCAGGGCACTCAAGTCAAGTCATCCGTTGTGCTTTCTTCGATTTGCAGCTGTGACATGGCGCAGGGTGACGAGTGGCTGGATTTGGTTATAGTTAGCAGCAAGTTCCGCCGCTAATCAGAAGGACACAGCATGCGACGCATGATTATCACCGGCAGCCTGCTGCTTGCCTTGAGCGCCACCGCCTCGGCCAGCCAGGTTTTTAAATGGGTCGATGCACAGGGTAATACCCACTTCGGTGCCCAACCGCCGCAAGGTCAGGACGCCACCCCGATCAATACCGGTGTCGCCCAACCCAAGCCGGCCCCACAGCCGCTCCCTACCCTGCCAACGTCGGGTTCGGCCGACGATCCGGCGCAAAAGGCCATCGATGAGAAGGTCAAGAAAGAAGTCGCTGAGCGCGAAGAGCAGAGGCAGAAGTACTGCGAAGGCACTCGGACAAATCTGGCCCAGTTGCAGAACAACCCGCGCCTGTCGGCCGAAGTGAATGGCGAAACCCGTCGCCTTACGGAAGAAGAACGCCAGACCAGAATCGCCGAAAGCCAGAAAGGTATCGCCGAAAACTGCAAGTGATCGAAGCGCGCAACCTGGCGTTGCGCGTCGCTTCATCCAGCTAATTCAGGCCTTGGCGGCGCCAATCAAGCCGTCAAACTCCCCCAGCAACACCAACAGCCCCTTGGCCTTGCCGAGGTTGGCGCTGTAGACCATTTCCGCCATCGGCCGAATGCCGGACACCGATGGCAACGGTTGCCCGCTTTCGATGATCAGCTTCATACGCGGCACAAAGATCCACTGCAGCCACTCCTCGAACGCCAGGCTATCGACGCAGAATGGCTCGACACTGGCCAGCGCCTCGGCCGAAGGCGGGGTTGCCGACCACCAGCCCTGTGCGCGCAACTCGCGCTCGATCAGCAGCAGATGATCGGCCAGCGCGGGCAGACGCCGATCCATCAAAGGTTTACCTGAGCCCGTTGGCGCGCCTGTGCGGCACCGGAGGCATTGCCTTGTTTTTCCCGAGCCTGGGCAATCAGCCCCCAAAGGCTGGCCTGCAAGGTGGGACGGCCGCTGGCATAGGTCAGACCGCGCTGTGCCACCTGTTCCGCCTGAGCGGCGTCGCCCTGGGCCAGACGCACTTGCGCCAGGCGGTAAAGCACCTGTGGTTCGCTGGGGGCAATACGCTGGGCACGCTCCAGACTCGACGAAGCGCCATTCAGATCACCGCTGCTCTGCTGTTGCTGCGCGGTGGTCAACAGGGCCAGCACCGGGCCGTCCAGTTGCTCATCGGCAGCCAGACCGCCCGCCGACGGAATACCGCTCGGCGCCGTCGGCGCGTTATAGGTGCTGGCGGCTCCCGGTGTAATCGGCCCCGTAGTGATCGGCCCGGGGGTAATACCGCCCGGGGTAATGGGCGAACTACCCACTGCCGAGCCACCGGCCGGATAGGTCTGAATAGGCGTCGCCACCTTACCTTGACCCGGCACCATCACCACCACGCCGGAATCCTGCGGCACCGCCTGGCTTTGCGACTGAGCCGGTGCTTGGGCGTAGCCGCCGGTGGAGGCACGACCATTGGCCGGAGGACGATCATTGGAGAGCGGCGCACCGGAGTCGACGACGGGAATCGAGCCGCGCTGAACGCTGGCACAACCGGTCAGCACGCTGGTGGCCATTAATACGGGAATCAACCACTTATTCACTGAGCACCTCATCACTTAATTCATCCAACCGCGCACCCAGTCCATCACTTCACCGGCAGGCGCCTGCCCACCACATGCGGAGCCGGCTGCCGGCTCGCTGCCGCGAATATACGGCATCTGCACGGCATTCGGGCAGCTCGCATCGGAGCCCTGACCGTTGTTGGCATCGACCCACACCTGCACCACGTTATCCGGCAGTGGCATGTTCAACGGCAGCGGGTCAGCCTGCTTCATAAACCCGGTCCATACCTGCAGCGCCCCGGTGGCACCGGTGAATGGCGTGCCGCCATTGTCATCACGGCCCATCCACACCACGGCCAGCAGGTCCTGGCTGAAACCCGCGAACCAGCTGTCACGCGAGTCGTTACTGGTACCGGTCTTGCCAGCCAGGTTGAGCGAGGACGGCAACTGGCTATAAACCGAACGCCCAGTGCCTTCGCGCATCACTCGCTGCATGGCGTTCTGCACCAGGTAGATGGCACCGGGATCGAAGCGCTGCTGAATCTGGAACGGATAGCGCTTGAGAGGTTCCCCTTCGGCCGTCAACACGCTGCGAATACCGCGAAGCGGAGTGTTGAATCCGCCATTGGCGATGGTCTGGTACATCCCGGCCACTTCGATCGGGCTGAGCGCACCCGCCCCCAGCAGCATCGATGGAAATGCTGGGAACTCACGCGACACACCCAGGCGCTCAAGGGTTTTCAGCACGTTGGGCACGCCCAGCTCAAGGCCGAGTTTGGCGGTCGACAAGTTGTAGGAGTTCGCCAGGCCCTGGTACAGGTAGATGGTGCCGTGGGCCTTGCGATCGTAGTTTTGCGGGGTCCAGACCTGACCATCCTTGCCTTTCACCGAGAACGGCTCGTCTTCCAGCCAACTGGTCAGGGTGTACTGACTTGGACGTTCGAGGGCCGTCAGATAAACCGCCGGTTTAACCAGCGAACCGATTGGCCGCACGGCATCCAGCGCCCGGTTGAAGCCGGCGAAGCGCGGCTGGCGACTGCCCAGCATGGCCTGGATCTCACCGCTTTCCGGATTGGTTACCACCATTGCCGCCTCCACTTCATCCACCCCCTTGCGGCCTTTGAAGCCCGTCAAAGTGGTGCGCAGAGCAGTTTCGGCTTTCTGCTGCAGAATCGGGTCGAAGCTGGTGAAAATCCGCAGGCCTTCTTCGGTCAAGTCTTCGTCGCGGTAGTCCTGACGCAGCTGGCGTTTGACCAGATCGAGGAAGGCTGGGTAGGAACTGTCCGCCATGCTGCCGCGCTTGGTCACGCCCAGGGGCATTTTCTTCGCAGCTTCAGCCTGCTCTACCGTCACCACGTTCTGCGCGGCCAACAGGTCGAGCACCAGGTTGCGGCGCTCGAGGGCCCGATCAGGATTGCGGCGTGGGTTGTAGAAGGTCGGACCTTTCACCATCCCGACCAGCAAGGCCACTTGATGCAGCTTCAGCTCAGCCAAGGGCTGACTGAAAAAGTATTGACTGGCCAGGCCAAAGCCGTGCACCGCACGTTGACCGTCTTGCCCCAGGAACACTTCGTTGAGGTAGGCCTCGAGGATTTCCTGCTTGCTGTAATGCACCTCCAGCAGCACCGCCATCATTGCTTCGGTGGCCTTACGGGTCAGACTGCGCTCGCTGGTCAGGAAGAAGTTCTTCACCAACTGCTGGGTCAGGGTACTGCCGCCTTGGCGCATCTGGCCGGCGCTGGCGTTGACCCAGAAGGCTCGGGCGATGGATTTTGGCGACACACCGAAATGGTGGAAAAACTCGCGGTCTTCCACTGCGACCAGGGTTTCCACCAGGTAAGGCGGCACCTGGTCGAGCTTGATCAGAATGCGGTCTTCGTTGTGCGCCGGATACAGGCCGCCAATCAGCAGCGGCTCCAGGCGCGCGACCGCCAGATCCTGGCCGCTGGCCTGGTTCAGCCCGGCTACGTAATCACCGGAAAATTTGACTCGAATGCGTTGGGCGGGCTCGGCACCTTCATAGAACTGGAAGCCGCGGGTATTCAGGTCGATGGTATTGCCACCCACCACCGCCGCACCAGGGCCGGTCACTGTGGTTTCGCGGCGGTAACCGAGGGCGTCGAGCTCGGTGAGGAAATCGTCCTTGGCCAGCTTCTGACCAACAAACAACTCCAGCGGCCGGGCATACACCTTGGCGGGGATGGTCCAGCGCTTGCCGGAGAATTTCTCCTGCACCACGGCATCCAGGTAGACAGCGAAACCCGCCACCACCACCAGGCCGACAAGACTGAGTTTGAGCAGCCAGCCCAGCCAGGGGCGCATGCCACCAGAACGGGATTTAGGGCGCGAACGAGAGGGGCGAGAAGATCGGGTACGTGTCATGGCGGCGCATTATACGCACTTTGCCTAGGCCAGACAGACGCCTGCCAGCGGTTTGCACACTTGCTCACAGCCGCCATAATGGCGACCTGAATCCTGCCCGTTATTCAAGGAAAGACCGTGAGCCAAACCCTGATTGCTGCCCTGCAGAACCCGGCCCTCTACCCCCATCCGGTGGAGAGTTTCCAGGTCATTGAAACGCACATTTCCTGGGTGGTGTTGACCGGTCCCTTCGCCTACAAAATCAAAAAGCCGGTGAATTTCGGTTTTCTCGACTTCACCGGCCTCGATGACCGCAAGCACTTCTGCAACGAAGAGCTGCGCCTCAACCAGCGCCTGACCGAAGGCCTGTACCTTGAGGTACTGCCGATCACTGGCAGCGCCGAAGCGCCAGAATTGAACGGCAGCGGCGCGGTATTCGAATACGCCTTGAAGATGCGTCAGTTCCCACAAAGCCAGTTGCTGGCCGAAGTGCAGAACCGTGGCGAACTGACCACCGACCATATCGACGCACTGGCCAGCCAGATCGCGCACTTCCATCTCAACGCGCCACGGGTTGCCCCCGAGCACCCGCTGGCCAGCGCCGCGGCCATCATGGCGCCGGTGACACAAAACTTCGAACAGATCCGCCCGATGCTGTCCGAGAAAGCCGACCTGGTGCAACTGGACGCCCTGCAAGCCTGGGCCGAAGCCAGCTTCGAGCGCCTGCAGCCGCTGTTCGAACGTCGCCGCATTGAAGGTTTTATCCGCGAATGCCACGGCGACATTCACTTGGGCAACGCGACCATTCTGGACGGCAAGGTGGTGCTGTTCGACTGCATCGAGTTCAACGAACCGTTCCGCCTGACCGATGTGACCGCCGATGCCGCGTTCCTGGCCATGGACCTTGAAGACCGCAACCTCAAACCACTGGCTCGACGTTTTATCAGCGGCTGGCTGGAGCAGACCGGCGACTACGACGCCCTGGAAATTCTCAATTTCTTCAAAGCCTACCGCGCCATGGTGCGCGGCAAGGTCGGCCTGTTCCGCCTCGGCCAGGAAGAAAACCCGGTGCAACGCGCAGTGATCCTGCGTCAGTACCGCAGCTACGCCACCCTGGCGGAAAGCTACAGCGCCATTCCTTCGCGCTTGCTGGCAATCACCCACGGCGTTTCGGCGGTGGGTAAAAGCCATGTTGCCATGCGCCTGGTGGAGGCCCTCGGCGCTATCCGCCTGCGCTCGGATGTTGAGCGCAAGCGGCTGTTCGGTGAGCAGAAAAGCACTGACCAAGGCCAACTGACTGCCGGCATCTACAGCCAGGACGCCAGCGTCGCCACCTACCAACGCCTGCACCAACTGGCTGACGCCGCGTTGCACGCCGGCTTCCCGGTGGTGATCGACGCCACGTACCTCAAACATGCCCAGCGTCATGCGGCCAGGGATGTCGCCCAGGAAACCGGGGCACCGTTCCTGATTCTGGATTGCCAGGCACCCGAGGCCGTCATCGCCAGCTGGTTGGCACAGCGCCAGGCCGCCGCTCAGGACCCTTCCGATGCAACCCTGGAAGTGGTGCAGGCGCAACAAGCCAGCCGCGAACCGCTGGATGCCGAAGAGCTTGCGCACACCAAACGGGTAGACACCCATGAAAGCGCCAGCCTGGACTCCCTGATCGAGCGCATCCGTCAGCGCCTGCCTGGCCTCTAAGCGCCTCTGCAAAGGCCGCGTCCAGCCAGCGAGCAGAGCTGGACACGGCTTCCTATACTGCCGGTGAACCTCTCACCGGAAACCCGCCATGACCAAGCCGCTGCAACTGGATAGCCCGCTTTACACCCTGCTGCATAACGAAGACATAACCGGCTTCAACGCACTGAAAGCCCAAGGTGGCGATACCAACCTCACCGATGGCGACTTTCGTGGCCTCGACCTGCGCCAGTTGGATGCTGACGGCGTCAACTTCACCAACGGCTATTTCCGCGGTGCCGACCTGCGCGGCCTGGATCTGCGCAGCACACAGATGGAAGGCGCGAGCATTGCCCACGCGCAGATATCCGGAGCGTATTTCCCCGTTGAGCTGAGCGCCGATGAAATTCTGATGTCATTGAATTTCGGCACCCGAATGCGCTACCGGCCGAGTGACAAATGAGTGAAATCTCCCAGCTGTTCGGCGCTCGTGCCGGTGCTTATGCGAGTTTCCGTCCGCACTACCCCGCCGAACTGTTCAGCTGGTTGGCAGCGAACAGCCCCTCTACCGAACGGGCGCTGGATATCGCCTGCGGCTCCGGCCAGGCCAGTCTGCCACTGCTGGAGCATTTCCAGCAGGTCCTGGCCTGCGATGCCAGCCTCGAGCAACTTACCGCCAGCAGTGATCTCGCCGGCATCCAGCGCTTTGCTGCCGATGCTCAGGCGTTACCCTTGGCCAACCAAAGTCTGGATCTGATCATCGTCGCCCAGGCGCTGCACTGGTTTGCCGCGCCGAGCTTTTTCGATGAGGTGCAACGCCTGCTGAAACCACGCGGCCTGTTTTGCGCCTGGTGCTATGGCCTGATGCGTATTGATGAAACGGTCGACCGCGTGATCAATGCCTTTTACTGGCAAACCCTCGGCGGCTACTGGCCTAGCGGGCGTGCCAGTATCGATGAGGGTTACAGCGATATTTCCCGGCCATTTCCAAGCGTAGCCGTGCCCGCATTCGCCATGCAGGCGCGATGGGATTTCGACCACCTGCTGGGCTACTTGCGTACCTGGTCGGCCTGCCAACTCTGGGAGCGAAAAAATGGCCATGATCCGGTCAGCGAAATGGCTGAGGAGCTGCAACAAGCCTGGGGAGATATCAAACAGCCACGTTTTATCAACTGGCCGCTACACTTCCTTGCAGGGTCCCCGCAGCACAAGTAACTGCGGGCTACGCACGGCAGCCAAGGAGGCGCGATGAACGACGAACTGCAACACCTGAAAAACCTGGGGAAAACCTCATCGCAATGGCTGCATGCCGTCGGCATCCATAGCGCCACCGACCTACGCCGCCTGGGGGCAGTGGGTGCCTATCGCGCTGTGCAGGCCCGTGGTTTCAGAGCCTCCAAGGTTTTGCTGTACGCCATTGAGGGCGCATTGCTGGATGTACATTGGAATGAGTTGCCACCGGCCCATAAAGCAGAGTTGAATGGCCAACTTGACGCCATGCCACCCAACAATAAGAGCTAGCTCACATCCTCCACGCTCAACGATTTACGCCAGGGCAGGCGCGCACTATTGTTTCAGGGACGTTCGTGCGTTCTCGTAAGCCCAGCCAGTTCAAGGAATTACTGTATGTACCTACTCGGGGAGCAACCGGCCTACGCCGACCAGCTGATCAACCGACTGCAAGGCATCCCCACGCAACTGCTGGAAGGGCTTGCGCCTTCGGGCACCACACTGCGCCTGGAGCGAACTGACGATCTGGCCCAGGAACTGCCGGGCAACCAGTTGTTTATCATCGAGAATGGTTTGCTGCATGCGTTGGTCGATGAGCGTCCGCTGTTCTACCTGCAGGAGGGCGATCTGTTCGGCCTGCGCCAGGGTATCGAGTTCCCCACCTGCCGTTACAGCAGCGAAGAGCCGCTGAGCCTGGTGCCCTACTCACGCACTGAAGTGTTCAAACATATCTACGCCAGCGAAGTGCGCCTGGAACTGTTCGTGCAGTACCTGATTGGCCACACCGCCCTGCTCTCGGACGCCCTGGCGCGCCTGAAGCAACCGGAGATCCGCCCGGCTACCGGCTTCCAGCACTTTGCTGCGGGTGAAGAACTGATTCACCAGGGCGACGAAGCCGACCACGTATTTATCATCATCGAAGGGCATGCCGAGGCGTATGTCGACGGGCATAAAGTCGGCGATGTACAGAAGGACGAAATCTTCGGTGCCATGGCCGTTTTCACCCGCGAGAAGCGCAGCGCCACCGTATTGGCCAGCGAGCCTTGCACCGTGATGGTGATCCCGAAAGAACAGTTCCTCAGCCTCACCCAAAGCAATCCACGCATCGCCCACAGCCTGATCGAGAGCATGGCGCGCCGCATCGACTTGCTGAACAAGGAAGTCACGCAGCTGCGTCTCCCCTCTGCCGAGTGAGCCGCAAACCCTTACAAAACCCGGCCTGGTGCCGGGTTTTGTGTTTCTGCAGCAGGCGTTTTCGGCAGACGGAAAAAAGATCAGGAAGGGGTGTTGACTTAGAAATGAGAATTGTTATTATTATCGCAACTGGTCGCGAGATCAGTCGATATTCTGAGAGACCTTCAGTCGGACTTTTCAGATTATCTCCTCATCAGGCTAATCACGGTTTTTGACCCGGCTCTTGCCGGGTCTTTTTTTACCTGGAAAAAAGCGCCTGCGAAAAAGGGCCGCCCACGGCCAATAAAAAACCCGCCGAAGCGGGTTTCAGTGAAACGGTATACAACGACCTTATTTGCGCAGCTCCGCGCAATGGTCCTGCTCCGGCAGTGCTGGGGTGTACCAAACGAAATCCGCCGTGCTCGCCGGCACCCGCTTACCCACCTCAGCCAATACCAGGCTGATAGTGCCCTGCCCGGCCCCCAGATCCCCAAGGTGCAACGGCACACCCAAGTCGCGACGCGCATGGAAGGCCCCAGCAAACAACAACGCCGGCTGCGGTGCGGCCAGTAGACGCTCGGCCATGCGCCGATCACGTTGCTGCTGCACGGCCAGCATCGCTGGCAATTGCTCCTCCGGCAGCAAACCGCAGTGGGATTCGCGAATCTGCTCTAACAGCGGTTCCTGCACGCTTTTCGCTGTCGAGGCAGAGCCTTGCAAAACGGGGCGGGCTTTGTAGATCGTCATGATCTCGCTGCGATCCAGGTTGGCAGCCAGCAGTGGATAGGGCTGCGACAGGGCGTGACGCACAATCGGCCCATACATCGACCATTCCCAGTTCTTCTGCCAGGCCAAAGCGGCGGGCAGGTCTGTCACCTCGTGCCCCCGGGCCTGATCGACCTTGGCCTGCTGGTCCGGGGTGAGCATTTCCATCAGCACACTGCCCTGCGCGCGCTTTTGCTCCAGCGCCTGCAGCAGCCAAAGCTCCAGAGCATGGTGATCGGGATTGTCGTGCTGTTCGCCCACCAGCACGCGAGCCGCAGGTGCCAGACGCTCAACCAGCTGCTCGGGCGTCAGTTGCTCGCCGGTACTCAGATCGCGAATCACACCGAGATCGGCATGTTCACGACCATTCGGCGCTTGCCAGATTGGCAGGGGTGGCAGCGCTTGGCAGCCAGTCAGAAACACACAAAACAGCAAAGCAAAACGCATGGCAGATCCTTAAAAACAGGCCTTAACGGGCAATGATCAGCGGATGTCCGCGCTCGGGATGGTTCTGCACCAGCACTTCCAGATCGAACACCGCTTGCAGCGGCTCAGCCTGCAGCACCTCGTGGGGCGTGCCCAGGGCATGGGGACGGCCGCCCTGCAGCAACAACACGCGGTCGCAGTAACGCGCCGCCAGGTTCAGGTCATGCAGAATCACCAGCACCGCCACGCCACTGGCGGCGATATTGCGCGTGGCCTGCAAGGTGGTGTGTTGGTGCAGCGGGTCAAGCATCGACGTGGGCTCATCGAGCAACAACGTCTGCCCACTAGTGCCCGGCCACAGCTGCGCCAGTACCCGCGCCAGGTGCACGCGTTGGCGCTCACCGCCGGACAATTCCAAATAGTTGCGGCCCGCCAAGTGGCCTGCGTCCGCAGCCCCTAACGCCTCGGCGATGATTTCCTGATCACGCAGACGCCCGGTGGCGTGGGGCAGACGGCCCATGCCAACGACATCCTCAACACGGAAAGCGAAGTTCAGGGTCGAGGTCTGCGGCAGGATCGCCAGACGCTGCGCGCGCTCGGGACCGACCCAAGCCGACAAAAGCTTGCCGTCGAGCGTCACCTGCCCCTCGCTCGGTTTCAGCTCGCCACTCAAGGCATCGAGCAAGGTGCTTTTGCCCGCGCCATTGGGGCCCAGCACGCCGAGTACTTCGCCCGGCTGCAGGCTCAGATCGATACCGCTCAGCACCAGCTTGCTGCCGCGCTGAACGGCCAGATTTTCTGCACGCAGCATCAGGCACGACCTCGCAGCAACAGATATAGAAAGAACGGCGCACCGATCAGCGCCGTGACGATGCCGATTGGCAGTTCCGCTGGCGCCAATATCAGGCGAGCCGCCACATCAGCGAACAGCAGCAAGGCAGCGCCCGCCAACGCCGAAGCCGGCAGCAACACGCGATGGTCCGGCCCTACCAGCAGACGCACCAGGTGCGGCACCACCAAACCGATAAAACCGATCATGCCGGCCGCCGCCACCGCCGCACCGACGCCCAGGGCCGTGCAGAACACCAGCTCGCGCTTGACCCGCTCGACATCAAACCCCAGGTGCCGCGCCTCCGACTCGCCGAGTAGCAGAGCATTCAGCGCCTTGGCGCGTTTGGGCAGCCACAGGCCGACCGCCACGGTCACCACCAGCAGCGGCCAGAGGCGCGAATAGCTGGCACCATTGAGGCTGCCGAGGTTCCAGAACGTCAACGTACGCAGGGTGGCGTCATCGGCCAGGTAGGTGAACAGACCAATCGCCGCACCCGCTAATGCGGTTAACGCGATACCGGCCAGAAGCATGGTCGACACACTGGTCTGGCCGTTACGACTGCCCAGGCGATACACCAACGCCGTCACGACCAAGCCGCCAGCGAACGCGCTGGCCGACAACAGATAGGGGGCGATGGCGTCCGGCAAGCCGCCCAGGGAGGTGCCGCCGACGATGGCAATCGCCGCGCCAAGCGCCGCACCGCTGGAAACACCGACCAGACCGGGGTCCGCCAAGGGGTTACGGAACAGCCCCTGCATCGCCACACCGGACAACGCCAGCACGGCACCAACCGCCAAACCCAGCAAAGTCCGCGGCATGCGGATCTGGCCAATAATCAGCTCGGCCTGGTCCAGCTCGGCACCGCCAATCGGCGCGCCAAACACCCGCATCGCGGCTTTCAACGTATCGAGCCACGGCAGGCTGACCGGGCCGAGCGCCAGCGACAACAGCAGCGCCAGCGCGAGCAACAGGCCCAGTGCAATAAACAGTGAGCGCGGAAGAACAACTGGATTCATGGTTGCGGCTTAGCGTCGGCAGTCAGGGGTTGCGCGGCAGGATAGAAGGCTGCACCGAGCACCGCCAGTGCATCCGGAATGCGCGGGCCGAGACCGCCCACCAGCAAGGTCGGATCAAGCGCCAACAGGCGATCATTTTTCGCTGCGCGTGTGGCGGCCAGCGCCGGGTTCTGCTTGAGCAAGGCCGCTTTGGCTTGCGGCCCGGCAATGCTGCGGTCAGCGAAGATGATTACTTCCGGGTCCAGCGCCAGCAGGGCTTCGGTGGACAGCGCCTTGTAGCTGGTGTGGGTGGTGATGCTGCGACCACCGGCCTGGGTGATCAGCCAGGCACCGATAGTGTCCTGGCCGGCGGCCATCGGGCTGCTGCCGGAATGGGACAGCAGCAGCAAAACAGTGGGGGCAGGTTTGCCAGCCTGGGCGGCGCTTACCCATTGCGCCTGGGCGTGCAGACGCTGCTTGTAGTCGGCCAGTGTTTTCGCCGCACGCGGCTCATCGCCAAGCAGCGCACCGATACGGGCAAGATTGTGCTCCAGGGTCGGCACGTCGGCTTTGGTCGACAACGCCTCGATCGTCACCCCGGCGCTTTTGACTTGCGCCAGCACCGGCGGAGGGCCCATTTCCTCACTGCCCAGCAGCAAGTCCGGCTTCAGGCTCAAGATGCCCTCTGCGGCCAGTTGGCGTTGATAGCCAATACTCGGCAGTTGCTTCAACTCAAGCGGATGCAGGCTGGTGGTATCCACGCCCACCAGTTTGCTCTGGCCTCCCAGCGCGACCACCCATTCGGTGATCGAACCACCGGCACTCACCCAGCGCTGCGGCCGGACGTCGTCGGCAAGTACCGATTGGCTAACGAGAACAGCGCAGCACAGGCTGGCAACTCGGGCAGTCACACGCATGAAAGGCTCCTTTTAATTCTTGGGGGAAGCGTAAACAGTAAAAAACCAGCCTGTACCTATAAATAGAAGGTGCAGGCTGGTTGCGGGGGTAGCTGACGACGGGATCAGGCTTCCAGTGCTGGAGCCGCCTCGGCCAGGTCACGCCATTCAGTCAGTTCCGGCACGCCGGGTTTGCGCGCGCCGAACAGTTGCACGATCAGTTCACCGTGGGCATCGAAGGCTTCGAAACTGGTGATCACCCCGTCGCTGCTGGGCTTGCGCACGCGCCACAACTCGGTCACCGAGTGGCTCTTGAGGTGCAGGTTGAACTCGGGGTCGAGCACGTTGAACCAGGTGTCCATCCAGCGCAGGTTTTTCACCAGGCCGCTGTGAATCTGGATGCAGTGGCGGTTGCCGACAAACACCATCAACGGCACTTCGGTAGTGCCCGCGGTTTCCATCAGCTTCTGCAGCTCCGCCGGAGCCAACGGTTCAGCCCACTCACGACCGGCCAGACGCAGGGCCTGGGTGCGGGTGGTTTCGTGCTTTTTCAGCAGGGCGAAAAAGTGGTGGGTGTCTTTCAGGGTCGACCAACCGGCACGCAGCGACTCGACGTCGATTTCGCTGTCCGGCTTGGCCACTACAGGGGCTGGCATTGGCTTCAGCTCCATAACCGACGTTTGCTCTTCAGCGCGGAAACGTTCAACCAGCGGCACCCAAGCAGCTTCGGTGCTGTCTTCGGTGAGGAACACTTTATGTACGGCGACGCCCTGGTGGTCGAACACCTGGATGCTGCGCTGGGTGCCTATGGCCGTTTCTTCGGCGATGGCGAACACGCTGGCCCAACCGCCGAGGAACAGGCGCAGGTCGATGTCCGGGGAAACCACCAGGCCCATCTGCCCATTGGCCATAACGGTAACGTCGCGGTAGTAGCCTTTGCGCTCATGCACGCAATCTTCGTTACGGGTCAGGGCCATGATGTAGCCCAGCTCGCCGAGGGCCGGCAGCAGCGTGGCCCACTCCGGGTTGAGGCGCACGGTGTCGACGCCCAGGCGGCTGGCAACCAGTTCGCCTTCGCTTACGGCCAGATGCGCAGCGGCATCGCGGGCACGCATTTTTGGCTGTTCGCCGCGCAGGGTCTGCCAGGCCTGGTACAGGTCGCTGGTAGCGGCGTTAGGGTTTGCAGCCTGAATTTGGCTAGTCATGGACAACTCCTCGATCACAATCAACGGCTCGCCGTCAGGGCGAACTCAATAGGTATTTGCACGCGGCTCGGTACAGCACGTCCGTCCACGGTTTCCGGGCGGAACTGCCAATCGGCCACCGCCTCCAGTGCGGCTTCGTCCAGGCTTTCAACCCCGGAAGAACGCACGATTTGCAAGGCCCGCTGCCGGCCACGCTCATCCAGGCGCACCTCCACCAGCACCACGCCCTGCTGATTACGGCGCTTGGCCAGGTTCGGGTAATGCGGCTGCGTGGGCGGTTGCAGATAACTCGGTTGGCGGCTGAACACTTCCTTCATCACCGGCGCAGGCGTCGGTGCCGTCTGGCCGGCGGACGTAGCTGCGCTCGGCAACTCCACTTTCGCCAAGTCCGGGCCGGGAGCGGCTTTGGGCTCGACCGGTTTTGGCGGCGTGGCTTTCTGCGGCTGGGTTTTCTGCGGCGTCAATTTCGCCAGCGGCCGTGGCTCGACCTTGCGCTCAACGAGCAGCGGCTTGACCACCGTCGGCGCTGGCGCAACAACCGGTTCCACCACCGGTTTGGCCGGCTCGACGGCAACCGGTTGTGTCATTGCCACGGTTGCTGGAGCGGGCGCGGGCGCGGGCGGCAGTTGGATCAGCATCACCGCCGGCTGTTTAGCCAAATCCTGAGCACGCCCCGCCTCTACGACGGACTCGCGCAGAAACAAACTCGCCAGTGCGTGCAGCACCAGCGAAACCAGGAAATACGCCGAAAAACGCAGCATTGGATGCCAACACCAACCAAACTTGAATCTATTTGATAATTGTTTGCATTTGCATGTCAAGATCGCTAACGTTCCGCCCCGATATCAAACCGGTGGCCAATGCAGCCACCCGACGTTAACGATCTAGGAGTAGATCCATGCCCCTTCGTCCGCCCTTCGCCCACAAGCCTTGGCTGGTCTTGCTATTGCTCTCGCCGTCGCTGGCCTGCGCCGCTGACAACGCCGAAAAGACTCCGACACAATTCGACACAGTTACCGTGACCGCGACCCGTACCGAGCAAAAGCTCGACGAGGTGCCTAGCACGGTATCGGTGCAGACCGAGCGCGACATCGACCAGAACAACGTCAAAGACATCAAGGATCTGGTGCGTTATGAGCCAGGGGTTTCGGTCGGCGGGACTGGCAGCCGTTTCGGGCTGTCGGGCTTCACCATCCGCGGTATCGGTGGCAACCGTGTGCTGACGCAGGTGGACGGCGTGGCGGTTCCGGATGCGTTCGCGTTTGGACCGTTTATGGAAGCCCGTCGCGACTACATCGATCCCGACACCATGAAGCAGGTAGAAATCATCCGCGGCCCAGCCTCGTCGCTGTACGGCAGCGACGCCATCGGCGGTGCCGTAAGCTTCCTGACCAAGGATGCGGCGGACTACCTGGAAGAAGGCGATGACGCCTACGCCCGCCTGAAAACCGGCTTCGACAGCTCCGATGACAGCTTTATGCGCAGTGCCACTGTCGCCGGCCGTCTGGGCGATGTGGATGGCGTGGTGCATATCGGCCACCGCAATGGCCAGGAAGTCGACTCCTTCGGCGGCAACGACGGTATCGGTGCCAGCCGTGGCGAAGCCAACCCGCAGGATTACAGCGCCGAGAACCTGCTGCTCAAGGGTGGCTGGAATTACTACGCTAACGATCGCCTGCAGTTGACCTATGAACGCTACTCGGTTGACACCGACACCGAGGTACTCAGCGAGTACAGCAACACGGCGACCATCCGCACCTCGGACGCCATCGACAGTACTGACCGCGAGCGCTACAGCCTGCAGCACACGTTCGAGCTCAACAGCCTGTTGGTGGATAAAGTCGACTGGCATCTGGACTATCAGGAAAGCCAGATTCGCCAGCGCACCGAACAGGAACGCTTTGTTTCCAGCGCTTTGCGCGACCGCTACCGTGACTCCAGCTACGAAGAGAAACTCTGGGCACTGAACGCCAAATTCGACAAAGCCTTCGCAACTGGCCCGGTAAACCATCAGCTGATTTACGGCTTCGATGTCAAACGTCTGGAAAACAGCGACCTGCGTCGTGGTGCCGAAACCATCCGCGCCACAGGCGCTAGCGTTCCTGTCGGCTTCGGCGGAGATGTATTCCCGGTTAGCGATTTCCCGGATCCAACCACCAAGGAATACGCACTGTTCGCCCAGAACGACATGACCGTTGGCCGCTGGAGCATCCTGCCGGGCCTACGTTATGACCGCTTCGAAATGAAGCCGCACGTGACTCAGGAATACCTGAACAGCCGCGCGACCGATGCCAATCCGGACGACACCAAGGACGAGCATGTTTCCCCGAAACTCGGCGTGACCTACCAGCTAAACGACGAGCACAGCGTCTATGGCCAATACGCCGCAGGTTTCCGCGCGCCGCAAGCGGTAGAAATGTTCGGCGAGTTTGCCAACCCTGGCCTCTACCGCACCTTGGCCAACACCAAGTTGAAAGCGGAAACCAGCGACAGCTATGAATTCGGTCTGCGTGGCAAATACAGCGTGGGTAGCTTCGGCGCAGCCCTGTTCTATAACCGCTACAAAGACTTTATCGACCAACAGCAAACCTCCCCGTCCGCCGTCGCCGGCTATCTGTACGACTTCCAATACGTCAACAGAGACCGCGTCACCATTCGTGGTGCCGAGGCCAAAGGCGAGCTGTTCCTGGATCAACTGGGCTTGCTGCCAAGCGGCTGGAAAGCCATCGGCTCGGTTGCCTACGCTCGCGGTAAGGATGAAGGAACTGGCCAACCGATCAACAGCGTAGACCCGCTCAAAGGTGTATTCGGTCTGGGCTATGCCGAGCCAAACGGCAAGTTTGGTGGCAGCCTGAACTGGACGCTGGTCGCAGCCAAGGACCGCGTTAACAACGGTTCTGCTGAGGAAGAAGGCACTCCTGATCAGTACGAACCCTCCGGCTACGGTCTGCTCGACCTGAACGGCTGGTGGCAAGTCACCCAAGAGTTCTCGGTAAATGCCGGTCTGTACAACCTCGGTGACAAGGAATACTGGCAATGGGGCGACGTTCAAGGCCTGAGCTCACTGAACACCGGCCTGGACCGCTACTCCCAGCCTGGCCGTCACGCCGCCGTGAATTTCATCTGGGAAATCTGACTATCGCCCATCCCAGGCGCGCGGGATAATCCCCGCTCACCTGGAGGCGACTATGCAGTTTCTCTGCGCCCCGGAATTTCTGGCCGAAGGTCAGAGCCGGGGCTTTTTATTGGGCGGGATAAAGCTCTTGGCCGTGCGCAAAGCAGGTCAGGTGTATGCCTATCTCAACCGCTGCCCGCACAAGGGCGTGCCATTGGAATGGCAGGCGGACGAATTTCTCGACAGCAGCCGCAGCCTGATCCAGTGCGCGCGGCATGGCGCGTTATTTCTGATCGACTCCGGAGAGTGTGTAACGGGGCCCTGCGAGGGCGACTCGCTCACCGCCCTGCCCTGCCGCGAAGATGGCAGTGGTATCTGGGTCACCTTGCCGGGCTAGGGATTACAGCTCGACAGACAGCCGCCGGGTCAGACGAATCTCCGTTGGCGTCAGCTCCGCGCCATACGCCAGCACTTCCACCCCCGCCAATTTCGCTTCACGCAGCGCTGCCGCATAGGCCGCGTCGATCTCCTCGGCCGGGCGCACGGCGTCGATACCGGAAAGGTTCACGCAATACAGCTGCACCGCACGAATACCCTGACGCGCCAGGCTGGCAAGTTCACGCAGATGCTTGGCACCGCGCTGGGTCTTGGCGTCGGGAAAGGCGGCGACTGCCGTGCCGTCAAAACCCAGGGTCACGCTTTTCACTTCGACATAGGCCGGGCCACCGGGGTATTCCAGGCGAAAGTCGATGCGGCTGTTTTCTTCGCCGTAGGGCACTTCGCGCTTCAGCGTGGTGAAACCGGCCAGCTCGCTGATCACCCCTTCGCGCAGCGCTTCCTCCACCAACTGGTTGGCTCGTGCGGTGTTCACGCAGGCCCAGCGACCCTGCGGCGTTTCCGCCAGCTCCCAGGTGCCGGGCAGTTTGCGTTTCGGGTCGCTGCAGCGGCTAAACCACACCGCACCGCCCTCGACCATGCAGTTGAACATCGAGCCGGTGTTCGGGCAGTGGATGGTCAGCAGTTCGCCGCTGCTGGTTTCGATATCGGCGAGAAAGCGTTTGTAGCGGCGAAGCAGGCGGCCTTGTTCCAAAGGTGGATTGAACTGCATCAGGGCCGCCAGGTTTTCAGGCCACGGGCAATACGCTCCACCGCTTCCTGTAGACGCGGCAGGCTTTGCGTGTAGGCAAAGCGCACGTGGTGCCCGGCCTGATAGCGACCGAAATCCAGACCCGGGGTAAAGGCCACATGCTCGGTTTCCAGAAAGTGCTGACAGAAGGCAAAGGCGTCGCCGCCGAAGGCGCTGATGTCTGCATATAAATAGAAGGCACCTTCCGGCTCTACGGCGATACCAAAGCCCAGCTCACGCAAGGCCGGCAGCAGGAAGTCGCGACGACGGGCGAATTCGCCACGACGCTCTTCCAGAATCGCCAGGGTGCCCGGCTCAAAACAGGCCAGCGCCGCATGCTGGGCCATGCTCGGCGCACTGATATAGAGGTTCTGCGCCAGCTTCTCCAGTTCGCCCACCGCCTGCGGCGGTGCCACCAGCCAACCCAGGCGCCAGCCGGTCATGCCGAAGTACTTGGAGAAACTGTTCAGCACAAAGGCGTCGTCGTCCACTTCCAAGACGCTGGCGGCATCGGTGCCATACGTCAGGCCGTGGTAGATCTCATCCACCACCAAGTGACCGCCATGGGCTTTCAGCGCCCTGGACAGACCGCTGAGTTCGTCGCGGGATAACAGCGTGCCCGTGGGGTTGGCCGGCGAAGCGACCAGCGCGCCGACGCTGTCGCGGTCCCAATGGCGGTCGACCAGTTCCGGGGTCAGCTGATAACGCACCTCCGGACCGACCGGCACCAGCTGCGCGGCACCCTCGACCAGACGTAGGAAGTGGCGGTTGCAGGGGTAGCCGGGATCGGCGAGCAACCAGTGCTTGCCAGGGTCGACCAACAAGGCGGTGGCCAACAACAATGCGCCCGATCCGCCGGGCGTAATCAGGATGCGTTCGGGGTCTATGCTCAATCGGTAACGTTGGGCGTAGAAACTCGCAATCGCCTCACGCAGGGCCGGTAACCCACGCGCCGCGGTATAGCGTGTGTGGCCGCTGGCCAAGGCTGCCTGACCGGCTTCGATGATCGGCGCGGCGGTGGTGAAGTCCGGCTCACCTATCTCCAGGTGGATCACATCATGGCCGTCGGCCTGCAATTGATTGGCCCGGGCCAGCAGCGCCATCACATGAAAAGGCTCGATGGCGCGGCTGCGAGCACTGTAGAGCGAAGTCATCGGCCTTCCTTTATATAGGTTCAGGCGGCGATTCTACCCAACCAGTTGGCTAAACAGCAGCACGATGACAACCGGGAGTGGCATACCCGAGGGCGATCTGGTAAGTTCGCCCGCTTGCAGCCGCAGGGCCGGCATAAATGACGGCAATGGACAGTAATCCTGCGCAGTGGATTAGAGAGATTAAGAGGCGGTCATCCATGCCCACCAAAGCAAAAGCAAAGAACGACCCGCTCAACCGCGGCTTCGAACCCTACAAAGAAACCAAGGGCGAGGAGTACATGAGTGAGCCAATGCGTGCGCACTTCACCAATATCCTTGGCAAGTGGAAGCTTGAGCTGATGCAGGAAGTCGATCGGACTGTGCATCACATGCAGGACGAAGCAGCCAACTTCCCCGATCCAGCCGACCGTGCCAGCCAGGAAGAAGAATTCAGCCTGGAACTGCGTGCCCGTGATCGTGAACGCAAGCTGATCAAGAAAATTGACCAGACCCTGCAACTGATCGAAGACAACGACTACGGCTGGTGCGATTCCTGCGGCGTCGAAATCGGCATCCGCCGTCTCGAAGCCCGCCCTACCGCCACGCTTTGCATCGATTGCAAAACCCTGGCGGAAATCAAAGAAAAGCAGATCGGTTCCTGATCTGAGAACGGGGCGCTTAGGCGCCCCGCTTCATTTCTGCCATGCCTATTTCTTCGCGTATGACCACCAAAGCCTACATCGGGCGCTTTGCCCCGACCCCCAGCGGCTACCTGCACTTCGGTTCCCTGGTGGCGGCGCTTGCCTCCTACCTCGACGCCAAAGCCTGCGGCGGCACCTGGCTGCTGCGCATGGAAGATATCGACCCACCCCGCGAAGTGGCCGGCGCTCAAAGCGCAATTCTGCACACCCTGGAAAGCTACGGTTTTCAATGGGACGGCGAACTGGTGCGCCAGAGCGAGCGTCACGACGCCTATGAAAACCTGGTGCAGCGCCTGTTCAGCCAGGGCCTGGCCTATGCCTGTACCTGCTCGCGCAAACAGCTGGAAGCCTACCAAGGTGTGTATCCGGGTTTATGCCGCAATGCCGGGCATGACCAGCAAGGTGCGGCCATTCGCTTGCGCGTGCCGGAACTGGACTACCACTTTACCGACCGCGTACAAGGCGAATACCGCCAACACCTGGGCCGCGAGGTGGGCGACTTCGTGATTCGCCGCCGCGACGGGTTGTACGCCTATCAACTGGCGGTGGTGTTGGATGACGCCTGGCAGGGGGTTACCGATATCGTCCGCGGTGCCGACCTGCTCGACTCCACCCCGCGCCAGCTGTACCTGCAGGAACTGCTCGGCCTGCCGCAACCGCGTTATCTGCATGTGCCGCTGATTATCCAGCCGGATGGGCACAAGCTGGGCAAGTCGTACCGCTCGCCGCCGCTGGAGTCTCATGAGGCGGCGCAGTTGTTGTTACGCGCGTTGCGGGCGCTAGGGCAGCCGGTCGCGCCGGAGCTGGATGACGCCACGCCCGCTGAGTTGCTGGCCTGGGGCGTTCGGCATTGGGATGCGACGCGGATTCCGCGCACGTTGACCTTGGCTGAATCGCAGCTGCGCTAGCCAGCATTCTGGATCCCTGCCTGCGCAGGGATCCAGACTCGTGAAGGCCCCACAATTTGGCGGTATTACCTTCGCCAACGCTTCCAGCCCTTGTTGCCATTCCGTTACCATCGCCGCTCGCCAACCACGAGAAACGGCATGTACATCTACCGATTGGTCTTACTTCTGGTGGTGGGGATTTACCTCTTCTCCCCCGCCATCATGGACTGGTGGATCGACCCGACCGGGGCTTGGTATCGCCCGTACCTGCTGTGGCTGATCCTTATCGTGGTGACCTTTATCTTGCAGAGCGGACGTGATGCTGACGAGCTTTAGCCTGAGTCAGCTGATCCTGATCAGCGCTGCCTACCTTCTTGTACTGTTCGGCGTGGCCTGGATCAGCGAGCGCGGCATCATTCCGCGCTGGATCGTCTCGCACCCGCTGACCTACACCTTGTCCCTCGGCGTCTACGCCAGCGCCTGGGCCTTTTATGGCACCGTCGGCCTGGCCTATCAGTACGGCTTCGGCTTTCTTGCCAGCTACCTCGGGGTGTCAGGCGCGTTCTTGTTGGCGCCAGTGCTGCTCTACCCGATCCTGCGTATCACCCGGACCTATCAACTGTCGTCCCTGGCCGACCTGTTTGCCTTCCGCTTTCGCAGCACCTGGGCCGGCGCGCTGACCACGCTGTTTATGCTGATTGGTGTGTTACCGCTGCTGGCCCTGCAATTCCAGGCGGTGGCCGACTCCATCGGCATTCTCACCCGCGAACCGGTGCACGAGCGGGTGGCGCTGAGTTACTGCGCGCTGATCACCCTGTTTACCATTCTGTTCGGTGCCCGGCATATCGCCACCCGCGGCAAAAACGAGGGGCTGGTATTCGCCATTGCCTTCGAATCGGTCGTGAAAATGGTCGCCCTCGGCGGCATCGCCCTATATGCCCTGTACGGCGTATTCGGCGGTCCCCATGAACTGGAAGTGTGGCTATTGCAGAACCAGGCGACCCTGGCCGCGCTGCACACACCATTGCAGGAAGGCCCGTGGCGCACGCTGCTGCTGATCTTCTTCGCCTCGGCCATCGTCATGCCGCACATGTACCACATGACCTTCACCGAGAACCTCAACCCGCGGGCCATGGTCAGCGCCAGCTGGGGCCTGCCGCTGTTCCTGTTGCTGCTCAGCCTGACCGTGCCACTGATTCTCTGGGCCGGGCTGAAACTGGGGGCCACCACCAACCCGGAATACTTCACCCTCGGCATCGGCATCGCGGTCAACAACGACACCCTGGCGCTGCTCGCCTATGTCGGCGGGCTGTCGGCCTCCAGCGGCCTGATCATCGTCACCACCCTGGCGCTGTCGGGCATGGCACTCAATCACCTGGTGTTACCGCTGTATCAACCACCGGCCCAGGGCAATATCTACCGCTGGCTGAAGTGGACGCGCCGCGCCCTGATCATTGCGATCATCGCCGCCGGCTACGGCTTCTATCTATTGCTCGGTGCCGAGCAGGACCTGGCCAACCTGGGCATCGTCGCCTTCGTCGCCACCTTGCAGTTCCTGCCGGGCGTGCTGTCGGTGCTGTACTGGCCGACCGCCAACCGCAAAGGTTTTATCGCCGGTCTGCTGGTCGGGATCGCGGTGTGGATGGCGAGCATGCTGTTACCCCTGATCGGTAACGTGCAGGGCATCTACATTCCGCTGTTCAACTTTGTCTACGTGCTCGACGACACCAGCTGGCACCTGGCAGCCATCGCTTCGCTGGCCGCCAACGTGCTGGTGTTTACTCTGGTGTCGCTATTTACCGAGTCCAGCCCGGAAGAAGAAAGCGCCGCCGAGGCCTGCGCCGTCGACAATGTGCGCCGCCCGCAGCGCCGCGAACTGTTGGCCACCTCGCCGCAGGAGTTCGCTACCCAACTGGCCAAACCCCTGGGTGCCAAGACCGCGCAACGGGAAGTGGAACAGGCGTTGCGCGATCTGCACCTGCCCTTCGATGAAAACCGGCCGTATGCCCTGCGCCGTCTGCGCGACCGTATCGAAGCCAACCTCTCCGGCCTGATGGGGCCAAGCGTGGCACAGGACATCGTCGAGACCTTCCTGCCGTATAAATCCGGCAGTGAAAGCTATGTGACCGAAGACATCCACTTCATCGAAAACCGCCTGGAAGACTACCACTCGCGCCTCACCGGCCTGGCTGCCGAGCTCGATGCCCTGCGCCGCTACCACCGCCAGACCCTGCAGGAATTGCCGATGGGCGTGTGCTCGCTGGCCAAGGACCAGGAAATCCTGATGTGGAACCGCGCCATGGAGGACCTCACCGGGATCGTCGCCCACCGGGTGGTCGGCTCGCGGCTGTCTACTATTGGCGAGCCGTGGAAGGCATTGCTTGAAGGCTTTATCAACCTGCCCGACGAACACCAGCATAAACAACGCCTGGCCCTGGATGGGCAGATCCGCTGGCTGAACCTGCACAAAGCCGCCATCGATGAGCCACTGGCTCCCGGTAACACCGGCCTGGTGTTACTGGTCGAAGACCTCACCGAAACCCAGATGCTCGAAGACAAACTGGTGCACTCCGAGCGTCTGGCCAGCATTGGCCGCCTGGCCGCCGGGGTGGCTCACGAAATCGGCAACCCGATCACCGGCATCGCCTGCCTGGCGCAGAACCTGCGCGAAGAACGGGAAACCGACCCAGAGCTGGCGGAAATCAGCAGCCAGATCATCGAACAGACCAAACGCGTATCGCGCATCGTGCAGTCGCTGATGAGCTTTGCCCACGCCGGAGCCAGACAACAGGCCGAAGAGCCGGTGTGCCTGGCCGAAGTGGCGCAGGACGCCATTGGGTTGCTGGCCCTGAACCGGCGCAGCATCGAAGTGCAGTTCTTCAACCTGTGCGACCCGGAGCACTGGGCCGTCGGCGATCCGCAACGGCTGGCCCAGGTGCTGATCAACCTGCTGTCCAATGCCCGTGATGCCTCGCCACCGCGCGGTGCCATCCGGGTGAAGAGCGAGGCCAGCGAACAGACCGTGGATCTGATCGTCGAAGACGAAGGTACCGGTATTCCCAAAGCGATCATGGACCGCCTGTTCGAACCCTTCTTTACTACCAAAGACCCCGGTGAGGGAACCGGCCTGGGCCTCGCTCTGGTCTATTCCATCGTGGAAGAGCATTATGGGCAAATAACCATCGACAGCCCGGCAGACCCGGAGCTACAACGCGGAACCCGGATTCGGGTAACGTTACCGCGACATGTCGAAGCGACGTCCGTAGTGACCAGAGATCGTCGAGAGAGCTGAATTCATGCCACATATTCTGATCGTCGAAGACGAGACCATTATCCGTTCCGCCCTGCGCCGCCTGTTGGAGCGCAACCAGTACGAAGTTAGCGAAGCCGGCTCCGTGCAAGAGGCTCAGGAACGGTTCAGCATCCCCAGCTTTGACCTGATCGTCAGCGATCTGCGTCTGCCAGGGGCCCCGGGTACCGAGCTGATCAAGCTGGGCCAGGGCATACCGGTGTTGATCATGACCAGCTACGCCAGCCTGCGTTCAGCGGTCGACTCCATGAAGATGGGCGCGGTGGACTACATCGCCAAACCCTTCGACCATGACGAAATGCTCCAGGCCGTGGCGCGCATTCTGCGCGACCGTCAGGACAACAAACCCGCTACCGCCGCAGCCAGCACCAGCAATGGCAGCCGCGCTGCTGACAAAGCCGCCGCCGGTAACAGTAACGGCGAGATCGGTATCATCGGCTCCAGCCCCTCGATGCAGGAGCTGTACAGCAAGATCCGCAAAGTCTCCCCCACCGACTCCACCGTGCTGATTCAAGGCGAGTCCGGCACCGGTAAAGAACTGGTGGCGCGTGCTCTGCACAACCTGTCGAAACGCGCCAAAGCGCCGATGATCTCGGTGAACTGCGCGGCCATTCCGGAAACCCTGATCGAGTCCGAACTGTTCGGCCACGAAAAAGGTGCGTTCACTGGTGCCAGCGCCGGCCGAGCCGGCCTGGTGGAAGCGGCCGATGGCGGCACCCTGTTTCTCGATGAAATCGGCGAGCTGCCACTGGAAGCCCAGGCGCGCCTGCTACGCGTGCTGCAGGAAGGCGAGATTCGCCGCGTCGGCTCGGTGCAGTCGCAGAAGGTCGACGTGCGCCTGATCGCCGCAACCCACCGGGACCTGAAAACCTTGGCCAAAACCGGCCAGTTCCGTGAAGACCTGTTCTACCGCCTGCACGTAATCGCCCTGAAACTTCCGGCGCTGCGTGAACGTGGCGCGGATGTCAGCGAAATCGCCGCCCTGTTCCTGGCTCGCCAGTCGGCCAAGATGGGCCGCAGCGACCTGCGCTTTGCCGCAGATGCCGAACAGGCGATCCGCCATTACACCTGGCCGGGTAACGTGCGTGAGCTGGAAAACGCCATCGAGCGTGCCGTAATCCTCTGCGAGGGCTCGGATATTTCCGCAGAGCTACTGGGCATCGACGTCGAGCTGGACGATCTGGAGGACGGTGATTTCCTCGGTGCCCCCCTCACCCACACCAGTAACAACGCCCACGAGCCCACCGAAGATCTGTCCCTGGAAGACTACTTCCAGCATTTCGTACTCGAGCACCAGGACCACATGACCGAAACCGAGCTGGCGCGCAAATTGGGCATCAGCCGCAAATGTCTATGGGAGCGTCGTCAGCGCCTGGGCATTCCACGGCGCAAAACCGGCGCGGCGCTCGAGGGTTGACAGCGTGACGGTAACAACCGATGTGCGCGCCCACTCGCCACACTTTGTTACCGCTTCAATATCGCGTAACAAAAGCCGGGTCTTACGGTAACGGAAACCCGGCTTTTTTGTGCCTGTTCTGACACAGTGAATTTAGCTAAGCCCTTGTTTTACAAGGATTCATAAAAACTGGCACGGCTCCTGCTATATGTTTGGTACAACAACAATAACAAGCACCACCAAAGACAATAAAAATAAGACGTACCGACTCCAGCACAACAAAAACAAAATCGCGGGAGGCGCAGCTAACTGATTCTTTTGGAGAGGAATGGCTTTTGGGGTTCGCCCCGCGACCAGGCTGAGAACAACAAAACTGCTACTAGGCAGAGCCCGAACTGGTTGGATCGAATGATCATGGCTACATCAGCATCCAAAGCAATCCGTTGTCTATTAACCTCCGAATTGGGGGTTTTTCCTGAAGCCACTAGGCCGATGGAACGGGTCAACAAACAAAAACAACAAGCCCGACATAATAATAAAAATAAAGCACGCACCTACTTGGGGGGGAGCTTCGGCTCCCCCAGTAGCTTTCGCTACAACCCTCCGGCAACTCCCCCCTTCTGCTACACCCCTTGCAAAGCCTGCTTTACCTCGCTTTCTAAGCGTCCTACACCATCCCCCGACACAATGCTAGAATCCGCAGCCATCATGCGGTCATTTCCAATTCTGGCCGGTCATCCCGTCAAACAGTGCATCCCATGCTGAAAAAGCTGTTCCAGTCCTTACGTTCCCCCTTGCGCCGCGCCAAGCAGCATCCGCGCAGCACCCCCGAAGTGGTGACCAGTCACCAGCACCCGCTGCGCCGCGCGCATATCAGTCGCTATGCGGTAAGCATTGTCGAGCGTCTGCAGAATGCCGGTTACCAGGCCTATCTGGTGGGCGGTTGCGTACGTGACCTGCTGCTGGATATCGAACCGAAAGACTTCGACGTCGCCACCAGCGCCACCCCCGAACAGGTCCGCGCCGAGTTCCGCAATGCGCGGGTGATCGGCCGCCGTTTCAAGCTGGTCCATGTGCATTTCGGCCGCGAGATCATTGAAGTCGCCACCTTCCGCGCCAACCACCCGGTCAGCGAGGAAGACGAAGACAGCAACCAGTCTTCGCGCAACGAGAGCGGGCGCATTCTGCGTGACAATGTGTACGGCAGCCTGGAGGACGACGCCCAGCGCCGCGACTTCACTATCAATGCCCTGTACTTCGACGTTACCGGCGAACGCATCCTCGACTACGCCCGCGGTATGCACGACATCCGCAACCGCCAGGTGCGCCTGATTGGCGACCCGGAAAAACGTTACCTCGAAGACCCGGTGCGCATGCTGCGTGCGGTGCGCTTCGCCGCCAAGCTCGATTTCGAGATCGAAAGCCATAGCGCCGAGCCGATTCCACGCCTGGCCAAGATGCTGCGGGATATCCCTTCGGCGCGCCTGTTCGACGAAGTGCTCAAGCTGTTCCTCTCCGGCTACGCCGAGCATGTGTTCGAGCTGCTGCTCGAGTACGACCTGTTCGAACCGCTGTTCCCGGCCAGTGCCGCCGCGCTCAAGCAGAGCCCGGAGTACACCTACAACCTGATCAGCCAGGCGCTGATCAACACCGACCAGCGTATTGAAGACGGCAAGCCGGTCACCCCGGCCTTCCTCTTCGCCGCCCTGCTCTGGCCTGCGCTGCCGGCCCGCGTGATCAAGCTGCAAGACCGCGGCATGCCGCCGATTCCGGCGATGCAGGAAGCCGCCCACGAGCTGATCGCCGAGCAATGCCAACGCATTGCCGTGCCAAAACGTTTCACCATTCCGATTCGCGAAATCTGGGATATGCAGGAGCGCCTGCCACGCCGCAGCGGCAAACGCGCCGACCTGCTCCTGGAAAATCCACGCTTCCGTGCCGGCTACGACTTTCTGCTGCTGCGTGAAAGCGCCGGCGAGAAGACCAATGGCCTGGGCGACTGGTGGACGGACTACCAGGACTGCACCGACAGCGAACGCCGCGCGATGATTCGCGAACTGGCGGCCAACCCGGACGAAACCGGCAGCGCTCCGCGCAAACGCCGGCGTGGCGGCAACCGCAAACGCGGTGCGACGCCGAGCCCGGCGCAAGACTGATGGAACGCGTGTATATCGGCCTGGGCAGCAACCTGGCCGAACCTCTGCAACAACTGCGCGGTGCCCTGGCGGCGCTGGCGCAGTTGCCGCACACCACCCTCGCGCAGCAGTCCTCCTTCTATAGCAGCGACCCCCTCGGCCCCGCCGACCAGCCGCGCTATGTGAATGCCGTTGCAGCGCTGGATACCAGCCTCGAACCGCTGCAATTGCTCGACGCCTTGCAGACCATCGAACTGGAACAAGGCCGCGAACGCAAAGCCGAACGCTGGGGCCCACGCACGCTGGATCTGGATATCCTCGCCTTTGGCCAACGCCTGCTCAACGAACCCCGCCTGCAAGTGCCGCACTACCATATGCATGCACGGCCGTTCGTCCTCTACCCGCTGGCCGAACTGGCCCCCGAACTGACCCTGGCCGATGGTCGTCGCCTGCCCGACTTGCTACTGGCCTGCCCCTTCGAAGGCCTGGAGCGCTTGCCCGCTTCGCTGTAACCGGCATGGTTGCTGGGTTCAGGTAGTAAAACTACAAGCGCCGCATTGGCGGTAACGCCAGTAACAAGTCGGTAACACCTGCAATTGACTTCGCCCTTTCGCATCACGACTATAGGCGTCCCGTTGCCCCGCGCCGGTGCGCGCGAGGCTCTAAGAGGACCAATATGATGCCTGACGTTACCCTGAGCACCCTGCAAGAGCTGAATCAGAAAGGCGAGAAAATCGTCATGCTCACTGCCTACGATGCCACTTTCGCCTCCGCCGCCGCCAAGGCAGGCGTGGAGGTTCTGCTGGTGGGTGATTCCCTGGGCATGGTCGTGCAAGGCCATGACAGCACCCTGCCGGTCAGCACTGCCGATATGGCTTACCACACCGCCTGCGTAAAGCGCGGCAATGCAGGTGCGTTCATTGTTACCGACCTGCCTTTCATGGCTTACGCCACCCTCGAACAAGCCCTGACCAACAGCGCGACCGTGATGCAAGCCGGCGCCCATATGGTCAAGCTCGAAGGCGGCGCGTTCCTCACTGATATCGTTCGCCGCCTGGCTGAGAACGGCGTGCCTACCTGCATCCACATGGGCCTGACGCCGCAATCGGTGAATGTGCTCGGCGGCTATAAAGTGCAGGGCCGTAACGAGGCCCAGGCCCGCCAGCTGCGCAGCGATGCCCTGGCCCTGGAGCAAGCCGGTGCCGCCATGCTGCTGCTGGAATGCGTGCCCAGCGAACTGGCTGCGGAAATCACCGATGCGGTGAAAATCCCGGTCATCGGCATTGGTGCCGGTAACGCCACCGACGGACAGGTACTGGTGTTGCACGACATGCTCGGTATGTCCCTGACGGGCCGCACGCCGAAGTTCGTGAAGAACTTTATGCAAGACCAGACCAGCATCGACGGTGCCATCAGCGCCTATGTCGCGGCGGTCAAAGACTCCTCATTCCCCGGCGTTGAACACGGATTCTCTGCATGAACACGGTTACCACCGTCCGCGAGCTACGCGCCGCTGTCGCCCAGGCGCGTGCCGAGGGCAAAGATATCGGCCTGGTGCCGACCATGGGCAATCTGCACGCCGGCCATGCCGCGCTGGTGGAAAAAGCCGCCCAGCGCGTCGACTTTGTGGTCGCCAGCATTTTCGTCAATCCGCTGCAGTTCGGTCCTAAAGAAGATCTGGCCAGCTACCCGCGCACCCTGGCGGCCGACAAGGAACGCCTGATCCAGGCCGGCTGCCAATTGCTGTTCGCCCCCAGCGTGGAAGAGATGTACCCCGACGGCATGGCCGCGCAAACCATCGTGCATGTCTCCGGTGTTTCCGAAGGCCTGTGTGGCGGCAGCCGTCCTGGGCATTTCGATGGCGTGTCGACCGTGGTAACCAAGCTGTTCCAGATGGTCCAGCCGGATATCGCTGTTTTCGGCCAGAAGGACTACCAGCAACTGGCCGTGATCCGCACTCTGGTGCGCGACCTCAATATGCCCATCCAGATCATCGGCGAGCCCACCGTGCGGGCTGACGATGGCCTGGCGCTGTCTTCGCGCAACGGCTACCTCGACGAGGCCCAACGCAGCAGCGTTCCCGCCATCTATCAGTGCCTGCAACAGTTGGCCACGGTCATCAAGGCCGGTGCCCGGGATTTCGCCGCGTTGATTGCCCAGGGTCAGCAACAGCTAGAAGCCGCCGGTTTTCGTATGGACTACCTGGAAGTGCGCCGCGCCGACAACCTGCGCCCTGCCACCGAGGAAGATCGTCATCTGGTGATTCTGGTTGCCGTCTTCGTCGGCACCACCCGCCTGATCGACAATATCGCCTTCGACCTGCCCGAAGGCACCTGAACCCTTTGAGCTGCGGTGCCGGCAAGCACGCAGCTCAGCCCTAACAAGAAAGCCCTGCCAAGGCTCTATAGAAAGGAACAAGTGCCATGCACGCCATTATGCTCAAGGCCAAACTGCACCGCGCCGAAGTGACCCACGCGGTACTCGATTACGAAGGCTCCTGTGCCATCGACGGCGAGTGGCTGGACCTCGCCGGTATTCGTGAGTACGAGCAGATTCAGATCTATAACGTCGACAACGGCGAACGCTTCACCACCTACGCCATCCGTGGCGAGGAAGGCTCGCGCATCATTTCGGTGAACGGTGCGGCGGCCCACAAGGCCCAGGTTGGCCACCGTGTGATCATCTGTGCCTACGCCCATTACAGCGAGGCCGAGCTGCTGAATTTCAAACCGAAGATGCTGTATATGGCACCCGGTAATGAACTCAGTCACACCAGCGATGCCATACCTGTTCAAGTCGCGTAACGAGGTCGCTATCATGCGCCGCTGCAGAAGGTCGCCGCAGATGCCAGCAATTGGCATGAAAGCCGCTGTGACCCTACGTGACGGCAATGGCGGCGTTACCCGCTAAGATGAAAGCCCGGAGCCGTCCGGGCTTTTTAATGGTCATAGGTTTCTCACGTTAGTCAGAAAGGAATTTGCAGGCTATGGCGTACTACCAACACCCTCTCGACGTTACCTCCTTGCCCGCTTGGCAAGCATTGCGCCAGCACCGCGAAGCCATGCAGAACTTCAGCATGCGCGAAGCCTTCAACTCCGATGACCAGCGCTTCGCCCAATTCTCGCTGAGCAGTTGCGGTCTGTTCCTGGACTACTCGAAAAACCTGATCACCACCGAAACCCGCGACCTGCTGGTAGCCCTGGCCGAAGAAGTCGGCCTCAAGGAGGCCATCGGCGAAATGGTCAACGGCACCCTGGTCAACGCCTCCGAAGGCCGCCCGGCCCTGCACACCGCCCTGCGGCGCCCCGTGGGCGAACGTCTGTCGGTAAACGGCATCAACGTGATGCCCGACGTACACCGCGTGCTCAACCAGATGACCGAGTTGGTCACCCGCATTCACAACGGCCTGTGGCGTGGCTATACCGAGAAGCCGATCACCGACGTGGTGAACATCGGTATCGGTGGCTCCTTCCTCGGCCCGCAGCTGGTCTCCGAAGCCCTGCTGCCCTACGCCCAGCGTGGCGTGCGCTGCCACTATCTGGCGAACATCGACGGCAGTGAATTCCATGAGCTGTCGGAAAGCCTGAAGGCCGAGACCACTCTGTTTATCGTCTCGTCGAAATCCTTCAACACCCTGGAAACTCTAAAGAACGCGCAGGCCGCGCGCAGCTGGTACCTGGCCCAGGGTGGTTCGGAAGGCGATCTGTATAAACACTTCATCGCCGTTTCAAGTAACCGCGAGGCCGCCGTGGCCTTCGGTATCCGCGAAGAAAACATCTTCCCGATGTGGGACTGGGTAGGCGGTCGCTACTCGCTGTGGTCGGCCATCGGCCTGCCCATTGCCCTGGCCATCGGCATGGCCAACTTCAAGGAGCTGCTGTCCGGTGCCTACAGCATGGACCAGCATTTCCAGACCGCGCCGTTCGAACGCAATATGCCGGTGCTGCTGGCCCTTCTCGGCGTCTGGTACGGCAATTTCTGGGACGCGCAAAGCCACGCGATCCTGCCGTACGACCACTACCTGCGAAATATCACCAAGCACCTGCAGCAGCTGGATATGGAATCCAACGGCAAGAGCGTACGCCAGGACGGCAGCGCCGTGACCTGCGAAACCGGCCCGGTGATCTGGGGTGGCGTGGGCTGTAACGGCCAGCACGCCTACCACCAGTTACTGCACCAAGGCACCCAGCTGATCCCGGCCGACTTTATCGTGCCGGTGGTCACCTTCAACCCGGTGGCCGACCACCACCAATGGCTGTACGCCAACTGTCTGTCGCAGAGCCAGGCACTGATGCTGGGTAAAACCCGCGAAGAAGCCGAAGCCGAACTGCGCAGCAAAGGCCTGCCGGAAGAGGAAGTCGAGCGCCTCGCGCCGCACAAAGTCATTCCCGGCAACCGCCCGAGCAACACCCTGGCCATGGAGCGCATCAGCCCCCGTCGCCTCGGTGCCCTGGTGGCGCTGTATGAGCACAAAGTATTTGTGCAAAGCGTGGTCTGGGGCATCAACGCCTTTGACCAGTGGGGTGTGGAGCTGGGCAAGGAGCTGGGCAAAGGCGTTTATCAGCGCCTGACCGGTGGCAATGAACAGCCGGCCGAAGATGCGTCCACCCAGGGCCTGATCGATTACTTCCGCGCCCGTCACCGCGGCTGATTGCTCAGCGCTGAAGAGCCGGCCGGCTAACACCAGGCCGGCTTTTTTATGCCCGTCATTTACCTAGCGGCAAAAGCGCAGCCGATAGTCGCCTGGTGTTACCCCCAGCGCCTGCACAAAGGCGCGCCGCAAGTTGTACTCGCTGATAAAGCCGCTGCGCTGGGCAATCCGTTTCAGCGACGGCGTTCCGGCCTCCAGCAGCCGGCAGGCCAGCTCCAGACGCAACTGCGTCACCAGCTTGCTCGGGCTCAGGCCCAGCTCAGCCTGGCAATGCCGGTGCAGGGTGCGCGGCGACACCAGCAGCGCCTGCGCCATGACCTCGATGTCGAGGGTGTCGGCCAGATGATCGCGCAGCCACTGCGCCAGGCGTTCGGACAAGCTGTTGGCCGGTGCCTGCTGCATCAGTAGTTCGGCGCTGAACTGGCGTTGCCCGCCCGGCCGACGCAGATACACCACCAGCCCCTTGGCCACCTGCAACGACAGCTCACGGCCGCAGTCTTCCTCCACCAGGCTCAGGCACAGGTCGATACCGGCCGTAACCCCGGCCGAGCTATACACCTGCTGATCGCGCACATACAGCGCGTCATCGAGCACCTGCAACTTGGGAAACAGCCGCGCCAGCAGCCCGGCGTAACGCCAGTGGGTCACCACTTGGCGCCCATCCAACACCCCGGCCTGCGCCAGCAGAAAAGCCCCGGTACACACCGAACAGCAGCGCTCGCACACCACCGCCACCTGCGCTATCCAGCGCGCCAGGTGGCCGGCGGCCATGGCCTGCTGCACGCCATGGCCGCCGGCCACCAACACCGTGCATCCGCTCAGGCTGGCAGGATCGGGTAACGGTTCGCTATGCAGTTCCAGGCCGGTGGATGAGCGCACCAGCCCACCACTGACCGACACCGTACGCAGCACATAGGGCGGCGGCGCAACCGAGGCAGAGAATGGTTCACGTGCAGCGGCAAACACCTCGGCCGGGCCGGTGGCATCGAGCAACTGGAAATCCGCGAACACCACCAGCACCACGGTACGGGTAACAGGTGTCGCGACATCTGATAAGGCGGGCATCTCGCGCTCCAAGCAAAACACTTGGCAGATTTTCAACCATCGACGTCACATACGCCAATGGCGGCGCGCACAGACTGCAACCACTGCCATTTCTGGAGTCCGCCCCATGTTCCGTTTTATTGCAGCCTGCCTGTTGTTATCCGCCTTCCACGCATCCGCCGCGCCGGAGCCAATCCCTTTCTACCAAGGGCAGCGTCAGCGCCCGCTGATTGCGGTGATAGGCGACAACCGCATGACCGAGCTGGTGGATTTTGTCGTGCCCTATGGCGTGCTCCAGCAAGCCGACATCGCCGACGTAGTGAGCGTGGCCCTCGACGAAGGTCCGATGCAGATGATGCCGGCGCTGCGCATCCAGGCCGAGCAAACCACCGCAAACTTCGACCGCCAGTACCCGCAAGGTGCCGACTACCTGATCGTGCCCGCCGTGCACCACGCCGACGATGCCCGCCTGGTGCAGTGGGTGGCAGCGCAGGCGCGCAAAGGTGCCACCGTGGTCGGCGTGTGTGACGGTGTTCTGGTGTTGGGCCATGCCGGCCTGTTGCACGGCAAACAGGCGACCGGGCATTGGTATTCCGAGGGCCAGCGCCAGGACGAATTCCCCGACACCCGCTGGCTGCGCGACCGCCGTTACATCAGCGACGGCAAGGTCATCACCACGGCCGGTGTTACTG
Organism: Pseudomonas sp. TE3786; assembly: GCF_054057335.1. Lineage (NCBI taxonomy): Bacteria > Pseudomonadati > Pseudomonadota > Gammaproteobacteria > Pseudomonadales > Pseudomonadaceae > Pseudomonas > Pseudomonas sp. TE3786. The sequence goes on from NZ_JBSRZF010000009.1 coordinate 39,828, forward strand.
CGGCGTTGCCGGTATCACTGGCCCTGATCGAGGCGCTTGCCGGGCCGGCGCGGGCCAAGGCGGTGGCGGCGCAGTTGGGCATCCGCGACTGGTCCGCGCACCACGACAGCAGCGCCTTTGCCCTGCACACCGGCGACTACGCGACCGCCGCCGGCAACCTGCTGGCCGTATGGGGCCATGAGCGCCTGAGCATCGCCGTGCAACCCGACGTCGATGAAGTTGCCCTGGCCCTGCGCGCCGATGCCTGGTCGAGGACCTTTCGCAGTGAGGTCGTTGCCGTCGCCGGTCAGGCCGGGCCGCTGCGTACCCGCCATGGCTTGCTGCTGTTACCCGACAGCACCAGTGCCGCCGATAGCGTGCCGCTGGGCACCAGCAACGGCACTGCCATCGAGCAGTTACAAGGCAGTCTGAACGCCATCGCCGAGCGTTATGGCGTGGCGACTGCCAGGCTGGTGGCGCAACAGTTGGAGTACCCCAGCGACCTGAACCAATGACGGGAAAGCGGCCTCAAAAAACCAGGCTGGGCGCTGCGCGCTTGAACCGGACAAGCGCTTGGGTGCACCCTTACCCGCACTGCGGCCATACAAAAACAAGGACTCCGCCATGTTCAAGATCTCCGACCACCCGGTAGCCGATGCCGTGCGTGAGCGCGCCTGGCTCGACAACGCGGCTTACCAGCGTCTGTACCAGCAATCCATCGAGCAGCCCGAGCAATTCTGGGGTGAGCAGGCCAAGGCCTTTCTCGATTGGTTCCAGCCCTGGCGCAGCGTGTACCACGGCGATATGCGCACTGGCCACGCCACCTGGTTCAAGGACGGCAAACTCAACGTCAGCTACAACTGCATCGACCGCCACCTCGAGAAACGTGGCGACCAGGTGGCGATCATCTGGGAAGGCGACAACCCCAGCGAATCAGCGCATATCACCTATAAAAAACTCCATCACCATGTCAGCCGCCTGGCCAATGTGCTGAAAAGCCGTGGCGTGCAGAAAGGCGACCGGGTGTGCATCTATATGCCGATGGTGCCGGAAGCGACCTACGCCATGCTCGCCTGTGCACGGATCGGCGCGGTGCATTCGGTGGTGTTCGGCGGCTTCTCCCCGGATGCCCTGCGTGACCGCATTCTGGATGCCGACTGCCGCACCGTGATCACCGCCGACGAAGGCGTGCGCGGCGGCAAATACATCCCTCTGAAAAAGAACGTCGACAAGGCCCTGGAAAGTTGCCCGGCGGTGTCCACCGTGGTGGTCGTGCAACGCACCGAGGGCGAGGTGGCGTGGAAAGAAGGCCGCGATCTCTGGTACCACGAGGCGGTAAGCGCCGCCGAAGGCGACTGCCCGCCAGAGCCAATGGACGCCGAAGACCCGCTGTTTATTCTCTACACCTCCGGCTCCACCGGCAAACCCAAGGGCGTGCTGCACACCACCGGCGGCTACCTGCTGGTGGCGGCGATGAGCCACAAGTACGTGTTCGACTACCACGACGGCGATATCTACTGGTGCACCGCCGACGTCGGCTGGGTGACCGGCCACAGCTATATCGTCTACGGGCCGCTGGCCAATGGTGCCACCACCCTGGTGTTCGAAGGCGTGCCGAACTACCCGGACAGCTCGCGCTTCTGGCAGGTGATCGACAAGCACGAAGTGAATATTTTCTACACCGCCCCCACTGCGCTGCGTGCCCTGATGCGTGAAGGCGCAGGCCCGGTGGAAAAAACCTCGCGCGCCAGCCTGCGCCTGCTCGGTAGCGTCGGCGAGCCGATCAACCCGGAAGCCTGGGAATGGTATTTCAATGTGGTCGGCGAGTGCCGCTGCCCCATCGTCGATACCTGGTGGCAGACCGAAACCGGCGGCATCATGCTCACCCCGCTGCCCGGTGCCACCCTGCTGAAACCAGGCTCGGCGACCCAACCCTTCTTCGGCGTGCAGCCGGCGTTGCTGGATGAACAGGGCAAGGAAATTCAAGGTGCCGGCTCCGGCGTGCTGGTGATCAAAGCCAGCTGGCCTAGCCAGATCCGTAGCGTATACGGCGACCACCAGCGGATGATCGATACCTACTTCAAGCCCTACCCCGGTTACTACTTCTCCGGTGATGGCGCGCGCCGTGATGCCGATGGTGATTACTGGATCACCGGGCGCATCGACGACGTGATCAACGTTTCCGGCCACCGCATTGGCACCGCCGAAGTGGAAAGCGCTCTGGTGCTGCACGATGCCGTGGCCGAAGCGGCGGTGGTCGGTTATCCCCATGACCTCAAAGGCCAAGGCATCTATGCCTTTGTCACCCTGATGCAGGGCGTGGAGGTCAGCGACGAACTGCAGAAGGAATTGCTGGCAATGGTCAGCAAGGAGATCGGCAGCTTCGCCAAACCCGAACTCCTGCAATGGGCACCGGGCTTGCCAAAAACCCGCTCGGGGAAAATCATGCGGCGCATTCTGCGCAAGATCGCCTGCAATGAACTGGACAGCCTGGGCGACACCTCGACCCTGGCCGACCCGTCCGTAGTCGACAGCCTGATCGACAACCGCCTCAACCGCTAACTGCAACGCCCGGCGTTGCACCCGCGCCGGGCCTGCTTACGAAGTGAGTTATGGAATTTCTTCGCCAACGTATCGAACGCCAGGTCATCAGCCTTACGGGCTTGGCATTGGGCCAGATCGACTTTGAACAACCGCCTGGCGACCCTGGCCTGTTTGGCCCCGACGCGGTGTGCTGGCGTGTGCATGGCGACTTCACCAGCATGATGATCGGCGGCATCAGCGCCCTGCTGTTACAAGCCCTGCATCCCTTGGCGTTGGCCGGCGTGTGGGACCACTCGAATTTTCGTCAAGACCTGCTCGGGCGCCTGCGCCGCACCGGGCAATTTATCTCTGGCACCACCTATGGCTCGAGCAAAGACGCCAACTGGCTGATCGACAAGGTGCGCACCATTCACCTGCAGGTTACCGGCACTGCCAAAGACGGCCGCCCCTATTCCGCCAGCGACCCGGCGCTACTGACCTGGGTGCATGTGGCCGAAGTCAGCAGTTTTCTGGCTGCCCATTTGCGTTACTGCAACCCGGATCTGCCGGTCAGCGAGCAAGACCGTTACTACGCGGAAATCGCCTTGATCGCCGAACGCCTCGGTGCCACCAACGTGCCGCGCAGTTGCCAGGAAGTGGCCGATTACCTGGAGGGCATTCGCCCGCAGTTGCTCTGCGACGAGCGCAGCGCCGAGATCATGGACGTGCTGTTCAACGCACCAGCACCCAGCGCCGTCGCCAAGCCTTTCGGTGCTCTGATGATGCGTGCGGGTGTCGACCTGTTACCGCGCTGGGCGGCCGAAATGCTGGGCTTGGAATTGTCCGAGCGCCAGCGCCTGTTGATACGCAGCGGGGTCAGACGCAGCGCGCCATTGCTGCGTTGGGCGGTGCGTAGCGGTGCCTATCACCGGGCGCGCAAACGCATGGGTTTACCGGCGCTGCGCTGACCCACCAGTCAGCCCTGCGTGTGGTCGCAGCCCCTGCCCTGTGCCACCATAACCGCCCGCCGCGGCATGCCCGCGCCCCTGTCCATGATGAGGAACTGCGCCATGCAAGACGTCGTAATCGTTGCCGCCACCCGTACCGCCGTCGGCAGTTTCCAGGGCTCGTTGGCCGGTATTCCTGCCGTTGATTTGGGCGCTGCCGTAATCCGCGCCCTGCTGGAACAAACCGGCCTGAATGGCGCTGAAGTGGATGAAGTGATCCTCGGCCAGGTGCTCACCGCTGGTGCCGGCCAGAACCCCGCGCGACAAGCTGCGATCAAGGCCGGCCTGCCCGTAGCAGTGCCAGCGCTGACCCTGAATAAAGTTTGCGGCTCCGGTCTGAAAGCCTTGCACCTGGGTGCCCAGGCCATTCGTTGTGGCGACGCCGAGGTGATCATCGCCGGTGGCCAGGAAAACATGAGCCTGTCGCCGTACGTAATGCCGGGTGCTCGCACCGGCTTGCGCATGGGCCACTCGCAAGTGATCGACAGCATGATTACCGATGGCCTGTGGGATGCCTTTAACGACTACCACATGGGCATTACCGCCGAGAATCTTGTGGATAAGTACGAGATCAGCCGCGAAGCCCAGGACGCTTTCGCCGCCGGCTCTCAGCAGAAAGCCGTGGCCGCCATCGAAGGCGGGCGCTTCAAGGATGAGATTACGCCGATCCTGATTCCGCAGCGCAAGGGCGACCCGGTTGCCTTCGCCACTGACGAACAACCGCGTGCCGGCACCACGGCCGAGGCGTTGGCCAAACTGAAACCCGCCTTCAAAAAAGACGGCAGCGTGACAGCTGGCAATGCCTCCAGCCTCAACGATGGCGCTGCCGCCGTGCTGCTGATGAGCGCCGCCAAAGCCAAGGCCCTGGGTCTGCCGGTGCTGGCGAAAATCGCCGCCTACGCCAACGCTGGGGTAGACCCGGCGATCATGGGCATCGGCCCGGTGTCGGCGACCAAACGCTGCCTGGAAAAAGCCGGCTGGACCCTCGACCAACTGGACCTGATCGAAGCCAACGAAGCCTTCGCTGCACAAGCGTTGTCGGTGGGCAAGGAACTGGGTTGGGACGCGAGCAAGGTCAACGTCAACGGCGGGGCCATCGCCATCGGCCACCCCATCGGCGCATCAGGCTGCCGTGTGCTGGTGACCTTGCTGCACGAGATGATCAAGCGGGACGCCAAGAAAGGCCTCGCCACCTTGTGCATCGGTGGTGGGCAAGGCGTGGCGCTGGCCCTGGAACGCGCGTAACGCTGTTGACCTCGTAGGAGCGGCTTTAGCCGCGAAAACTGCGCGCACATTCGCGGGCCAATCGCGGCTAAAGCCGCTCCTACGGGTTCACCGTTAACGCCTCGGTGTTAAACTGCGCGCCCCTTAATTTCCGAGCCGCGGCGCATGTCTTCTCTCGATCAGGCGCTGCGCGCCGCCCTCGCCAATCGTCAGCCGCTTCTGGCTGAACTGCACGGCCAAGGCACCGACTGCTACCGCCTGTTCCATGGCAGTCAGGAAGGCGCTTCCGGCCTGACCATCGACCGTTACGGCCCTCAGTTGCTGGTGCAAAGTTTCCACACGGCCCTGGAACGCGATGCCTTGCTGGCCGCCCATGCGCTGATCAATGCCGAACTGAGCCTCGACCTGCTGCTGGTCTACAACGACCGCTCCGGCACCAATTCGCGCATCGACCGTAGCGACGCGGTGTACCAGGCCGAGCCTGCGGCGTTGGTCGATATGGTCGGCCACGAATGGGGCCTGAACTACCGGGTGCGCGGTCGCCATGCCGGGCAGGACCCGCTGCTGTTTCTTGACCTGCGCAACGCGCGCGGCTGGGTCAAAGCGCATAGCGCCGGCAAAAGCGTGCTCAACCTGTTTGCCTATACCTGTGGCGTCGGTCTGAGTGCCGCAGCTGGGGGTGCCAGTGAAGTCTGCAATCTGGATTTCGCCGAGGGCAATCTGGCAGTGGGTAAGGAAAACGGCGCACTTAACCCCGAACTCGCGCCAATGCAGTTCATCCAGTCCGACTACTTCCCAGCCATTCGCCAACTGGCCGGCTTGTCGATTACCCAACGCCGCGGTCAGAAACTGCCCAGCTATGTACGCCTGGATCAGCGCCAGTACGACCTGGTATTGCTCGACCCGCCGGCCTGGGCCAAAAGCGCTTTCGGCACCGTCGATTTGCTGCGGGATTACCAGAGCCTGCTCAAGCCGGCGATCCTCAGCACCGCCGACGACGGCGTGCTGATTTGCTGCAACAACCTGGCAAAGGTCGCCATGGAAGATTGGCGTGAGCAGGTGCTGCGCTGTGCCGACAAGCTGGGCCGACCGGTGCGCGAATGGCAGGTGATGCCGCCGGCCGCAGACTTCCCTTCCAGCGATGGCCGGCCGCCCCTTAAGACGCTGATTCTGCAGTTCTAAAAGCATCGCGGTTAAAACCGCTCCTACGGATTGTGCAGCCCGTAGGAGCGGTTTTAACCGCGATGCTCTTCACGCCCGACAAAGGAAACTTGGCGCACGTGCCGAACCTCAGACGCGTGCCATACTCCAAGCCACTTCTTGCCAGGAAAGTTGAAGCGTCGTCATGCCCAAAGGATTGAAACGCGCCGTTGGCGCCCTGCTGATTGCCCTCGGTTTATACAGCCTGCTGGGTTTTCTGATTTTGCCGGGTATTGCCCTGCGTATCGCCAACCAACAGTTGGCGGCCATGGCCACAGTGCCGGCCAAACTTGAGCGTCTGGAGCTCAACCCATTCAGTCTGGAAGTCTCGGCGTGGGGTCTGCATATCGGTGAGCCCGCCGCCGACCAGCTTGGTTTCCAGCGGCTCTACGCCAACCTGCAACTGGATAGCCTGTGGACCGGCGCGCTGCACTTGGCCGACGTCGAGTTGGAAAAGTCGCAAACGGCGGTGCAGTTCAGCAAGGACGGCACCCTCAACCTGACCCAACTGTTCAAGCTGCCGGAAAAACCGGAACCCAAAGAGCCCGACGCCAAACCCTTCCCGCTGCGCCTGGATCGCCTGGAGCTGATCGAGGGTGCACTGCAATTTGCCGACCTGCGCCCCAGCGAACCGGTGCAGTTCGTCTATGACTCGCTGAACCTGGAACTCAAGCACCTCAGCACCCTGCCCGAAGACAACGCCGATATGAGTCTGGTGGCCAAAGGGCCGTACGGCGGGCAGGTGGACTGGATCGGCAAGGTCAGCCTGGCACCCATCACCTCCAGCGGTCAGCTGAAAATCACCGACGGCAATATGAAAGCCTTCTGGCCCTATGTGCGTGATGCGGTACCGCTGGTGTTGGAAAAAGGCATGCTCAGTCTGAGCACCGATTACACCTTGGACCTGAGCCAGGGCACCCAACTGCTGCTGAGCAACACCGCGATGACCGTCGCCCCGTTTGCCATTAAGACCGTCGACGATCGTCCGCTGGTAAGCCTGGAACGCCTGGAAATCAGCGAAACCTCAGTGGACCTGGCCAAGCAGTTGGTAACCGTCGGCAAGATCCGCAGCCAGAATCTGCAGGCCTGGGCCGCGCGAGAAAAAGACGGCGAACTGGATTGGCAAAAGCTGTTTGCCAGCAAGCCCGCCTCCGCCAAAGTCGAACCCGCACCCACGCCGGTTGCCACGCAACCTGAAGGCACCGAGGCACCCGCGCCGACGCCGCCCACCGACCCGAACGCCGTCGCTGCAAAACAAGCACCTGCACCCACCGAGCCAGGCAAACCCTGGCAGGTGCTGCTGCAAGACACCCAGCTGCGTGGCTACCGCATTCACCTGGCCGACCGGGTACCGAAAGATCCGGTGGCGCTGGATATCGGCCCGCTGAATCTGGACCTGGAACAGTTCGACAGCCTCAACGGCTCACCTTTCCGCCTCAAGCTCGATACCGGCCTGGGCAAACAGGGCAAGATCACCGCCAGCGGACAGGTCAATCTCAACCCGGTCAATGCGCAGCTCAAGGTCACCACCCAGGACATCGACCTGCGCGTGGCGCAGTCCTATCTGGAGCCCTTTGTGCGTCTGGAACTGCGTAGCGGTCTGCTCGGCAGCGACCTGGCGGTCGACCTGAAGAGTACCGAGCCGCTGGCCTTCAGCATCACCGGGCGTGCCCAGGTCGATCAGCTACACACGCTGGACACCCTGAAAAGCCGCGACTTTGTGAAGTGGAAGCAACTGACCCTCGACGGCCTCAATTACCGGCATGGGGACAGCCTGTCGATCGACAAGGTCAGCCTGGTCCAGCCGTATGCGCGGTTTATGATCAACGAGGACCGCAGCACCAACGTCAGTGACCTGGTCATCGCGCAGCCGGCCGCCCCGAACGCCAAACCGACACCTGCCGGTAAACCGCTAGGCATTCATATCGGCGGCATCGCCATCGATGACGGCTCGGCCAACTTCGCTGACTTCAGCCTGAAGCCGAACTTCGGCACCGCCATTCAACAGCTCAACGGCCAGATCGGCACCCTCGACAACCGCAAGCCGCAGGCGGCCAATGTGGATATCAAGGGCAAGGTCGATCGTTATGCGCCGGTCAGCATTGTCGGCAGCCTCAACCCGTTCGAGCCGCTGGATGCCCTGGACCTGACCACCAGCTTCAAGCATGTCGAGCTGACTACCCTGACGCCCTACTCCGGCAAGTTCGCCGGCTACCGCATCCGCAAGGGGCGGATCAATCTGGACCTGCATTACCGCATCGAAAAGGGCCAGTTGAACGCCGAGAACAAGCTCGTGGTGGAGAAACTGCAACTGGGTGAGCAGGTGGACAGCCCAGACGCCGTCGATCTGCCGATCCGCCTGGCGGTGGCGCTGCTCAAGGATACCGACGGCAAGATCCAGCTCGAGCTGCCGGTCTCCGGCGATCTCAATAACCCGCAATTCAGCGTGATGCCGATTGTCTGGCAGACCCTGCGCAATCTGGTACTGCGTGCGGTGTCGGCACCGTTCAAGTTTATTGCCGGGCTGGTTGCCGGTGGTTCGGATGTGGATATCAGCACGGTGCAGTTCGCCGCCGGCACCAGCACCCTGGATGGCAGCGCCGAGAGCGGCCTGAACACCCTGGCCGAGGCACTCCAGCAACGCCCCAACCTGCGCCTGGAAGTGGAAGGCCTGAGCGCGGCGAAAGCCGATGGTCCATTGCTGGCCGAGCAGCGTCTGCACCGCGAATACCAGTACATCTACTACAAGATGCTGCAACGTCGTGGTGACAAGGTGCCCGCCAAGGCCGCGCTGCTGGAAGTGCCGGAAGATGAACAGGCACCGATGCTCGAAGGCATCTACCGCACCCGTCTGAAAAAGCAGCCGCCGGCGGAATGGAAGGACCTCGGCGACGACGAACGCAGCGCCAAGCTGCGTGGCGATATCCTCGCCCACTGGAGCAACAACGAGGTGCTGCTACGCAAACTGGCCCAGGCCCGCGCCGCTGCCATCAAGCATTACCTGGTGAGCAAAGGTGGCTTGGCGGACGAGCGTATCTATATGGTCGATGTCAGCCTCGGCGAGCCCGAAAGTAACGGCCGCGTGGCATCGCCGCTGAACCTCGACAGCGAATAAAGCACACTGCCGGGTGCCTCTACACAGGGGCTCCGGCGAGGGTCTGCGGTGTGACAGAGACGATACACGGGTGTAGCCTATGGCCTAAACTCCTTGCGGACAGCCTCCGTGAAAGCCTCCTCGTTTTACGCCATCTTCCTGCTTGGCCTTACCCTCTGCGGCAACGTATTCGCCTCCGCGACGCTGCGCTGTGGCAGCAACCTGGTCAGCATGGACGACCGTACCCTCGAAGTGGAAAACAAATGCGGCGCACCGTTAAGCCGCAGCGTGGTGGGCAACAAAGTGGTGTACGGCTACTACGGCGAACGCAGCGAAGTGCTGGTTGAAGAATGGGCCTATGGCCCGCGCAACGGCATGTACTACTACCTGCGTTTCGAGGGCAATCGCCTGGTCGATATCGATTCCAAACGGGGCGGCTAACCACCCCATCAATAAACAAACTGGACAGGATGCCCAGCCATGAAAAAGTCGTATCTACTCTGCCTCCCCCTGTTGTTTCTGGCCGCCGAAAGCCAGGCCTCGCTGCGTTGCGACAAGGGTATCGCCAGCGAAGGCGATCGACAGATCGAAGTGCAAACCAAGTGTGGCGAGCCCAACAGCAGCAACGTGGTTGGCTATGTCGAAAGCCGCACCGGCAACCGCACCTCAGAAGTAGAAGTGCAGGAATGGGTATACGGCCCACGCGAAGGCGGGATGATGTATTTTTTGCGCTTTGAAGGCGGGCGGTTAGTCCGTGTCGATAGTAAGCGCGGTTGATCCGTAGGTTGGGCTCAGCGCAGCGAAGCCCAACCTACGTTTTGTTCATCAAACTGCGCCGCTCAAGGAAGATAACGCGTGCTGATCATCCCCGCCGAACACCCGCTGGACTGGAAAAAACCGCCGGTCCTGACCCTGCTGCTGATTCTGCTCAACACCCTGATCTATTTCGCCTACCAGGGCGGCGACAGCGCGCGTGAAGAAGTGGCGGTCAAAACCTACCTGGATGGCGGTTTGCTTGACCGCGAGAAGGCGCTGTTTATCCAGTCCTACGGCGACCGCAACGAACTCGACAAGGAACACCGCAAGGCCTTCACCGCCGCGCCGCGGGTGCTGTTAGCGCGATATATCCTCACCGACCTGCAGTTCGAAAACACCCTGCACTACAACCCCGCTTACCAGGACGACCCCGCCTGGCAGGCAGCCCGCGCCAAGGCCGAAGCCGCGCGGGACAAACTGAGCAACTTCCGCTTCGGTTTTATCCCGGCCAAGTTCACGGTGCAGGGCCTGTTCGGCGCAATGTTTCTGCACGCCGACTTCGGCCACCTGGCCGGCAATATGCTGTTTCTGTTTATCTTCGGCTTCGCCCTCGAACGCGCCCTCGGCGCTGCCGTGTACATCGGCCTGTATCTGCTCAGCGGTCTGGCCTCGCACCTGTTGTGGTGGGTGATGGACCCGGTGTGGGCCACCGGTATCGGCGCTTCCGGCGCGATTGCCGGGCTGATGGGCATGTACCTGGGCATCTACGGCCTGCGACGGATCAACTTCTTCTACTGGCTGGGGCCGATGTTCGGCTACTTCCGCGCGCCGGCTTTGTGGATTCTGCCGATATGGATGGGCAAAGAGCTGTATGGCCTGCTGTTGGCCAATGACCACGTCAACTACTACGCCCACCTCGGCGGCATGGGCGCAGGCTTTCTGGCGGTGTGGCTACCCAAACAGATTGGCGGCCTGAAGGTCGACGAAGCCTACCTGAACAAGGAAGACCCAGACGCGCCATTCAAACGTGAAGTGGCTTCCCTCGACAATCTGATCGGCAGCTTCAACCTGGAACAGGCCGCCACCCGCGGCATCGACCTGCTCAACCGCTACCCCAACCGCCTATTGCTTCTGGAGCGCCTCTACCCCGTAGCGAAAAGCCGCGACGACAAAGTGCTGCTCAGCGCCGTGCTCAAGCAAGTGTTCGCCCTGCCCCACGCCATCGCCAACCAGCCCCTGCTGCAACGCCTGGCCGACGACAGCGCACAGTTCACCCTGCTGCAACACCCCGCTGTGCAAATGCACCTACTGCAACGGCTACTCCAAGCCCGCGACGGCGGCCGCGCGTTGGGCGCGTGGCGCAAACTGATCCAAACCCGCAACCGCCCGCCCCAGCTGCCCACCCTGACCCTGCAACTGGCCAAACAGCTCGGCCAACAAGACGACCGCCGCAGCGTCAGCGAACTCAACGAATTCCTCCGCGCCGTCTACCCCGACGCCGAACAGACCCAGCAGCTGGCGATTTACCAACAGCACATTGCGCGCTAACGCCCCCGTAGGCGCGGCTTCAGCGCGATGCTATTGCGTTTTCAGGCCCGGCCAATCGCGGCTGAAGCCGCTCCTACAGGGGGCGCGCCGCCGTTGCGATAGTAGCCGTCGAGGGTTTCGGGGCTAAGGTCAGGCAAGGCGAAAGTCGGCTTTCAACGCAGCATGGCCGACGCCCCGGAAGCCGATGAGTTGTGAACACAAATAAAAAGACCCCGGAGGGTTAACTCCGGGGTCTTTTTATTTGTGTTCACAACTTACTTCGAAAGTCGTGAAGCTCTTCCTGAGCTTTCTCCTTGGTCCATCCATAGCGCTCCTGAAGTTTCCCTGCCAGGTACTCGCTATGCCCTTCGGCGACATCCAAGTCGTCGTCCGTCAGGTCGCCCCAACGTTCCTTGATCTTGCCATTGAGCTGTTTCCACTTGCCTTTGATCACGTCGGAATTCATGGGAAGTCCTCCTTTGTCTGGGCCAATCGGCTGCCACCGGTCGAGGGTGACAGCTGAGGGAATGCTGTCAGGCGGTCAGCTGATTAGTCAGCCGATTTCAGGCCGTCGGCGGAAACCGCCTTCACGCCTTTGATGCCCTTGGTTTTGGCGACAGCCAGATCACGCTCGGCATCGCTTTTCACTACACCGGACAGGGAAACCACGCCTTTGTTGGTTTCAACCTTGATGTCCAGAGCGCTAAGGGCGCTGTCGGCAACGAAAGTGGATTTGACCTTGCTGGTGATCCAGGTATCGGTCACGGCTTCTTCAGCGTTATCCACGGTTTCACTGGCAGCCATCATCAGCGGACCAGTCTGGGTGTGAGTGGTATCGGCGAAAGCCAGAGGCGTCATGCTCAGGCTCAGTGCGCCAGCAGTGGCAGCTGCAATAACCAACTTATTGAAAGGCTTGTTCATAACGTCTCACTCCTAGTTCATTCGAAAATTCCGCCACCTGTCCTGGCTGCGGTTTCATAGGAGATATCGCAAGGCCTGTGCCAACCTGAATAAGATTATTTATTCTTTATTTATCAATAGGTTATAAATTACCGTCATCCCACTGCATCGTGCAGATTGCAAGTTCGCCGCTTCGCTCACATGCAATCTGCATGAACAGTCAGCTTTTGCTGGCCATCCGTTCCAGGATCGCTTGCAACGCATCCACTTCAGCCAGCAACGGCGATTGCGGGTAGCGACCACGCACGAACGCCAGCAGCTTCTGCGCAGGTTCCACCTGGCCCAAGCCTTCGGCAAATCCACGTGCTGCGAGCAGGTAGGCGCGGGGAATATGCGGGTAGTCGGGGAAGCGCTGATGCAGGTTGCGCAGCAGGCTCAGGCCCTCGCGGATCTTGTGGCGGTCAAGCAAAGCGCTGGCAGTGCGTTCGCAGGCGACGGCATCGTCAGGCATATAGTCCGCCTGCAGCTTGCGTGCATTGAGCAGCGCTGTGGCCGCCAGGGCAGGATTTACCCGCGCCGCCAGCGGCAGGTAATGCGCCAGGTGCCGCAGGCAGCGTTCGCGGGCATTGAGGTTGAACAGCAACTGGTGAAAGCGCTCGTTGAGCTTGAGGTCGTCGGGAGTGCGCTCCAGCGCCACCGTCAGGGTTTCCAGGGCCTGCTGACTCTGGCCTTCCTTGATGCGAATTTCCGCTTCGGCCAGAGCCCGGCGACGCTGGTACTCGACAACCGGGAAGCCGTTGTGGCTGCCTTCCTCGGCAATCGCATAACCCAGAGCACCCTGATACTGGAATACCGCGTAGCCCATCATCGCGCTCATAACCACGGTGAAATAGGTAAACAGGAAGGCCGCCACGGGAAACAGAACCACCTTGGGCAATCCGTGGGAGAGCATCACCAGCACCCAGTTGGGCGACTGCCAGAGGATAAACAGAAAGGCGCAGAGGATCAGGTAGCGCCAGCCCATGGCCTTGATCACCTGCCCCACTTCATCGGGGCTCAGGGCGGCGCTCAGGGACTTGTCCAGCGCCAGACGGATGATGCTGGCGGGCATCACCAACTGCACTGCGATATTCACCAGCCAGTACAGCGCCTCGCTATCGAAGTCGGCGGCAATCCACAGCGCCACCGCGCTGATAACAATCACCACCATCTGCTTGAAGAACAGCCCGAAACCGGAACCGGTGAAGGCGCTTGCCAGGCTCGGCGCTTCCTTCTGCGCCTCGCTGGTGGCTTCGATCACGCTGTAGAAGTACTTGGTGGCGACGCTGAACAGCAGAAACCACAGCACCAGGTATGAAGGCATAAACAGACTGGCCAGGGCCATCAGCGCACTAAAGGCCAAGGGCCCGCTTTGCAGGCCGTAGCTGAAGAATTGCGGGATGCGTTCCCAGAAGGGCTGGGCCGTGTTGGCCGCGCCAAGAAACTCCAGGCGACTGGCGCACAACGGGCAGGTTGGCGGCTCTTGCGGAGCATCGTCATTCAGCGGAGTGCAGCAATCTCCGTAGTGCCGCGGACAGGAGTGGCACAGCCAGGTGGCGGGCTGCGCCGGGTGGTAGTGGCAAAGACTCTTTTCCATGGGTGCAGCTTCCTTGTCGCGTGTAAGGTCTTGGCCGGTGAGGTGGCTATTCTCCAGGCAAAAAAAGAGGGCCCGCAAGGGGCCCTCTTCTCAAGCTGCGATTAAAGCCGGGATTAAACGCCCGAAGCCTTGGCCGCTGCTACGTCTTTGATCGACAGTTTGATACGGCCGCGGTTGTCCACGTCCAGTACCAGCACTTCGACTTCCTGACCTTCTTTGAGAATGTCAGTCACTTTCTCAACGCGGGCATCGCTCAGCATCGAGATGTGCACCAGACCGTCTTTGCCCGGCAGGATGTTGACGAATGCGCCGAAGTCGACGATGCGCTCAACCTTGCCGACGTAGATCTTGCCGATTTCAGCTTCTGCGGTGATGCCCAGCACGCGCTGACGCGCGGCCTCTGCCGCTTCCTTGGTTTCACCGAAGATCTTGATCGAGCCGTCGTCTTCGATATCGATCGAAGCCTTGGTTTCTTCGCAGATAGCGCGGATGGTTGCACCACCTTTGCCGATGACGTCGCGGATTTTGTCCTGATCGATTTTCATGGCGATCATGGTCGGTGCGTTGGCCGACAGTTCGCTACGGGAAGTCGAGATCACCTGGTTCATCTGACCGAGGATGTTCAGGCGAGCTTCCAGGGCTTGGCCCAGGGCGATCTCCATGATTTCTTCGGTGATGCCGTTGATCTTGATGTCCATCTGCAGCGCGGTAACACCTTTGGCGGTACCGGCCACTTTGAAGTCCATGTCGCCGAGGTGGTCTTCGTCACCGAGGATGTCGGTAAGGATGGCGAACTTCTCGCCTTCTTTAACCAGACCCATGGCGATACCAGCAACCGGTGCCTTCATCGGCACACCAGCGTCCATCAGGGCCAGGGAAGCGCCGCACACGGAAGCCATGGAGCTGGAACCGTTGGATTCGGTGATTTCCGATACGACACGAATGGTGTATGGGAACACGTCAGCAGCAGGCAGCATGGCCTGAACCGAACGGCGAGCGAGACGGCCGTGGCCGATTTCGCGGCGACCGGTAGCGCCCATGCGACCACACTCGCCCACCGAGTACGGAGGGAAGTTGTAGTGCAGCATGAAGGGGTCTTTGCGCTCGCCTTCGAGGGTGTCCAGCAGCTGTGCGTCGCGGGCGGTACCCAGAGTGGCAACGACCAGCGCCTGAGTTTCACCACGGGTGAACAGAGCCGAACCGTGGGTTTTGCCCAACACGCCCACTTCGATCGCCAGCGGGCGAACGGTGCGGGTGTCACGGCCATCGATACGCGGCTTGCCGTTAACGATGTTTTCGCGAACGGTGCGGTATTCGATTTCGCCGAAAGCGTCTTTCACTTCACCAGCGGACGGGCCGCCTTCAACGGCGAACTTGGCAACGATCTGGTCTTTCAATTCGCCCAGACGGCCATAACGCTCGTGCTTGATGGTGATGGTGTAAGCCTGGGAGATGGCTTCGCCGAACTCGGCGCGGATAGCGTCCAGCAGCACGGTGTTCTTGGCAGCAGGTGCCCAGGCCCAGGTCGGTTTGCCAACTTCGGCAGCCAGTTCACCAACGGCTTTGATCACCGATTGGAATTCGTCGTGGGCGAACAGTACGGCACCCAGCATCTGGTCTTCGGTCAGCTCTTTGGCTTCGGATTCAACCATCAGCACGGCGTCTTTGGTACCGGCTACGACCATGTCCAGGCTGGAAGCCTTGAGTTGCTCGTAAGTCGGGTTCAGCAGGTAGCCGGTGCTTTCGTGGAAGGCCACGCGGGCAGCGCCGATCGGGCCTTCGAAAGGAATACCGGAGATAGCCAGGGCAGCCGAGGTACCGATCATGGCAGCGATGTCCGGATCGGTTTTCTTGCTGGTGGAAACAACGGTGCAGATCACCTGAACTTCGTTCAGGAAACCTTCAGGGAACAGAGGACGGATCGGACGGTCGATCAGGCGGGAAGTCAGGGTCTCTTTTTCCGAAGGACGCGCTTCACGCTTGAAGAAGCCGCCAGGGATCTTGCCGGCAGCGTAGGTTTTTTCTTGGTAGTGAACGGACAGCGGGAAGAAGCCTTTGCTTGGGTCGGCTTGCTTGGCGCCAACCACGGTCACCAATACGCTGACGTCGTCGTCAACGGTGACCAATACTGCGCCGGAGGCCTGACGGGCAATGCGGCCAGTCTCGAGGGTGACGGTCGATTGACCGAACTGGAATTTCTTGATTACCGGGTTCACGGTGTATTTACCTTCTTTTTGCCTTGGGGAAATCGTGTTCTTGCAGAATTCTTGGGCAACTTCGGGAATCGGACCCGAGCACTGTCCAGGGTGAAACAGACAAAACCGGTGGTGCAGATAAAACTTGAGGCTGGAAGCCTGCCGTTAATCACCGGGCTGCGTGAGCATACCCAATCAATAACGACAAACAACCAACCTCTAGCAGCTTCGCTATTAGCGACGCAGGCCCAGACGACCGATCAAGGTGCTGTAGCGGGTAACGTCTTTGCCTTTGAGGTAGTCCAGCAGCTTACGACGCTGGTTTACCATGCGGATCAGACCACGACGGGAGTGGTGATCTTTGCCGTTGGCTTTGAAGTGACCTTGCAGCTTGTTGATGTTGGCGGTCAGCAGTGCAACTTGCACTTCTGGCGAACCAGTATCACCAACAGCTTGTTGGTAGTCGGTAACGATCTGAGCTTTTTCTTCAACGCTGAGTGCCATGTGGGCTTCCTCTCAGTAAGGAGCTGCATTCCAGTGAATACGACTCCAATAGGCCGAGGACAAATCCTCGTATTAAAAAATGAGATGTGACCGTGCCTATTAACAGCCACCCTCGCCCACCCCGGTTGCCCGGCATGGTTCGGTCATTCTGACCGAATCAAACGACGCGGCGCGATGCGCCCGTCTTCACTCACTTCGCCAATCCCGATAAAGCGAGCATTGTGATCATATGCGCGGACCATGCCGAACTTCGGCGCGTCCGGGGCGCGAACAGCTTGCCCATGCAACCAGTAAAACGCGCTGTGTTCGGAGAACTGCACCAGAGGCCAGTGTTCCAGGCCGCTATCGGAGGGCAGCAGGAAGCGGTCGACTGCTTCGTTGCCACCATCGGCGTGTACCTGCTCCAGCTCTTCCAGGGTAACGGTCTGGGCTAACACGAACGGCCCGGCCTGGGTACGACGCAGCTCGGCAACGTGTGCACCACAGCCCAACGCCTGGCCGATGTCTTCCACCAGGGTCCGGATGTAGGTGCCTTTGCTGCAGGCGACCGACAAGCGTGCCTGCTCGCCTTCACAGCCCAGCATTTCCAGGCGCGCAATAGTAACAGAACGCGCTTCGCGCTCCACTACTTCGCCTGCACGGGCCAACTTGTACAGAGGCTGGCCATCACGTTTGAGAGCTGAGTACATCGGTGGTATCTGACTGATTTCACCACGAAATCTGGGCAAAACCGCCTCGATATCAGCGCGACCAACGGTCACCTCGCGACGCTCGATCACCTCACCCTCGGCATCCGCCGTGGTGGTGGTAACACCCATCTGCATCAGGGTTTCGTAGCCTTTGTCGGCATCGAGCAGGTACTGGGAGAACTTGGTCGCTTCACCGAAGCACAACGGCAGGACGCCGGTGGCCAGCGGGTCGAGACTGCCGGTGTGCCCGGCCTTCTCGGCATTGAGCAACCAGCGCACCTTCTGCAGCGCGGCGTTGGAACTAAAGCCTTTGGGCTTGTCGAGCAGGATAATGCCGCTGACGTTACGACGAATGCGCTTGACCTGAGCCACGCCTTATTCCTCGTCAGCCACGGGCTTGTCAGCCGCAGGCGTTGCGTCAGCATCCAGCTCGACGTGCTGGCTATCTTCCGCCACGGCACGCTCGATCAGCGACGACAGATGCGCGCCGCGCATGACGCTTTCGTCGTAATGGAAGTGCAGTTGCGGCACGCTGCGCAGCTTCATGGCGCGGGCCAACTGCATACGCAGAAAACCGGCAGCGAGATTCAGCGCTTTAACGTTCTGGGCGATTTCTTCAGGGGTGTCCTGGCCCATCACGGTGATAAAAATCTTCGCGTGACCGACATCGCGGCTGACATCCACGGCAGTGACAGTCACCAGACCGACACGCGGGTCTTTGACTTCGCGACGGATCAGTTGCGCCAGCTCGCGCTGCATCTGATCGCCGATGCGTTGGGTACGGCTATATTCTTTGGCCATCTAACTACCTGTTACCTCCCGTCACGGCGCAAAACCCTGACGGTCTGAAAGCGGCAAACGCCCGGCCAGGCGTGAGCCGGACCGGGCGTTGCGTAAAACAGCTCGTGCTTAAAGGCTGCGAGCCACTTGGATCTTCTCGAACACTTCGATCTTGTCGCCGACCTTGACGTCGTTGTAGCTCTTCACGCCGATACCGCATTCCATGCCGGCACGAACTTCAGAGGCGTCGTCTTTGAAGCGGCGCAGGGATTCCAGCTCGCCTTCGAAGATAACCACGTCTTCACGCAGTACACGGATCGGACGGTTACGGAAGACCGTACCTTCAACCACCATGCAACCTGCAATGGCACCAAACTTCGGCGAACGGAACACGTCACGTACTTCGGCGATACCGAGAATGTTCTCGCGAACATCACTGCCGAGCATGCCGGTGAGGGCCTTCTTGACGTCTTCGATGATGTCGTAGATCACGTTGTAGTAACGCATATCCAGACCTTCCTGCTCGACGATCTTGCGCGCGCCGGCATCGGCACGCACGTTGAAGCCAAACAGAACAGCGTTGGAGGCCAGTGCCAGGTTGGCGTCGGACTCGGTGATACCACCGACACCGCCACCCACTACGCGCACTTGCACTTCGTCGTTACCCAGACCGCCGAGCGCACCTTGCAGTGCTTCCAGCGAACCACGGACGTCGGATTTGAGGACGATGTTGAGCGTCTTCTTCTCTTCCTGGCCCATGTTCTCGAAGATGTTTTCCAGCTTGCCAGCGTGGGCACGAGCCAGTTTCACTTCGCGGAACTTGCCTTGACGGAACAGCGCAACTTCGCGGGCTTTCTTCTCGTCAGCCAGCACGCTCATTTCGTCGCCGGCGTCCGGCGTACCGTCCAGGCCGAGGATCTCGACCGGAATCGATGGACCGGCTTCCTTGATGGACTTGCCGTTCTCGTCGAGCATGGCGCGGATACGACCGAAGTTCGAACCGACCAGAACCATGTCGCCTTGGCGCAGCGTACCGTCCTGAACCAGAACGGTAGCCACCGGGCCACGGCCCTTGTCCAGACGGGACTCAACCACCACACCACGGCCAGGAGCCGATGGCGTCGCTTTGAGTTCCAGTACTTCGGCTTGCAGCAGAACGGCTTCGAGCAGCTCGTCTACGCCAGTACCCATCTTCGCCGACACGTACACGAACGGGTTGTCGCCGCCCCACTCTTCCGGGGTTACGCCGTGCGCGGCCAGTTCGCTTTTGATGCGTTCCAGGTCAGCGCCAGGCTTGTCGATTTTGTTCACTGCAACCACCAGCGGAACGCCAGCTGCTTTCGCATGCTGAACAGCTTCCACGGTTTGTGGCATCACGCCGTCGTCCGCTGCAACAACCAGGATCACGATGTCGGTGGCCTTGGCACCACGGGCACGCATGGCGGTAAACGCAGCGTGGCCCGGGGTGTCGAGGAAGGTCACCATGCCGCGCTCGGTTTCTACGTGGTAGGCGCCGATGTGCTGGGTGATACCGCCCGCTTCGCCGGCAGCCACTTTGGCGCGACGAATGTAGTCCAGCAGCGAGGTTTTACCGTGGTCAACGTGGCCCATTACGGTCACGACCGGCGCACGGGAAATGGCCTCGCCTTCGAATTTCAGGGACTCGGCCAACTGCTCTTCAAGGGCGTTGTCGCTCACCAGCTTGACGTTGTGACCCAGCTCTTCAGCGATCAGCTGAGCGGTTTCCTGATCCAGTACCTGGTTGATGGTCACCGGGGTGCCCATCTTGAACATGAACTTGATCACTTCAGCCGCTTTGACCGACATCTGCGCTGACAGCTCGCCAACGGTGATGGTCTCGCCGATGGATACGTCGCGCACAACCGGACCGGTCGGGCTCTGGAAACCATGGGCATTGCGTTTCTTCAGCTTGGCCTTGCCACGACCGCCACGACGGAAGCTGTCGCTTTCCTCGTCGGTGGTACGTGGAGCAACGCGAGGCGTCGGAACCTTTTCCTTCTCTTTAACAGAAGGACGGTGCGCGGTGGTTTTGCGCTCGCCGCCACGACGGTCGTCGTCATTGCGCGGCTTGTCCGGACGACGCTGATCATCCTTCTTGCGTTCTTCAACAGGCGCAACAACCGGTGGCAGCTCGATGTCGACCACTGCTGGTTCGGCAGCTGGCGCGACAGGTGCCGCGTCTGCAGCCGATTCCGGCGCAGCGCTAGCGGTGTTAGCTTCACGGCGAGCCGTGTTTTCGGCCTGACGTTTGGCATCTTCGGCCGCTTGCACGCGCGCCTCTTCCGCCGCGCGCTCTTCCTGCTCGCGCTTTTGCTCAGCTTCGATTTCTTCGTTGCTGCGCTTGACGAAGGTTTTCTTCTTGCGCACTTCAACGCTGATGGTTTTGCTACCCGCTACACGCAGGGTGCTGGTGGTTTTGCGCTGCAAAGTGATTTTGCGCGGTTCTTCCACTTTCTCGCCGTGACTGCCTTTGAGATGCGCCAACAGGGCTTGCTTCTCGCTATCGGTCACAACTTGGTCGGCACCGGTGTGCGGTAAACCCGCTTCGCGCATCTGCAACAACAGACGCTCTACAGGGGTGGCGACCACTTGGGCCAGTTCTTTGACCGTGACTTGCGTCATGCACTTCTCTCCTCAGGCCGCCAACTTACTCGAACCAATGGGCTCGGGCGGCCATGATCAACTTGCCGGCACGCTCTGCGTCGATACCGTCGATGTCGAGCAGGTCATCAATCGACTGCTCGGCCAGGTCTTCGCGGTTAATCACGCCGCGCACTGCCAGTTCTTGCGCCAGAGCCTTGTCCATACCCTCAAGGGAGAGCAGGTCGTCGGCGGGGTGCGCGTCTGCCAGCTTTTCTTCTGTCGCGATGGCTTTGGTCAGCAGGCGATCTTTGGCGCGAGCGCGGAGCTCGGTGACGATTTCCTCGTCGAAGCCATCGATGCTGAGCATCTCTTCCATCGGGACATAGGCGATTTCTTCCAGGCTGGTGAAGCCTTCTTCTACCAACACCTGGGCAATGTCTTCGTCGACTTCCAGCTCGTCGATAAAGCTTTGCAGGATGTCGCCAGTTTCAGCTTGCTGCTTGGCCTGAATATCCGCTTCGGTCATTACATTCAGTGTCCAGCCGGTCAACTGACTGGCCAAACGAACGTTCTGACCGCCACGGCCGATTGCTTGCGCCAGATTGTCTTCACCGACGGCGATGTCCATGGCATGGGCATCTTCGTCAACGATGATGGCGGCAACCTCGGCCGGTGACATGGCGTTGATCACGAACTGAGCAGGATTGTCATCCCACAGCACGATATCGACACGCTCGCCGCCCAACTCACCCGACACCGCTTGTACACGCGAGCCGCGCATACCAATGCAGGCGCCTTGCGGGTCAATACGTTTGTCTTTGGAGCGCACGGCAATTTTGGCGCGCGAACCCGGATCACGGGAGGCGGCCATCACTTCGATCAGCTCTTCAGCAATTTCTGGCACTTCGATACGGAACAGCTCGATCAGCATTTCCGGCGCAGTACGCGACAGGATCAACTGAGGGCCGCGGTTCTCGGTGCGAATTTCTTTCAGCAGAGCACGCAGGCGAGCGCCTACACGGAAGGTCTCGCGGGAGATGATGTCCTCGCGAGCCAGCAGTGCTTCGGCGTTGTTACCCAGGTCAACAATGACGTTGTCGCGGGTTACTTTCTTAACAGTGCCGGAGATGATTTCGCCCAGACGCTCGCGGTAAGCCTCGACCACTTGGGCACGTTCAGCTTCACGAACTTTCTGCACGATAACTTGTTTGGCGGTTTGCGCAGCGATGCGACCGAACTCAATGGACTCGATCTTCTCTTCGATCAAATCACCGAGTTGGGCATCAGGCTTGATCTCGCGCGCCTCGTCGAGCGTCAGCTCGGATGCCAGGTTGAACAGCGATTGATCATCAACCACGGTCCAGCAACGGAATGTCTCGTAGCTGCCCGTTACGCGGTTGATCTCTACGCGAAGTTCAACTTCAACGTCGAAACGTTTTTTCGTCGCAGTGGCCAGAGCCAACTCCAACGCCTCAAAAATAACGCCGGCCGGTACGCCCTTTTCGTTGGATACCGACTCAACAACCAGCAGTACTTCTTTGCTCATCGTACGCCTCGCCTTTCGCAATCCATTGGATCCGCGGGATCCGCGTCTCAGTCAAAACTGGGAACAATATTGGCCTTGTCGATCGAATCGATCGGCAACAGATACTCGTGGTCATCAACCAGCACCACAACGTCCTGTTCCTCTACTCCGCGGAGGAGGCCCTGAAAGTTACGCCGCCCATCAAAGGGTGTACGCAGTTTGATCTTTACTTGCTCACCGGCGTGCGCGGCAAACTGTTCAATAGTGAACAGCGGCCGATCCATGCCCGGCGAAGACACCTCAAGGGTGTACTCGCTGGCTACCGGGTCTTCGACATCCAGGACACCGCTCAACTGGCGACTGACCTTTTCGCAGTCCTCGACGAGAATGCCGTTGGCATGATCGATATAGACGCGAAGCAGGGAATGCCGCCCCTGGGACAGGAACTCGATACCCCAGCATTGATAGCCAAGGGCCTCGACTACCGGGGCCAGCAAGGCCTGCAACTCTTCTAGCTTGCTCGACACTTGAACCCCTCGTGCATGTCGTACAAATAAAAAATGGGCGAAACGCCCATCCCTTGAAGCCGCTGAACCTTAAGCCCAACGACAAAACAGTCAAGCCAACAAAGCAACCGGCTAACAAAAAGCCCCTAAAAAGGGGCTCCGCTACAACCGATTGCAGGGGAAGGAAGGTCAAACCACAACCTTTGGCCATGAGCCCATCGAGCGATCGAACGGCCAAACCCCACGTTAAAGCTGGGGCCGAAGTATACGACCGAACTCACACATGGGTCAATCCAACCCCCAGCAACAGGAAAGCCCGCATGAAGCGGGCTTTCCTGTTTAATTGGTACCGAGAAGGGGACTCGAACCCCTACAGCCTATGGCCACTACCACCTCAAGGTAGCGTGTCTACCAATTCCACCACCTCGGCAATTAACGCACTTACTTCTGCTCTGGAGCTTGAGGTACATCGCCGGCGTCAGACGCTGGCTTTTGCTCTTCGAGCACCGGCACATCTTCTGCTACCGGTTTTTTCTGCTGCTGCTCTACCACTGCTGGGGCGGGCAAACCGGCCTGACTCAGCGAGTGAGCTTTTTCCTTAGCAAAGAAGCCTAAGCCCAAGCTAGTTATGAAAAAAGCGGCGGCAAGTATAGCAGTAAAACGACTAAGAAAGGTAGAGGAACCTTGGCTACCAAAAACAGTTGCCGAAGCACCCGAACCAAACGAGGCACCCGCATCGGCACCTTTACCCTGCTGCAGCAGTACGAGCGCAACAACGCCCAGGGCCGCCAGCAGGTGCAGAACTACAACGACAGTTTCCAGCATCTCTTAGTTTCCTGCGGCGCGACAGATCGCACCAAACTCATCCGCATTCAGAGAGGCTCCACCAATGAGCCCCCCATCGATATCCGGCATGCCGAACAATTCAACCGCATTGGCCGCCTTGACACTGCCGCCATAAAGAATTCTCACACCGCGAGCCACTTCGGCATTTTCCGCTTCCAGTTGCGCACGTATTGCTGCGTGCACTTCCTGAGCCTGCTCTGGCGTTGCGGTCAGACCTGTACCGATGGCCCAGACCGGCTCGTACGCAACAACAGCACGAGCAAACACTGCAACGCCCAACACTTCAATCACGCTACCGAGCTGGCGATTGACCACCTCAATGGTCTGCCCCGCCTCGCGCTGCTCCAGGGTTTCACCTATACACAACACGGGAGTCAAACCAGAGGCTTGCACCGCGGCAAACTTGCGCACCAGCAGCTCATCACTCTCACCCAGAATCTGACGACGCTCGGAGTGGCCAACCAGCACCAATTCGCAACCTGCATCAGCCAGTTGGCTCGAAGCAATCTCCCCAGTCAGAGCGCCCTGCGCCGGCTCAGCTGCACAGTTCTGCGCGCCTACCGCAATGGACTTACCCTCCAGACCAGCAAGCACGTTGTTGATGTAAAGGCTGGGCGGAAAAACCGCTACCTCTACACCCTCTGGCAGTGCCAATGCGTGCAGGCCTTTGATCAACTCAGCGACGCTGGCGCGGGTACCGTGCATCTTCCAGTTACCAGCTACCAAGGGGCGACGCATGTTCTACCTCGTCGATCAAAGTGGGCGCAGATGCTACCCAAGAGATTAGAGATTAGCAAGCCGAATCAGGCACAGACTTCGGTAACTACTTTAGCTAATTCATCAGCATAGCTACGCACCAGGGCTTCATCGTCACCCTCGACCATCACGCGGACCAAGGGTTCGGTACCGGATTTTCGCAGCAATACCCGACCTCGCCCGCCCATACGTTCGGTGACACGCGCACAGGCGTCGGTCACCGCAGGGTGGGAAACAGGGTCGACGCCACCGGCAAATCGCACATTGACCAGAACCTGCGGACACTTGCGCAAACCCTGTCGCGCCTCCGCCAGGCTTTTGCCCCAGCGTTTCAAGGCCAGCAATACCTGCAACGCGGCGATAATCGCATCGCCGGTGGTGGTGTGCTGGAAGCACACGATATGACCGGAGTTTTCCCCACCGATCTGCCAGTTACGCTCCAGCAACTCGCTGATCACATAGCGGTCGCCGACATTGGCGCGCACAAAGGGAATATTCAGCTCGCCCAAGGCCAGCTCCAGGCCCAGGTTGCTCATCAAGGTACCAACCACGCCACCTTGCAGTTTGCCCTGCTCCTGAAGGTCGCGAGCAATGATGTACAGGAGCTCGTCGCCATCCACCAACGCACCGGTGTGATCCACCATCAATACCCGGTCGGCGTCGCCGTCGAAACCGATACCGAGATCGGCCTGATTGGCCACCACCGCCGCCTGCAGCGCATCCATATGGGTGGACCCGCAGTCCTCGTTGATATTCAGCCCGTTAGGTTGCGCCGAGAGCACAGTGACCTGTGCACCCAGCTCACGGAACACGCTGGGAGCGATCTTGTAGGCCGCGCCATGGGCGCAATCGACTACCAACTTCAAGCCGGCGAAATCGGTGCTGGTGGGCACGCTGCTTTTGCAGAACTCGATATAGCGGCCAGCCGCGTCGTTGATCCGGGAAACCTTGCCCAGTTGCGCCGACTCGACCACGGTCATCGGCGTATCCAGCAGCTCCTCGATCATCAGCTCCAACTCGTCCGGCAGTTTGGTGCCCTGACCGGAAAAGAACTTGATGCCGTTATCATCGTGAGGGTTATGCGAGGCACTGATCACGATACCGGCCTCGGCATGGAAGGTACGTGTCAGATAAGCGATGGCAGGCGTGGGCATAGGGCCCAGCAGCATGACGTCAGCACCAGCGGCAGAAAGCCCGGCCTCCAACGCAGACTCGAACATATACCCGGAAATACGCGTGTCCTTGCCGATCAGCACCCGACAAGTGCCCTGCTTGCGGAACGCCATACCGGCAGCCCAGCCAAGTTTGAGCATAAAGTCAGGGGTGATCGGAAACTGTCCTACGCGCCCACGAATACCGTCGGTGCCGAAATACTTTTTACCCATACATTCTCCGATCTTTTTATTCTGCCGCTTGCACAGCAGCAATCATGCGCACCACATCCACCGTCTCGGCAACGTCGTGCACACGCAAAATATGTGCGCCCTTGGCCACTGCCAGGGCCGCCAAAGCCAAGCCACCGAACAGGCGCTCACCCACTTCCCGCCCCAGCGCCCGACCAATCATGCTCTTGCGCGAGACACCGACCAATAACGGCCGACCAAGGGCATGCAGTTCCTGCATATTTTTGAACAGCGAAAGGTTGTGCTCATAGGTCTTGGCAAAGCCGAATCCCGGGTCCAGCACCACGCGCTCAGGGGCGATACCGGCAGCCGTACAAGCGGCCATGCGCTCAACCAGAAAGTCCCGCACCTCGGCCACCACGTCGACGTATACCGGGTTGTCCTGCATGGTGCCCGGCTCGCCACGCATATGCATCAGGCATACCGGCAGATTGGTCGCAGCCACCGCTTCAAGCGCGCCATCACGCTGCAGCGAGCGCACGTCGTTGATCAAGCCGGCACCCAGGCGCGCAGACTCGCGGATGACCGCTGGAGTGGAGGTGTCCACGGAAATGATCACGTCCAGCTCACGGGCAATCGCCTCGACCACCGGAGCAACACGTTCCAGCTCTTCGACAGGCGAAACCGGACGGGCACCCGGTCGCGTGGACTCACCACCGACATCAATCAACGTGGCACCCGCCGCCACCATATCCGCAGCATGCTGCAACGCCAGGTCAATGCGACTGAAGCGCCCGCCATCGGAAAAGGAGTCAGGGGTAACGTTGAGGATGCCCATCACATGCGGGCGGCTTAAATCAAGAAACCGGCTGCCACAAGGCAGCCGGTTTGGGTATTGCGTCAGGGACATGTCAGGCCTTAATGCTCGGCGGCCGGGCCACCGATAGGTTTCTCTGGGGTTTCGGCTTGATCCTGCTTGCTGATCGTGGTGCCGGAATCGCCATCATCCTGCCAATCACGGGGCTCACGCGGCGTACGGCCATTCATGATGTCGTCGATTTGCTCGGCATCGATGGTTTCGTACTTCATCAACGCATCACACATAGCGTTGAGCTTGTCGCGGTTCTCTTCCAGTAGGCGCTTGGCGGTGCCGTAGCACTCATCGATGATGCTACGCACCTCCAGGTCGATAAGCTTGGCGGTATCAGCGGAAACGTTGCTCTGCTGGCTGCCCATGCTGCGACCGAGGAACACTTCACCATCTTCTTCGGCATACATCAGCGGACCGAGCTTCTCGGAGAGCCCCCACTTGGTCACCATGTTCCGCGCAATCTGACTGGCGCGCATGATGTCGTTGGACGCACCGGTGGTGACACCGTCAAAACCCAATGTCATCTCTTCGGCGATACGGCCACCATAGAGCGAGCAGATCTGGCTGATCAACGCGCGCTTGGACAGGCTATAGCGGTCCTCCTCCGGGAGGAACATGGTCACGCCCAGGGCACGACCGCGCGGAATGATGGACACCTTGTAAACCGGGTCATGCTCTGGCACCAGGCGGCCGACGATAGCGTGACCCGCCTCGTGGAACGCGGTGTTCATTTTCTCTTTCTCGGACATGACCATCGATTTGCGCTCAGCGCCCATCATGATCTTGTCTTTGGCCAGTTCGAATTCTTTCATTTCAACGATGCGCTTGCCCGCACGAGCAGCGAACAGCGACGCTTCGTTGACCAGGTTGGCCAGGTCGGCACCGGAGAAGCCCGGCGTACCGCGAGCAATTACCGCTGGCTTGACGTTGTCACCCATCGGCACTTTGCGCATGTGAACTTTCAGAATCTGCTCACGACCGCGGATATCCGGCAGCCCCACCACAACCTGGCGGTCGAAGCGGCCTGGACGCAGCAACGCTGGGTCGAGCACATCGGGACGGTTGGTGGCGGCGATGACGATGATGCCGTCATTCATTTCGAAGCCGTCCATCTCAACCAGCAACTGGTTCAGAGTCTGCTCACGCTCGTCGTGACCGCCACCCATGCCAGCGCCACGATGGCGACCAACGGCGTCAATCTCGTCGATGAAGATGATGCACGGTGCGTGTTTCTTGGCTTGCTCGAACATATCGCGAACACGGCTGGCGCCGACGCCCACGAACATTTCCACGAAGTCGGAACCGGAAATGGTGAAGAACGGTACTTTCGCTTCGCCGGCAATGGCTTTGGCCAGCAACGTTTTACCGGTACCAGGTGGGCCCACCATCAGCACGCCGCGAGGGATACGGCCGCCCAGGCGCTGGAATTTGCCTGGATCGCGCAGAAACTCGACCAGCTCACCCACTTCCTCTTTGGCCTCGTCGCAACCGGCTACGTCAGCCAGAGTGGTCTTGACCTGGTCTTCAGAGAGCAGGCGCGCCTTGCTCTTGCCAAAGCTCATCGGGCCGCCCTTACCGCCGGCACCGCCCTGCATCTGGCGCATAAAGAACATAAAGACGGCGATGATGACCAGAATCGGGAAGCTGGCTACCAGCAACTGAGTCCAGATGCTTTGCTGCTCAGGCTTCTTGCCTTCAACGGTCACGTTATTGTTGATCAGATCGCCGATCAGGCCGCGGTCTTCGATCATCGGGCGCACCGTGGTGAACGGCTTGCCGTCAGTGCCGATACCCGTGATGGTGAAGCCCTCGATGGTGACTTTCTGCACACCACCATCTTTGACCTGCTCGATAAATTGCGAGTAGTTCAGCGTCTGAGGTTCGCTCGGGCTGGAGAAGTTGTTCATCACCGTGACGAGGACGGCGGCGATGATCAGCCACAAGATCAGGTTCTTTGCCATGTCGTTCAATTAGCTACCCTCTGAAGCAGGCCCCACGCGGGACGAACCTCGCATTACGGCTGGATATTGATCAGCCTAACTTACTACACAACTTCCGAACCTAGGCAGGAAGCGTCTGTAACCCTTTATGAGGCACTGCCGTGGTAAAGCGGCAAAACAACGCTCGATTCGTATAACGTTCGACTGAACCCGTTCTTCATGGGTTCAATCTTGCGCCCCGCGAAAGCCTCGGGCCAGCAAATATTGCTCACGGGACCGATCACGGGAAGACAGTGGCTTGCGCATCTGCACTTTCTCGAACATCGCGCGCACCTGCTTGTGATAGACGTCAAAGCCTTCGCCCTGGAAGATTTTGATCAGAAAATCGCCGCCGGGGCGCAGCACCTGGCTCGCCAGATCGAGCGCCAACTCGCACAAATACATCGAGCGCGCCTGATCAGCCATCTTCACCCCACTCATATTGGGGGCCATATCGGAAATCACAAGGTCTACCGGATTATTGCCGACCGCTTCGAGAATTTGCGCCAGCACGGACTCCTCGGTGAAATCGCCTTGAATAAAGGTAACGTCCGGGATGCTGTCCATCTCCAGGATATCGGACGCGATCAAGCGACCTTTGTCGCCTAACACTCGACTGGTTACCTGCGACCAGCCACCCGGCGCGGCGCCGAGGTCGATCACGGTGTTCCCGGGGCGCAAAATGCGGTCTTTCTCCTGGATCTCCAGAAGTTTGTAGCTGGCACGGGAACGGTAGCCGTCCTTCTGCGCCATTTTCACGTAGGGGTCGTCGAAATGCTCTTTCAACCAACCTTGACTTGTCTTGGAACGTGCCACTGGGCACCTCAAAAATTAACGGGGCGTGATTAACTGGGCGGTACCGAGAGCGCTCGGGTAAACTAGCCGCCGCTTTTTACAAGATCAGACGCAGGGGTCAGATTATGCCGCTCACTCAGGAGCAGAAGAAACAGTACAAATCTATCGGTCACCATCTAAAACCGGTATTGATTGTTGCTGACAATGGTTTGACCGAAGGTGTGCTTGCCGAATTGGAGCGCGCACTGACTGATCACGAACTGATCAAAATCCAACTCAGAATTACCGAACGCGAGTCCCGCCTGGCCGCGATTGCCGAACTGTGCAAGGCCGGCAATAGCGAACTGGTTCAGGTCATCGGCAAGATGGCACTGATTTACCGCAAGAACCCGAAGGTCAACAAGCAGCTGTCCAACGTCACCCGCTTCAGCTGATATCCCGCTCCCTGTCAGTGGCGCGCCTTGCGCGCCCTGGCTGCCTCGCCGTCCGGCACTGGCTGCAACACCAGCAGCGCACCGCACAACGCCAAGACCAGAAAACAGAATAACTGTAGCCGCAGTGCGTCCGGCAACCAGCGCTGCAACGCACCGTAGCCCAACGCCACTAGCAAACTCACGACCAGCAATTGGCCACGGGAATCGCGCCAAAGCGCGGAAAAACGCTCGACCTGCAGCAGGATCAAGGTTTGCACCAACAACCCAACCACCGCCAGCAATACCAGCAACGGACTGAGGGTGTTGGCAATTTCGCCGACCAGCATCGGTGCCAGACCGATTCGCTCCAGCGCCGGCAGCATCACCAAGTGCAGCAGCCACAGGCCGCCGACCCAGAACGTCTGAGCCAACCGCCAACTGATTGCACCGGCATCGATGACGCGGGCCTTAGATATGACGAACCTCGACGATCTCGTACTCGATCAGGCCGCTGGGCGTGCGCACCGCCACTACATCGCCCTCTTCCTTGGCGATCAAGGCGCGAGCGATGGGTGAGCCGACGGAGATCTTGCCGAGCTTGATGTCCGCTTCGTCTTCACCAACGATCTGGTAGGTCACGCGCTCGTCAGTCTCGACGTTGGCGATCTCCACCGTGGTACCGAAAATCACCTTGCCGGTCGGCTCGATGGCCGTGACATCGATGATCTGCGCATTCTGCATACGCCCTTCGATGTCACGGATACGCGCCTCGACCATACCTTGCTGCTCACGAGCGGCGTGGTATTCGGCGTTTTCCTTGAGGTCACCCAATTCGCGGGCCGTGCCGATGTCCTGGCTGAGCTTCGGACGCACGACCTTGGTCAGATGGGCGTGTTCTTCTTCCAGGGCGCGAGCACCCTGGACGGTCATTGGGTACTTGATCATGCCTTCAATCCTGCATGCAGATCCTGCAAGCGGCGTACGGTTTTTTCAGGACCGAACTTCAGCGCTTCGCAGATAGCCTCGCCCGCAGCAATGGTGGTGGTGCAGTAGATCTTGTGCTGCAGCGCGTTACGGCGGATGGAGTAAGAGTCAGCGATCGACTGACGACCTTCGGTGGTATTGATGATCAGGGTGACTTCGTCATTCTTGATCATGTCGACCACGTGCGGACGGCCTTCGGTCACCTTGTTCACCCGGCGGACTTTCAAGCCAGCCGCTTCGATCAGCTTGGCAGTACCGGCGGTGGCAACGATTTCGAAACCCAGGTTGATCAGGTCGCGAGCAACGCCGGCCACTAAAGGTTTGTCGTCGTCGCGCACGCTGATAAACGCAGTGCCACCGGTAGGCAAGATTTCGCTGGCACCCATCTGGGCCTTGGCGAAAGCTTCACCAAAGGTGTCGCCCACGCCCATCACTTCACCGGTCGACTTCATTTCTGGGCCGAGGATCGGGTCAACGCCTGGGAACTTGGCGAACGGGAATACCGCTTCTTTAACGCTGTAGAAGTTCGGAATGATCTCTTCGGTCAGGCCGACTTCTTTCAGGGTTTTACCGGCCATCACGCGTGCCGCGATCATCGCCAGGGAAACACCGATGCACTTGGACACGAACGGCACGGTACGCGAAGCACGTGGGTTCACTTCGATGACGAAGATGTCCTCGCCCTGCACGGCCATCTGCACGTTCATCAGGCCAACCACGCCGAGTTCCAGGGCCATTTTCTTGACCTGTTCACGGATCTCGTTCTGGATGTGTGCCGGCAGCGAGTACGGGGGTAGCGAGCAGGCGGAGTCACCGGAGTGCACGCCCGCTTGTTCGATGTGCTGCATGATCGCACCGATCACCACGGTCTCGCCGTCGCACACCGCGTCGATATCGACTTCGATGGCGCAGTTGAGGAAGTGGTCGAGCAATACCGGGCTATCGTTGGAAACCTGTACGGCTTCACGCAGATAGCGCTTGAGCTCTTCTTCTTCGTAGACGATTTCCATCGCCCGACCGCCCAGCACGTAGGACGGACGCACCACCAGCGGGTAACCAATCTTGTTAGCGGCACGAATGGCTTCGTCTTCGCTGCGCACAGTGGCGTTTGGCGGCTGACGCAGGTTCAGGCGCTCAACCATCTGCTGGAAGCGTTCACGGTCTTCGGCACGGTCGATGGCGTCAGGCGAGGTACCGATGATCGGCACGCCGGCTTCTTCCAGGGCGCGAGCCAGTTTCAGCGGGGTTTGGCCGCCGTACTGAACGATCACACCTTTGGGCTGCTCGACGCGGACGATTTCCAGCACGTCTTCCAGGGTTACCGACTCAAAGTACAGGCGGTCCGAGGTGTCGTAGTCAGTGGAAACGGTTTCCGGGTTGCAGTTGACCATGATGGTTTCGTAACCATCGTCACGCATCGCCAGCGCGGCGTGTACGCAGCAGTAGTCGAACTCGATGCCTTGACCGATACGGTTCGGGCCACCGCCGAGAATCATGATCTTGTCGCGGGTCGACGGGTTCGCTTCGCACTCTTCCTCGTAGGTCGAGTACATGTAGGCGGTGTCGGTGGAGAACTCGGCGGCGCAGGTGTCAACGCGCTTGTACACCGGCAGCACCTTCAACTTGTGACGGTGGCTGCGCAGGTTCTTCTCGGTCACGCCCAGCAGCTTGGCCAGACGGGCGTCGGAGAAGCCTTTGCGCTTGAGCTTGTACATCACATCGCGGTCGATGGACGACAGGCCCAGGGTCTTGATGCGTTCTTCGTCTTTGATCAGGTCTTCGATCTGCACCAGGAACCAGTGGTCGATCATGGTCAAGGCGTAGATATCGTCGCAGCTCATGCCGGCACGGAAGGCGTCAGCCACGTACCAGATACGCTCGGCGCCCGGCACGGTCAGCTCGCGCTTGAGCGCAGCCTTGGATTCCGGGTTGGTCAGATCCAGCTTGGGATCGAAACCGTTGACGCCCACTTCCAGACCGCGCAGAGCTTTCTGCAGGGACTCCTGGAAGGTGCGGCCGATGGCCATGACTTCACCGACCGACTTCATCTGAGTGGTCAGGCGGGCATCGGCTTTCGGGAATTTTTCGAAGGCGAAACGCGGAATCTTGGTAACGACGTAGTCGATGGCCGGTTCGAACGAAGCCGGGGTTTTACCGCCGGTGATGTCGTTCTGCAGCTCATCAAGGGTGTAGCCCACTGCCAGCTTGGCAGCGACTTTGGCAATCGGGAAGCCAGTGGCTTTCGACGCCAGAGCGGAAGAGCGAGAAACCCGTGGGTTCATCTCGATCACAACCATACGGCCAGTTTCCGGGCAGATACCAAACTGCACGTTCGAGCCACCAGTTTCTACGCCGATTTCGCGCAGTACCGCCAGGGAGGCGTTACGCAGAATCTGGTATTCCTTGTCGGTCAGAGTCTGTGCCGGTGCCACGGTGATCGAGTCACCGGTGTGCACGCCCATCGGATCGAAGTTCTCGATGGAGCAGACGATGATGCAGTTGTCCTTTTTATCGCGGACCACTTCCATCTCGTACTCTTTCCAGCCGATCAGCGATTCGTCGATCAGCAGCTCTTTGGTCGGCGACAGATCCAGACCACGGGCGCAGATTTCTTCGAATTCTTCACGGTTGTAAGCGATACCGCCACCGGTGCCGCCCATGGTGAAGGACGGACGGATGATGCACGGGAAGCCAAGCTTCTCGAGCACTGCGTTGGCCTCGTCCATGTTGTGGGCGATACCGGAACGCGGGCAGGCCAGGCCGATGTCTTTCATCGCCTTGTCAAAGCGCGAACGGTCTTCGGCTTTGTCGATGGTGTCAGCGTTGGCACCGATCATTTCCACACCGAACTTTTCCAGAACGCCGTGGCGCTCCAGGTCCAGGGCGCAGTTCAGAGCAGTCTGGCCGCCCATGGTCGGCAGCAAGGCGTCTGGACGCTCTTTCTCGATGATCTTGGCCACAGTCTGCCATTTGATCGGTTCGATATAGGTAGCGTCGGCCATGGCCGGGTCGGTCATGATGGTGGCTGGGTTGGAGTTCACCAGGATGACCCGGTAACCCTCTTCGCGCAGGGCTTTACAGGCCTGGGCGCCAGAGTAGTCGAACTCACAGGCCTGGCCGATGACGATGGGGCCGGCGCCGAGGATCAGGATACTTTTGATGTCTGTACGTTTTGGCATTTTCTACTCTCGAATCCTAAGGTCTGTCGGCAGGCTTAACGGCGCGCGGCCATGGCTTCGATAAATCGGTCGAACAGCGGAGCAACGTCCAGTGGACCTGGGCTCGCCTCGGGGTGCCCCTGGAAGCTGAAGGCCACTTTGTCGGTACGCTCGATGCCTTGCAGAGTGCCGTCGAACAGCGACTTGTGAGTAGCACGCAGGTTGGCTGGCAGAGTCGCCTCGTCCACAGCAAAGCCGTGGTTCTGACTGGTGATCATCACTACGCCAGTGTCGAGATCTTGCACCGGGTGGTTGGCACCGTGGTGGCCGTGACCCATTTTCACGGTCTTGGCTCCGGAGGCCAGGGCCAGCAGCTGGTGGCCGAGGCAAATGCCGAATACCGGAATCTCGGTTTCCAGCACGTCTTTAATGGCCTGGATCGCGTAGTCGCATGGCTCAGGGTCGCCCGGGCCGTTGGACAGGAACACGCCGTCCGGTTGCAACGCCAGCACTTCGCTGGCCGGAGTCTGGGCCGGTACCACGGTGACGCGGCAGCCGCGCTCAACCAGCATGCGCAGGATGTTCAGCTTGACGCCGTAGTCGAACGCCACCACGTGGTGCGGCAGTTCGCTGGCAGCAATTTCCGGGTGGCTGTCGGTTTTCAGGTTCCAGACGCTGTGACGCCATTCGTAGCGCTCGGTGGAGCTGACTACTTTGGCCAGGTCCATGCCTTTCAGGCCGGGGAAGCCGCGAGCGGCTGCCAGGGCTTGCTCGACGGAGATATCGTCGCCGGCCAGGATGCAGCCGTTCTGAGCGCCTTTCTCACGCAGGATGCGGGTCAGGCGGCGGGTGTCGATACCCGCGATAGCCACAACGTTGTTGGCTTTCAGGTAATCGGACAGCGACAGGGTGTTACGCCAGTTGCTGGCAACCAATGGCAGATCACGGATAACCAGGCCGGCGGACCAGACGCGGTTCGATTCGGCATCTTCCGGCGTGGTGCCGGTGTTACCGATGTGGGGATAAGTCAGGGTAACGATTTGTTGGGCATAGGAAGGATCGGTAAGGATTTCCTGATAGCCGGTCATAGCAGTATTGAACACCACCTCTCCGACGGTTTGACCGTCGATTCCGATGGCTTCGCCGCGAAAAATGCTGCCATCAGCAAGGGCGAGTATGGCTGGCTTAGTCAAGAAGACCTCCCGTAAATCAAGCCTGACAGGGCATACGCAGGTTGTAAAAAAGCGGGATGACGTTTAGACACGTCACCCCGCTTTTTTTAGAATCACTTTTTCAAGTTAACTGCGCGCTTTTAGTGGACACACTAAAGCTGTAGCTTACAGAAAAAGGCATTTTTGGTCTACCCAAGATGACAACCGTTTAGTCATCTCAGTGCAGATCAAGCACATCCTGCATATCGTAGAGCCCGGCAGACTTGCTATCCAGCCATAAAGCCGAACGTACTGCACCGCGCGCAAAGGTCATGCGGCTAGAGGCTTTATGGGTGATTTCCACCCGCTCGCCGTCGGCGGCGAACAGCACGGTATGGTCGCCCACCACGTCGCCAGCACGCACGGTGGCAAAGCCGATGGTTTCGCGATCACGGGCCCCGGTCTGACCTTCGCGGCCGTAAACCGCCACTTTCTGCAGATCACGACCCAAGGCTTTGGCGACTACTTCGCCCATGCGCACAGCCGTGCCCGACGGCGCATCGACCTTGTGACGGTGGTGCGCTTCGAGAATCTCGATATCCACGTCATCACCCAGAACCCGCGCAGCGGTATCCAGCAGTTTCAGACACAGATTCACGCCAACACTGAAGTTGGCCGCAAAAACAATCGAGATGTCCTTGCCCGCCTCAGCCAGCAGCTGTTTTTCCTCGACGCTAAAACCGGTGGTACCGATCACCATGGACTTGCCAGCCTTGCGGCAGACTTCCAGGTTTTTCAGGGTAACGGTGGGATGGGTGAAATCGATCAGTACATCGAACTGATCCAGCACGTCAGCGAGATTACCCGCCAAGGTGATGCCCAATTTACCCATGCCCGCCAGCTCGCCCACATCAGCACCAATCAGGCTGCTGTCCGGACGATCAATCGCTGCAGTCAACGTGGCACCTTCGGCCAGGCCAATCGCCTCAATCAGGGTTTTGCCCATGCGCCCGGCGGCACCCACTACGGCTATACGTCGCGCTATACATGCCATGCATCTAGCTCCCAGCTAATAACTTGCGGCTGACGAGGTGCCTGCAGCGCCTCGCCAAGCCCGATTCACACGTCGCCGAAGAAACGCTTCACGCCTTCGAACCAACCGCTGGCCTTGGGCGAGTGGCTGTCGTCGGTGGCCAGCGAGTTGCGGAACTCTTCCAGCAGTTCACGCTGACGCTTGTCCAGGTTCACCGGTGTTTCCACAGCTACGCGACACATCAGGTCGCCAGCACCGCCGCCACGTACCGGAGCCACGCCCTTGCCACGCAAGCGGAACAGCTTGCCGGTTTGCGTACCTTCGGGAATTTTCAGCTTTACGCGGCCATCCAGGGTCGGCACTTCCAGCTCGCCGCCCAATGCTGCGTCAGCGAAGCTGATCGGCACGTCGCAGTACAGGTGCTTGCCGTCGCGCTGGAAAATCGAGTGCTCGCGCACATTCACCACCACGTACAGGTCGCCAGCCGGGCCACCCATGGCACCCGCCTCGCCTTCGCCAGACAGACGAATGCGATCACCCGTATCAACACCTGGCGGAACTTTTACCGATAGGGTTTTGTGTTCTTCGACACGACCGTGGCCGTGGCAGGTGCCGCACGGGTCGGCAATCATCTTGCCGTTGCCGTGGCAACGTGGGCAGGTTTGCTGCACCGAGAAGAAGCCCTGCTGCATGCGCACCTGACCGATACCGCCGCAGGTGGTACAGGTAACCGGGCTGGTGCCCTTTTTCGCGCCGGAGCCATCGCAGGTTTTGCAATTGACCAGGGTCGGCACGCGGATGGTTACGGTGGTGCCGCGCACCGCCTCTTCCAGATCCAGCTCCAGGGTGTAACGCAGGTCGCTACCGCGCTGCGCGCCACCACGGGAACCGCCACGAGCACCACCGAAGAAGTCGCTGAACACGTCGCCGAAAATATCGGAGAAGTTTGCGCCGCCGAAACCGGCACCGCCGGCACCACCGCCACCCATGCTCGGGTCGACGCCGGCATGACCGTACTGGTCAAACGCCGCGCGCTTGTTGGCGTCGGACAGCACTTCATAGGCCTCATTGGCCTCTTTGAAACGCTCTTCGGCCTCTTTGTCGCCAGGATTGCGGTCCGGGTGATGCTTCATCGCCAAGCGGCGATAAGCCTTCTTCAGCTCCGCTTCGCTGGCACCACGCTCAACCCCCAGCACTTCGTAAAAGTCACGCTTAGCCATAATTCTTCAACACTCTTAAATCGGCTTCCCCAGACACGCCAACGCGGGAGCAAGCTCCCGCGTGGCGGATAACACCCGGCCAGCTCAATGGCCGGCCGGGTTGGAGAGCAAGCAAATGGACGCTTACTTGTTTTCTTTAACCTCTTCGAACTCGGCATCGACCACATCGTCGGCACCGCCCTTCGGCTCTTCCTGGCCAGGCGCAGCTTCGCCAGCCTGAGGCTGCTCGGCATACATTTTCTGCGCCAGCGGAGCAGTGGCTTCGGACAGAGCCGCTACTTTAGCGTCGATGGTTTCCTTGCTGTCGCCTTTGACGGCCACTTCCAGTTCACCCAACGCTTTTTCGATGGCTGCTTTCTCGTCCGCGGTGGCCTTGTCGCCTGCCTCGGTGATCATCTTACGGGTCGCGTGCACCAGAGCATCACCCTGGTTACGTGCACCGGCCAGCTCTTCGAACTTGCGGTCTTCCTCGGCATTGGCCTCGGCATCACGCACCATTTGTTCGATTTCTTCCTCGGACAGACCCGAGTTGGCCTTGATCACGATGGACTGCTGCTTGCCAGTGGCCTTGTCTTTGGCCGACACGTGCAGAATACCGTTGGCGTCGATATCGAAGGTAACTTCGATTTGCGGCACGCCACGCGGTGCTGGCGGAATCTCGGCCAGGTCGAACTTGCCCAACGACTTGTTCTGTGCGGCTTGCTTACGCTCGCCCTGCAGCACGTGAATGGTCACGGCGCCCTGGTTGTCGTCGGCAGTCGAGAACACTTGCGACTTCTTGGTAGGAATCGTGGTGTTTTTCTCGATCAGCGCAGTCATCACCCCACCCATGGTTTCGATACCCAGGGTCAGCGGGCTGACGTCCAGCAGCAGTACGTCTTTAACGTCACCAGCCAGTACCGCACCCTGAATCGCAGCGCCCATGGCGACTGCTTCGTCCGGGTTCACGTCTTTGCGAGCTTCTTTACCGAAGAATTCGGTAACCAGCTTCTGCACCAGCGGCATACGGGTCTGACCGCCAACCAGGATCACGTCGTGAATCGCGCCAACGTCGATACCGGCGTCTTTCAACGCGATACGGCAAGGCTCGATGGTGCGCTGCACCAGGTCTTCCACCAGCGACTCCAGCTTGGCACGGGAGATCTTCACGTTCAGGTGCTTAGGACCGCTGGCATCTGCTGTGATGTACGGCAGGTTGACGTCGGTCTGCTGAGCGGACGACAGTTCGATCTTGGCTTTTTCAGCAGCTTCTTTCAGACGCTGCATGGCCAGCGGATCACCTTTGAGGTTAATGCCGCTTTCTTTCTTGAATTCGTCGACGAGGTAGTCGATCAAACGGATGTCGAAGTCTTCACCACCGAGGAAGGTGTCACCGTTGGTGGCCAACACTTCGAACTGGTGCTCGCCATCGACTTCGGCAATTTCAATTACCGAGATATCGAAGGTACCGCCACCCAGGTCATAAACGATCACGGTGTGATCGCCCTTGGCCTTGTCCATACCGTAGGCCAAAGCAGCAGCGGTCGGTTCGTTGATGATGCGTTTGACTTCCAGACCCGCGATGCGGCCGGCGTCTTTGGTGGCCTGCCGCTGGCTGTCGTTGAAGTAGGCCGGAACGGTGATCACCGCTTCGGTCACTGGCTCGCCGAGGTAGTCTTCGGCGGTCTTCTTCATCTTTTTCAGCACTTCGGCGGAAATTTGTGGCGGTGCCATTTTCTGGCCCTTCACTTCCACCCAGGCGTCGCCATTGTCGGCTTTGACGATTTTGTACGGCACCATTTCGATGTCTTTCTGTACGACGTTTTCTTCAAAACGGCGACCGATCAGACGCTTAACCGCGTACAGGGTGTTGTGCGGGTTGGTAACTGCCTGACGCTTGGCCGACTGACCCACGAGGATTTCGCCATCGTTGGTGTAAGCAATGATCGAAGGAGTGGTACGCGCGCCTTCGGCGTTTTCCAGCACCTTGACGCTACCGTTTTCGAGGATCGAGACGCAGGAGTTGGTGGTCCCCAGGTCGATACCGATGATTCTGCCCATGTTTGTTCTCCTGAAACTGAATTTGGTTGCCGCAGCAGTGGTGGTTAACTGCGGTAGCACTTAAACGCTTGACTAATAAATGGGGGCCTTACGGCGAATTTCAAGCCTGCTCATCAATAGAAGGTTGCGGCTCGGCCGGAGCCTTACTGACCACCACCATCGCGGGGCGCAGCAGACGACCATTGAGCAGGTAACCCTTCTGGAACACCTTGAGCACACTATTGGGCTCGACATTGGTGCTTTCCTGCATCGCCATGGCCTGGTGGTGCTCGGCGTTGAACGGCGCACCGTGCGGGTCGATGGCTTCCAGGTTGTAACGCTTGAGGGTGTCTTGGAACAGCTTGAGGGTCAGCTCGATGCCTTCACGCACAGCCTTGATGGCTTCGTCGTTAGGGTTGGACAACTCCAGGCCACGCTCGAGGCTATCGACTACGGGCAGCAGGTCGTTGGCGAATTTCTCCAGGGCGAACTTGTGCGCTTTCTCAATATCCTGCTCGGCGCGGCGGCGCACGTTCTGCATATCAGCCGCCACGCGCAAAGCCTGATCCTGAGCGGCCGCCAGCTGTTCTTCCAGCGTTTGCACGCGGGCAGCCAGATCTTCGCTCGCAGCGGTCTCTGCAGCGGTTTCGATATCTGGATTTTGGGAATTCTGGGTCTGTTCGTCGGCCATGCGGTCCTCCTATCTATATTCCTCGCGAGCTCGGGTTACAGCTTTTACGAGCCCTGACTATCCGGTTCGCGAGCCTTAACTCACGGTTCTGCCGCTTATATGGGGCCACAATCTGGCGATTCAAGAGCAAAGGAGGATTGTCAGGGATAAAACAAACACTGTATAAATAACCAGACTTTACGCCTGGAGCCTCCGCCATGCTGGTACATCTCTCCGTACATAACTACGCCATCGTCGAACATCTCGACCTCGAGCTGAATGGCGGAATGAGCGTGATCACCGGTGAGACCGGGGCCGGCAAGTCGATCATGCTCGACGCCTTGGGCCTGACCCTCGGCGATCGTGCCGACAGCGGTGTGGTGCGTCCGGGTGCCGACAAGGCGGATATCCTCGCCAGCTTCGATCTCAGCGATATTCCCGAAGCCAAAGCCTGGCTCGCCGAACGCGACCTGGACAACGACGGCCCGTGCATCCTGCGTCGAGTGATCACCGCCGAAGGCCGTTCCCGCGGCTATATAAATGGCTCGCCCTGCCCCCAGGGCGACCTGAAAGCCATCGGCGAACTGCTGATCGACATCCACAACCAGCACGAACATCAATCCCTGCTCAAGCCGGAAACCCACCGCCGCCTGCTGGATGAATACGCCGGCAGCCAGGAACTGGCGCGCCAGGTACAGCTGGCCGCGCAGCGCTGGAAGCAGACCAGAAGCGAGCTGGAGCGGCTGTCCAGCGCCAGCGACGAACAACGCGCCCGCCACCAGTTGCTCAGCTATCAGTTGGAAGAGCTGGACAACCTCGGCCTTGGCGACAACGAACTGGAACAGTTGGAACAGGAACATAAAACCCTGACCAACGCCGAGGGCCTGCTGAGCGCCTGCCGCCTGGTGATCGAGCAGTGCAGCGAAAACGATGGCGGCAACGTACTGTCGGCCCTCACCAGCAGCGTCGGTCGCCTGAGCAACTTCCGCAGCCAGCCCGGTGCCCTGGGCGAAGCCGTAAATCTGCTGGCCAGCGCACAGATCCAAGTGGAAGAGGCTGTGGGCGAGCTGAACCGCTTCCTCGACCACTTCGACGCCGACCCGGAACGCCTGCAACTGCTGGAGGAGCGCCTCGATTCCATCTATACCCTGGCGCGCAAACACCGCATTTTGCCCAGCGAGCTGGCGGCCATGCAGCAGCAGCTGTTCGACGAGCTGGAAAGCCTGAACGCCGACGACCAGGCCACCGAGCGCCTGGGCGAAGAACTGTCCGCCTACGCCCGCCACTACCAGGAAAAGGCTCAGGAGCTCAGCACCCTGCGCCACGGTGCCGCCGGCAATCTGGCCGCCGCGGTGGAAGTGGAAATGCAACGCCTGGGCATGCCCGGCGGGCGCTTCAGCATCGAACTGCACGGCACCAGCAGCAGCGACCCCCATCCGCAGGGGCTGGAGCAGGTGGAATTTCTGGTTAGTGCCAACCCCGGTCAACCGCTCAAAGCGCTCGCCAAAGTGGCCTCGGGGGGCGAACTGTCGCGCATCAGCCTGGCGATCCAGGTGATCACCGCACAAACCTCACGGGTGCCCACCCTGGTGTTCGACGAAGTCGACGTCGGCATTGGCGGTCCCACCGCCGAAGTGGTCGGCCAACTGCTGCGCCGATTGGGCGAACGCGGCCAGGTACTGACCGTCACCCACCTGCCGCAAGTGGCGGCGCAGGGCCACCAGCATCTGTTTGTGCATAAAGCCCGTGGCGATGGCGAAACCCACACCGCCGTGGCCACGCTGGACAGCGCCGGGCGCATAGAAGAGGTGGCGCGCATGTTGGGCGGCGTGGACCTGACCAAAGAGTCCCTGGCTCACGCACGCAAGATGGTTAGTAGTGCGGCTAGCGCGTAATAGTTTGGGCTTCATTGTTGGGTTGAGCCAACGGCGAAGCCCAACAAAAGGCACACCAACAAAAACGCCGCGCCCTTTTCAGGTCGCGGCGTTTTTATGCGCTTTAAAAGCTCAAGGCTGAAGTCTCTCCCACAGGATTCGCATCCTTGCAGGAGAGGCTTCAGCCTCGATAAGCATCAACGTTTTTTACGGACGTACAACACGAGGTTGTGATCCACCAGCTCAAAACCATGCTCACGCACGATTTCTTTCTGGCGCTTCTCGATCTCCGCGTCGAAGAACTCGATCACCTCGCCAGAATCGACACAGACCATATGGTCGTGGTGGCCGCCATCAGCCAGCTCGAACACGGCATGGCCGCCATCGAAGTTATGACGCACCACGAGACCAGCGGCTTCGAACTGAGTCAGAACACGGTAGACCGTGGCCAAACCCACATCCTCGCCAGCCTCCATCAGTGCCTTGTAAACATCTTCCGCACTCATATGGCGCTGTTCTGCAGAGTCGAGCATCTGCAGAATCTTGACCCGTGGCAGGGTCACTTTCAGGCCAGCTTTACGTAGTTCGCTATTTTCTACCATGGTCAGCTTTCTCGTGGTTGCTGCTTCGCAGCTTCCTTCAATGCAGGTATGATCGGTGGCCAAATTGCCCAGCCAAGATAGTGGAAGTCTCCCACCGATGCAAAACACCAAGCTCTTGCTGACTAGCCTCACCTTTGTGGGCTTACTCGCACTCGCCGGCTGTTCATTCCCCGGGGTTTATAAAATCGACATTCAGCAGGGCAATGTCGTGACGCAGGACATGATAGACCAGTTGAAGCCTGGAATGACCCGACGCCAAGTGCGGTTTATCATGGGCAACCCCATGATCTCCGACACCTTCCACGCCGATCGCTGGGATTATCTGTACAGCATCCAGCCCGGCGGCCGTCAGCGCCTGCAAGAGCGCGTGAGCATCACCTTCGATGCCAACGACCAATTGGCGGGCCTGTCCGGCGACTTTATGCCGGGTGTGAGCCGCGACCAGGAAATCCTCGGCCCGGATGGTGCACCGCAAGCGCAGCCGAAGAGCGAAGAAAAATCCACAGCGCAAGAGCCGGCCAAGCCAGGTTCGCTGCTGGAAAAAATCCAGAAGGATGTGGACGTAGAGACCGTGCCGGTACCAACGCCGACTCCGCTGGAAAAAACGCCGCAGTAATTGGCTGTCGCGCAGAGAAAAGCCCGGACTTGTCCGGGCTTTTTCGTTTCTGGTGCTCTCTGATCGATAACGTTGCACCCCAAGAGCTTGCGGCACAGCTACACGCGCTTGTTGGCTGCTGCCTTGGCCGCTCGCTGCTTGCGCACTTCCTTAGGATCGGCGATCAGGGGCCGGTAGATTTCCACACGCTCACCCGCCTCCAGCACACGCGCCTGCGCATCCGGCAGCGCTTTGCCGAAGATACCCAACGGGCAGTTTCGCAGATCCAGTTTGGGGAATTCCGCATCCAGGCCGGACCGCTCAGCAGCCTGCCTAGCCGTGGTGCCGCTCGGCACCTGCAAACGTATCAAT
Organism: Pseudomonas sp. TE3786; assembly: GCF_054057335.1. Classification (NCBI taxonomy): domain Bacteria; kingdom Pseudomonadati; phylum Pseudomonadota; class Gammaproteobacteria; order Pseudomonadales; family Pseudomonadaceae; genus Pseudomonas; species Pseudomonas sp. TE3786. The sequence goes on from NZ_JBSRZF010000009.1 coordinate 83,158, forward strand.
CGCTGCACGCTCGCCAGGGCATACACCACTTCCACCTCGATCAACACCTCAGCCATACAGCTGCTTGGCCCGCTGGCAGAACGCGTCAACCAGGGTATTGGCGGCCTGGTTGAACAACGGCCCCAGGGTGGCGCGCACCAGCTGCCCGGAATATTCGAACGACAGGTCCAGGCTGATCTTGCAGGCTTTGTCCGTCAGCGCCTTGAATTGCCAGACGCCGTGCAGTTCGGTGAAGGGCCCTTCCTCCAGATTCATCTCGATACTTTGCCCCGGCACCAGGATATTGCGCGTAACGAACTGCTGACTGATACCGCCCTTGGCCACTTGCAGGCTGGCACGCATCAGAGTGGCGGTTTCCTCGATCACTGTGGTCGAGGCGCACCAGGGCAGAAAGGCGGGATAGTTCGCCACATCATTGACCAGGTCATAAAGAGCCTGCGCCGGATAGGGCAACAAGGCAGAGCGTTGAATATGGGTGGTCATGCAGATCTCACTTCAATAGCTGCGCAGCGAACACAATGAGGATACCCAGCGGCGCAACATAGCGCATAAGGCAGAAGGTTACGGCAAACAGTCCGGCATTGCGCATGGCCAGTTCGTCACGGACCGTCTCGCGCCCCATCACCCAACTGGCGAACACCACAAAGGTCAGGGCACCGAGGGGCAACATGATGCGCGAGGTAAAGAAATCGATCACGCCAAACAGATCCAGGCCACCGGCGGCACCCCACTGGTACAGCTGGAAGGCACCACCTTCGCTGACGAAGAACTTGGCTTCCTTCCAGATATTGAAGGAGAACACCGTACCCAGGCCGGCGAACCAGCAGATAAACGCCAACGCTGCGGTTACCCACAAGCGGCTGACCCTGGTGCGCTCCACCAGATACGCCACCATCGGCTCCAGCAAGGAGATCGCCGAACTCCATGCGGCCACTGCCACCAGCACAAAGAACACCACGCCCATCAACTGCCCGAAGGCGACGTTACCGAACGCCAGCGGCAGGGTGACGAACATCAGCCCCGGCCCCTCACTGGCATTCAAGCCAGCGGCAAACACGATGGGGAACAACGCCAGGCCGGCAAGCAGGGAGACAAAGGTATCCAGCAATGCCACCGCCACCACAGTGCCGGCAATCGACGACTGCTTGGGCATATAGGCGCCGTAAATCAGGATCGAGCCAACACCCACGCTAAGCGAGAAAAACGCATGCCCCATGGCGGGCAACAAGCCGTCCAGCAGGCGCGAGGGGTCGAGGTGGAACATAAAATGGAAGCCCTCCATAAAATGTCCAGTGGTCAGGCTGTAGCCGAGCAGTATCACCAGCAACACAAACAGCAGCGGCATCATGATCCTCAGGCTGCGTTCCAAGCCGGCCACCACGCCTTTGGCAATCACCCAGGCCGACAACAGCATAAACAGCGTGTGCCAGAGAATCAGGCGCCAGGGATCGCTGACCATAGCGGCAAAATAGGCACCAGCCTGCTCGGCACCGATGCCCTGGAAATCGCCTCGACCGAGATCGAGGATATAGTCCAGCGACCAGCCGCCGACGACGCTATAAAAAGACAGAATCAGCAGCGCCGTGACCATCCCGGCAAAGGCCGCCCACGACCATTTGCCTGAGTGCCCCGCCTCCACAGCCAACTCGCGCAAGGCATTTGCCGGGCTCTGCCGTGAACGTCGGCCGATCAGGGTTTCGGCGAGCATCACCGGCAAACCGAGCAAGGCGATGCAGAGCAGAAACATCAATACAAAAGCCCCGCCGCCGTACACGCCGGTCATATACGGGAACTTCCAGATGCTGCCCAAGCCAACGGCCGAGCCCGTGGCCGCGAGGATAAATACCCAGCGACTGGCCCAGGAGCCGTGAATTGAAACCTTGTCGCCCGCCATGAAAGCCCGCCTAGCCATAGAGTGGCCAAAGGGTAGGCCAGCAAAAAGAGGCGCGCATTGTCCGAGATTCACCCAGCCCTCTCAAGGGCCGGTGCCCGAATGCACGGCCTGAGCCTGGCGCTTGCGTAAACTGTCGCCAGCGGCAGGACTACTGCCTATAATGCGCCGCCTATGGCCAAGCAAAAAAAACACCCCGAGGGCACCATTGCCCAAAACAAGAAAGCCCGTCACGACTACTTCATCGAACATAAATTCGAAGCAGGTATGGTGCTCGCTGGCTGGGAAGTCAAAAGCCTGCGCGCGGGCAAAGCACAGCTGGTCGACAGCTATGTGCTGCTGAAAAACGATGAAGCCTGGCTGATCGGTGCCCACATCGCACCGCTGACCACCGCCAGCACCCACGTCATCGCCGACCCGGTGCGCACCCGCAAGCTGCTGCTGAACAAGCGCGAAATCGAAAAGATCACCAGCTCCGTGCAGCAAAAAGGCTTTGCCTGCGTGGCCCTGTCGATTTACTGGAAAGCCCACCTGATCAAGATCGAGATCGGCCTGGGCAAGGGCAAGAAGGAATACGACAAGCGCCATACCGAGCGTGAACGTGATTCCGACCGTGAACTGCAACGCGCCGTTCGCACCAAGGGCAAAGACGACTAGGCAAAAAGCATCGCAGCTAAAGCCGCTCCTACGGACTGCATAACCCGTAGGAGCGGCTTTAGCTGCGATGCTTTTTCGCCTTTAGAACCCCTGCCGCCGCTCCGCCCGCGCCACGCGCTGGGCTTCCTGTAATCCTTCGGCCAACACTTCCTGTACGTAATGAATATGGCGATTGGAGATTTCCCGCGCCTGTTCCGCACGCCCCTCGACGATCGCGTGATACAGCTCGCTGTGCTGCTGCATCAGCATGTTGCGGGTTTCGCTGCGCAGGGCGTACATGCCGCCGATGTTGGTCACCACATTGCGTTTGAGCAGGTCGAACAGACCGCGAATGGTGTGTAGCAAAACGGCGTTATGACTGGCTTCGGCAATCGCCAGATGAAAGCGCGCATCAGCGGCCCCCTCCTCGGCGCGACTGACTTTTCCCTCGCTGGCATAACACTTCTGCAGCGCCTCGAAGGCTTCGCGCAGGCGCTGATGATCCAGCTCAGTGGCGCGTTGCGCGGCGTAGAAGGCGCAGGAGCCTTCCAGCGTATGGCGAAACTCGAGCAGGTCACGCTGGGCTTCGGGGTTGCTTTCCAACAGATGCAGCAGCGGATCGCTAAAGGTCGAGCCCAAAGATTCCGCCACATAGTTACCGCCGCCTTGCCGGCTCACTAACAGGCCCTTGGCCGCCAGCTTCTGAATCGCCTCGCGCAGCGAGGGGCGCGATACGCCGAACTGCTCGGCCAGCGCCCGCTCTGCCGGCAGACGCTCGCCGGCCTTCAAGGTGCCCTCGAGAATCATGCGCTCCAGTTGCTCGACGATATCGTCCGACAAACGGCGCTGCTGTACCTGACCAAACCCCATGCTCTTTCCTGCCTTCTCTACTCTGGCCTGCAGCCCATCGGCGCAAGCCTAACGACCCACTCCACCTTCCTACAACAACCGTTGCCAGGCGATCCAAGATTTCATCCGAGACCAAAGTCTTAACTGCGACAAATTGACAGACTCCGTGTAGGGCTTTTACCCTGAGCCGTCGAATTTGTAAATTGGTATGACCAATTTAGCCGGCAAGCAGGTTGAGCACTCCGCCCCGCCACAAGCGCCTGGGTGCAGCGACTCGACACTCAGGCACACCCAACAATAATCAGGGAGCCAACCCACGATGCAAACCTGGCAGCAGCTGTACACCCCATTGGGCAGCCTCGGGCTATCAGCCCTGGCGGCCGTCGTCCCCATCGTTTTCTTCTTTCTCGCTCTGGCCGTGTTCCGCCTCAAAGGTCATGTGGCTGGCAGCATTACCCTGGCACTGTCGATCGTGATCGCCATCGTCGCCTTCCAGATGCCTGCCGACATGGCCTTTGCCGCCGCCGGTTATGGCTTTCTCTATGGCCTGTGGCCTATCGCCTGGATCATTGTCGCGGCGGTGTTTCTGTACAAACTGACGGTCAAGAGCGGTCAGTTCGAAATCATCCGCAGCTCGGTACTGTCGGTCACCGACGACCAGCGCCTGCAGGTGCTACTGATCGGTTTCGCTTTCGGTGCCTTCCTGGAAGGTGCAGCCGGCTTCGGTGCGCCCGTGGCGATCACCGCAGCGCTGTTGGTAGGACTGGGCTTCAACCCGCTGTATGCGGCGGGCCTGTGCCTGATTGCCAATACCGCGCCGGTGGCCTTCGGTGCCCTGGGCATTCCGATCATTGTTGCCGGGCAGGTTACCGGTATCGACGCCTTCAAGATCGGTGCCATGGCCGGCCGCCAACTGCCGCTGCTGTCGGTGATCGTGCCGTTCTGGCTGGTGGCAATGATGGATGGCTGGCGTGGCATCAAGGAAACCTGGCCCGCTGCCCTGGTGGCCGGCTTGTCCTTCGCCGTCACCCAGTACTTCACCTCGAATTTCATCGGGCCGGAACTGCCGGATATCACCTCGGCGCTGATCAGCCTGATATCGCTGACCCTGTTCCTGAAGGTCTGGCAACCGCGCCGCAGCGCCAATGCCCAGATCGCGGGTGCCAGCGGCGGTTCTGCGGTAGCCAGTGCCGGCGGCTTTGGTCAACCGCGCACCACCACCGCCTCGCCATACAGCCTGGGTGAAATTTTCAAAGCCTGGTCGCCGTTCCTGATTCTCACCGTGCTGGTGACCATCTGGACGCTGAAGCCGTTCAAGGCTCTGTTTGCCGCAGGCGGGGCGATGTACAGCACGGTGTTCAACTTCGCCATTCCGCACCTTGATCAATTGGTAATCAAAACCGCACCAATCGTCACCGCACCGACCGCCATTCCGGCGATCTTCAAGCTCGACCCGATCTCGGCCACCGGCACGGCGATTTTCTTTTCGGCATTGATCTCCATGCTGATCCTGAAAATCGACTTCAAAACTGGTCTGACCACTTTTAAAGAAACCCTGTACGAACTGCGCTGGCCGATTCTGTCTATCGGCATGGTGTTGGCGTTCGCCTTTGTCACCAACTACTCGGGCATGTCCTCGACCATGGCGCTGGTATTGGCAGGCACCGGTGCTGCCTTCCCGTTTTTCTCGCCGTTCCTTGGCTGGCTGGGGGTGTTTCTCACTGGCTCGGATACTTCCTCCAACGCGCTGTTCAGCTCGCTGCAGGCCACCACCGCGCATCAGATCGGGGTTAACGACACCTTGCTGGTGGCCGCCAATACCAGCGGCGGCGTGACCGGCAAGATGATCTCGCCGCAGTCCATCGCCGTGGCCTGCGCCGCGACCGGCCTGGTGGGCAAAGAGTCGGACCTGTTCCGCTTCACCCTCAAGCACAGCCTGATCTTCGCCGCCTTTGTCGGCCTGATCACCCTGGCGCAGGCCTATTGGCTAACCGGCATGCTGGTGCACTAAACCCGCTGGCCCCGGTGGCGCGCGAGCGGTGCCGGGGCTGAACTGAACGAGGCGGCTGTAGCCGCCTTGCGTCGTCTTCAATACGGGGCCATCCCATGATTATTTCCGCATCCTCCGACTACCGCATCGCCGCGCAACGCAAGCTGCCGCCGTTCCTGTTCCATTACATCGACGGCGGTGCCTATGCCGAGTACACCCTGCGCCGCAATGTCGAGGATCTGGCCAGCATCGCCCTGCGTCAGCGGGTGCTGCGCAATATGTCCGAGCTGAGCCTGGAAACCCGTCTGTTCAATGAAACCCTGGCGATGCCCGTGGCCTTGTCGCCCGTCGGTCTCACCGGCATGTACGCCCGCCGTGGCGAAGTGCAGGCGGCCAAGGCCGCGGCGGCCAAAGGCATTCCCTTTACCCTGTCCACCGTCTCGGTGTGCCCGATTGAAGAAGTGGCTCCGGCCATCGACCGCCCCATGTGGTTCCAGCTCTATGTGCTGAAGGACCGCGGCTTTATGAAAAACGCCCTGGAGCGCGCCAAGGCCGCCGGCGTTAACACCCTGGTATTTACCGTGGACATGCCGGTGCCTGGGGCCCGCTACCGCGATGCGCACTCGGGCATGAGCGGTGCCAACGCCGGCATGCGCCGCATGTTGCAAGCCTTCACCCACCCGAGCTGGGCCTGGGACGTCGGCCTGCTCGGCCGCCCCCACGACTTGGGCAATATCTCCGCCTACCGCGGCAACCCCACCGGCCTGGCGGACTACATCGGCTGGCTGGGCAACAACTTCGACCCATCGATTTCCTGGAAAGACCTGGAATGGATCCGCGACTTCTGGGAAGGCCCGATGGTGATCAAGGGCATCCTCGATCCAGAAGATGCCAAGGACGCAGTGAAATTCGGTGCCGACGGCATAGTTGTCTCCAACCATGGCGGCCGGCAGCTCGACGGTGTGCTGTCCAGCGCCCGCGCCATGCCGGCGATTGCCGACGCGGTAAAAGGCGAGCTGGCGATTTTGGCCGACTCGGGCATCCGTAACGGTCTGGACGTGGTGCGTATGCTCGCCCTCGGTGCCGACACCGTGATGCTCGGTCGCGCCTTTATCTACGCCCTGGCCGCTGCCGGTGGTGCCGGGGTGACTAACCTGCTGGAGCTGATCGAAAAGGAAATGCGCGTAGCCATGGTGCTGACCGGTGCCAAGAGCATTGCCGAGATCAGCGCCGAGTCGCTGGTACGCGAGATCGGCAAAGCCGAAGTAGAGCAATACCAACAATAACGCTCGACGTAGGTCGAATACCGCAAAGCGGTATCCGCCGTAACGAAGTCATACCGAAAGACCGCAGCGGCGGATATCGCTTCGCGATATTCGCCCTACGCTTTATACGCACTACCCTGGAGCTCCCATGCCGTTGCCCGCCGCCTTCCTCGCCGCCGCTGAACAATTGATCCCGCGTGAGCGGCGTTTCGATGATCCGTTGTCCACCCTGGCCTTCGGCACCGACGCCAGTTTCTATCGGCTGATTCCCAAGCTGGTAGTGCGTGTGGAAAGCGAAGAGGAAGTGGTGCAGTTATTGAAACTGGCGCACGCCGAACAGGTACCGGTGACCTTTCGCGCCGCCGGCACCAGTCTTTCGGGGCAGGCGATTAGCAACTCGGTGTTGATCGTGCTGGGCGACAACTGGAATGGCCGTGAGATTCGTCATAACGGTGGGCAGATCCGTCTGCAACCCGGCGTTATCGGCGCCCAGGCCAACACCTGGCTGGCACCGTTCGGACGCAAGATCGGCCCGGACCCAGCCTCGATCAACGCCTGCAAAATCGGCGGCATCGTCGCCAACAACGCCAGCGGCATGTGCTGCGGCACGGCGCAGAACACCTATCACACCCTGGCTGGAATGCGCCTGGTATTGGCCGATGGCACCGCACTGGATAGTGAAGACCTGCACAGTGTCGCCGCCTTCCAAACCAGCCATGGGCCGTTGCTGGAACGGTTGGCAGAACTAGGCCGCAGCACCCGCGCCAATAGCGAATTGGCGGCCAAGATCCGGCATAAATACCGACTGAAAAACACCACCGGCCTGTCGCTCAATGCCCTGGTGGATTACGACCAGCCGCTGGATATCCTTACCCACCTGATGGTGGGCTCCGAAGGCACCCTGGGATTTATCAGCGCGGTGACCTACGACACTGTGCTCGACCATCCGCACAAAGCCTCGGCGCTGATCGTATTCACCGACGTGCAGAGCTGCTGCAACGCCGTTGCCGTACTGAAAAGCCAGCCGGTATCGGCGGTGGAATTGCTCGACCGCCGCAGCCTGCGCTCGGTGCAGAACAAAGCCGGCATGCCGGGGTTTGTGCGCGAACTGTCCGATGGTGCCTGCGCCCTGCTGATCGAATCCCGCGCCGCCAGCGATAGCCTGCTGCAGGAGCAGATCGGTGTGATCATGGCCTCCCTGGCCGGTTTTCCGGTGGAAAAGCAGGTGGACTTCAGCAGCGACCCCAAGGTGTACAACCAGCTGTGGGCGATTCGTAAAGACACCTTCCCTGCCGTCGGTGCGGTACGCCAGACCGGTACCACGGTGATCATCGAAGACGTCACTTTCCCGGTGGAACACCTGGCCACCGGCGTCAACCGCCTGATCGCCCTGTTCGACAAGCACCGCTACGACGAAGCCATCCTGTTCGGCCATGCCCTGGAGGGCAATCTGCACTTTGTCTTTACCCAGGCCTTCGACACCCCTGAGCAAGTGGCGCGCTACTCGGCCTTTATGGAAGACGTGGCGCAACTGGTGGCGGTGGAGTTCGGCGGCTCACTGAAAGCCGAACACGGCACCGGGCGCAATATGGCCCCCTTCGTGGAACTGGAATGGGGCAGCGACGCCTACCAACTGATGTGGCAACTCAAGCGTCTGCTCGACCCACGCGGCATTCTCAACCCGGATGTGGTGCTCAGCGAGGACCCACAGGTGCACCTGAAGAATCTGAAACCGCTGCCGGCCGCCGACGAGATTGTCGATAAGTGCATCGAGTGCGGCTTCTGCGAACCGGTGTGCCCATCCAAGGGCCTGACCCTCAGCCCACGCCAGCGCATCGTGATCTGGCGGGGTATTCAGGCCAAGCAAAGGGCCGGCATCGACACCAGCACGCTTGAGCGCGACTACCAATACCAGGGCCTCGACACCTGCGCCGCCACCGGCCTGTGCGCGCAACGCTGCCCGGTGGGCATCAACACCGGCGAGCTGGTGAAAAAGCTTCGCAGCCAACACGCCGTTCAAGACAAAGCCGCCGGCTGGTTGGCGCGCAACTTCCACACTGCGCTGCAAGGTGCGCGCTTTACCCTGCATGTGGCCAACGGCGCACGAATGATGCTGGGTGCGCCACGTCTGGCGAAGCTTTCCGCCGCGCTCAGCAAAGCCTCACAGCAGCGTGTGCCGCAATGGAACGCTGCCATGCCGCAGCCGGAAAGCGCCATTCGTTTCAGTCTGCCCGTCGACGATCAGCGTCCACGGGTGGTGTACCTGGCGGCCTGTGTATCGCGGGTGATGGGCCCGGCGGCCGGCGACAGCGAACAACAGTCACTTCTGGATAAAACCCGCGGCCTGTTGGAAAAAGCCGGCTACCAGGTGGTGTTCCCGGACAATCTGGACAACCTCTGCTGCGGTCAGCCGTTCGCTTCCAAGGGCTATAACGAACAGGCCGAAAGCAAGCGCCAGGAGCTGATTGGCGCGCTGCTCAAAGCCAGCCGCGGCGGTCTTGACCCGATCTACTGTGACACCAGCCCCTGCACCTTGCGCCTGGTCCAGGACCTGGGCGAATCGCGTCTGGACCTCTATGACCCGGTGCGTTTTATCCGCACCCACCTGGTCGACAAACTCGACTTCCAGGCCCAGGACGCGCCCATCGCCGTGCATGTCACCTGCAGCACCCAGCACCTGGGCGAAAGCCAGGCCCTGATCGACCTGGCGCGCCTGTGCAGCAAGCAGGTGGTGGTGCCGGAAGGCATTCACTGCTGCGGCTTTGCCGGCGACAAAGGCTTCACCACCCCCGAACTCAACGCCCATTCATTGCGCAGCCTGAAAGACGCCGTGCAGTACTGCGCTGAAGGCATCTCCACCAGCCGCACCTGCGAGATCGGCCTGAGCCAGCATGGCGGTATCGACTACCACGGGTTGGTGTACCTGGTGGATCGGGTGACCCAGCCGCGTAGACAGTCAGCTATCGCTGAATGACGCAGCACCCCTCCCACAGCAACCGCACTGCGGCCAACGGTGGTGATTTGCGCGGAAAAAACCTTGAACCGCTGCGTTTGGCTGCCAGTCCATCTGTATACGCCCGCTTATTTGAGCGGGTTGAAAGTCTCGCCCCTCACGGCTCCGCGAGCCCCACCCGGGGGTTCTGGACGAGAGCTGCAGCCACGAGAAGGAGATTCACCATGAAGCGCACTGCCTTGCTGTATCCAGCGGCACTACTGTCCGCGACCCTGATGGCATCCCCCGTGTTCGCCGCCGACCTGTGCGACGCCAACCTGCAAAAAATCAAAGATACCCTGGCCACCGAAAAAGCCACCCTCAGCGAGTCACTGAAAACCGAAGTGACCGAACTGCAAGCCAAAGCCCAGCAGGCCAAGGCCGCCGGTGACGACAAGAAATGCACCGAAACCTCGGCCATGGCGGTGAAACGCTTGGAAGCACCCAAAAGTGAAGGTAGTGGCGATAACGGCAGTTGATCTGGCGTTTTTAAGCTCCCACGAAAAAGCCGGCACTTCGCCGGCTTTCTCTTATCTGCGCTTTGCTTGCACCGCGCCAAACATCATTCCTGATCGATCACCACCACATCCACCAACAGCGACACCGCCAATTGCCGCAATTGCTGCAGGTCGATGGGTTTGGCCAGGCAGGCTTGGGCACCACGGCGCAGGGCATCGGCGAACATCTCTTCGTCAGCGGCAGCACTGACCACCAGCACCGGTATGTCACTCAGGTGCGGCGTGCGGCGCAGCATGTCGAGGATAAGCAGACCGTCGCCGTCAGGCAGATCGATGTCGAGCAACATCAGGTCTGGGGTAAAGCTTTCCAACACCGCATAGGCACGCTGGATCGACGCCGCACCGCGCACTTCGGCCATCTCCCGCAGGCCTTCCTGCAGTACGCGCATGCACGCCGGGTGGTCCTCGACGCAGAGCACAGCCGCCAGCGCCTTGGGCTCATCGGCAGCCACCGGTTTCACTTGGCCATTGGCGTCTGGTGCGGCGGCACTGGGCAGGTCGATCCAGAAACGGCTACCGATACCCGGCGTGCTCAACAGACCCAGCTCACCATCCATCAACTCGGCCAGCTCGCGGCTAAGTACCAGACCGATACCGGCGCCAGGGATGGTTGAATTCTCCCAACCCAACCGCTGAAACGGCTGGAACAACCGCGCTTGCTGTTCCTCGGTCAAACCCGGGCCGGTGTCCTGCACCCACAAGCGTATGCCGCTGGCGCGCACTTCATAACCGAGGCTGACCAGGCCCTGCGGACTGTTGTATTTGATCGCGTTGGACAGCAGGTTGAGCAACACCTGACGCACCCGGCGCACGTCGGCCCAGACATACATGCCCGGTTGCTCGGCAGCCAACACCTGCAATTGCTGGCCACGCTGGGAAGCCTCCGGCTGCACCAGCTCGGCACAGCTAACCAGTAACTCGCCGACATCCACCGCCGAGAACTGCAACTGCTGGCGACGGCTTTCGATGCTGGAGAGGTCGAGAATGTCTTCCACCAGCGCCGTCAGGTGGCGGCTGGCGTTGACGATTTCACGTGCGTAGTCGGCCTGCTGCTCGCTGCCCGGCTGCTCCTGAGCATCCAGCTCAATCAACTGGGCAAAGCCGTAAATCGCATTCAACGGCGTGCGCAGTTCATGGCTCATGCTCGACAGGAAACGGCTCTTGGCCTGGCTGGCTTCCTGGGCTTCCAGACTGGTACGACGCAGGTCTTCCTGCACCTGCTTGAGGCTGGAGATATCCACATGGGTACCGGCCACTCGCAGCACGCGGCCTTTGCTGTCGCGTTCGAGCACCTTGCCACGGCTGAGCAACCACACGTAGTTGCCTTCCGCATCGGCAAAGCGATACTGCGCCTCGAAAGTGTCATCGCCACTGTCGGCAAAACCGAAACGCAATTGGCGCAGACGGTCGAGGTCGTCGGGGTGTACGCGCTGGTTGAACTCGGCAAAGGTCAGGCACTGGATATTCAGGCCATAACGCTTCACTCCACGGCCGCGTACGGTGATGGTCATGCTCCGCGCCTCGACTTCCCAGAGGCTTTCGGTGGTACTCTCCAGCACCAGCTCCAACTGGCTTTGCGCCTTGTGGCGTTCGTCCTCGCTGGCTTGCAGTTGCTGCCCGGTCTGCTCGGCGGCGGCGGCCATATAGGCCAGCTCATCGATTTGGATATCCACCGGTTGCGGCTTGAAATTGCCCTTGCCCAGCTCGCCCATCATCTCGACGACGTCGGCCATCGGCTTGGCCAGCTTGGCCGTCAGCAAGCGCGAGCGCCGCCACATCCAGGCAAAGAACAACAGATAGAAAAACAGCAGCCCGGCAATTAGCAGATAACCTATCTGCTGGTATCGCTCGGCCAGATTTTCCGTGGCCTGGAAGATATTCGCTTCATCCACCACCACCAGCAAACGCCAGCCGGTTTGCGGAATTTCGCTCCAGGCCACCAGCTGTTTGCGCCCACCCAACAGCACTTCCTTTACATCAGTGCGGCCGGCGGACATCGCCTGCAACAGCGGCTGCAGATCGCGGCGATCCTTGAGATCGAAATCATCGGGCTTGAGCACTTCGCGGCGCACGGCCTCGGCGTAGCTGTATTCGGTCAGCTCATTGAGGCCGAAATCCTGCTCACCGGCCGCCGGCAGGGCGATCACTTTCTGATCACGGCTGACCAGCACGGCATAACCATGCCAAGGCACCTGCAAATTGCCGATCTCACTGACCATCTGCCCCACTGTGACATCCAGTCCTACCACCCCCTCAAGGAAGTCATCGCGGTACACCGGAGCAATCGCCGACATCATCCAGCCCTGGCCGGCCGGGTCCAGATACACATCGGTCCACACCACCTTGCGCTCGGGGTTGTGTTTGGCGTCGGCCAGGTAATAGAAGTTGTAATCGGGGATCACCATGTCATGGGCATAGCGATCGGGGGTCATAAAGAACGGATAGATGCGGTTGTAACTGTCCCAGCCATTGAAATACAACGCCGACACCAAAGGGTTGGCATCGCGGATCCAGCGCATCAGCACATCGACCCGCGAAAGGCGCAAGGCCTTGTCGTGATCCTGCTTATCCACAGGCGTGACATTGGAATAGAACGACGCCGCACGGCCATCATCGCGGTGGGTGTAATGCACGCCATCGGGGGTAATTGAATAACGCGAACGCTCCAGCACGTCAGCGTGGTACGTCATATCGCTGAGGGCGCGGGTAGTTGCCGCCTGATAGACCTTCGCCTGCGACTCCAGCCCCTCCAGGCGCCGCCCGATGATCTCCCCCTCGCGCTGCACCGTACCGGTCAGATCCTGCGCAGCGCGCTGCTGTAGATAATCCAGCTGGGTGTCGCGGATGGCGGTATTGGTCAGCAGATAGACAGCAATCAACACCGACTCCACCAACACCAGGGGAATCAGGGCGCTCTGCAGAAATGCGCGCCAAATCCATTGGCGCAAAGGGTAACGCGGCGTACGCGGCATAGGGCAGCTCTTCAAGAATGTCTGCAAGGTACTACAGAAAGCTTTTGAGCCTAATCATATAGCCTGTTGGCGCGGATGACGTACGGCAAGCAGGTCGACGCACTGGAACCTTTCCCGTACACTGCCGGTCCCAATCGTGTATCACGGTAGGTTTTGGGGCCGATTAGGATTCGACGCCGGTTACAAAACTTGAGGGGCATGCCGAGTTGGTAACAGAACTCGTAAATCCACTGTTGCAAAACTCTATAATTGCCAATGATGACAATTACGGTGCCCAACTAGCTGCGTAAGCAGCCTAGTCGCACTTCTGGTAGCTTCGGCTCCAGCAATCACGAGGGGATGTCTGTAAACCCAAAGTGATTGTCATATAGAACAGAATCGCCGCGTAGTACGTTGTGGACGAACCGGCTAAAACTTACACAACTCGCCCAAAGCACCCTGCCCGTCGGGCGGCTGAGGGTTAACTCAATAGACACGGCTAAGCATGTAGAACCGACAGCAGCGGACTGGCGGACGGGGGTTCAAATCCCCCCGGCTCCACCAAACACAAAAAACCCCGAAGGCGAACGCCTTCGGGGTTTTTCTTTGGGCGCAGTTCGGCGGGCAACGCCAGGGCTGAGAGTCGAGCCACCTGGGCACCATCGAATCGGGCGTGCCTCAGGCCTTGATCAAAGCGATCCAGCGATAAACGCCGTACAGGCTCACCGCAACCAGCGGAACAAAAAAGCTGACCGCGAACGAAAAGCCGAATAGATAAAACAACAGCACGAAACCCGCCAGCGCCAGCACGAACAACTTCGCACTCAGCCACCAATCCAGGTAGGCCACATCGGCTGCGTCCTTGCTCCAGGCGTTTTCCGGACGTCCTTTATTGGCGCGCCATCTTCGCAGGAGGAATACGTCCGCCAAAAAGCTCAGAATTCCTTCAAGCAGTTCGCCGATAAATAGCAACATTCGTGCTCCTTGAATATTCGATAAGCCCAAGCGTTTTTCCTGGCCGCGTCGCGGGTTCCGGGGTGTAGCGGGTCGATGGCTACTTGCAGCGCTGCTACACGACCTAGCATCGCGCACCCTCCTCCGCCCGCAACGCGCCACTCATTTCATCACAGCTGCGCGACCACCCCAGCAGCCACTCCGGCATCGGCGGCGAGTCCTCGGCCAAGCCCAGGTGCCGGGCAAATTCCCCCGGTGAGACGCCGCCCTTGGGCGAGCGAAACAAGCCGCGCATAACCACTACGCCCAGCACTCGCCCGTCTTTTACAAAGCGATGTTCCATAAAGCTCCACTTCTCGTCCCAGCCCAGCATGCGGGTGTGGATTTCGAAGGTTTCGAACAGCCTCAGCTCGCGGCGAAATTTGCCCCAGGTGTCGCCGACGATGGGCACGGCTTTGTGCCGCAGGGCGACGCGAAAGGCGCCGCTGCGTAACACGTAATCCATACGGCCGATGTCAGCCAGGGTGAAGTAGCGGCCGTTGGTGACGTGGCGATTGAGGTCCAGGTCGAGGGGCCACACGCGCATACGCACGACGGTGGTGGCCATGGGCTCAACCGGTTTGCGCCAAGGGCGGTGCAGTAGCATGAAGATAAGTCGGAACCAGAGATTCATAAGTACGCCAATCAGTGTGTGATGGCGGGCATCTTAGGCGGCGACGTTGCGCCACAGTAGGTGCGCAAATGACTTTTTCCATGCGAAATGAGCTGAACCAACCCCATCTGACCCTGGCAGACGCCACGCGCCATCTGATCGAGTTGCACCATGGCGATGCGGAAAATAGTTTGCTGATGCCAGACGCCGAGGCTTCGACGGCAGAAGTGTCGGAGCCGGCTGAGGTGCTGGGGATCACTGCCGTCGAGGTGCAACGCTGAAGGCCGCCGGGTCCAGAGGTTGATACTCAGGAAACCGTCGACCCGCCCTTGCCGTCGCGCTGCCCATCCCACCATTTCAGCACCTGCTCGCCAAACTCCGGTGGTGCCTTGCGGCCGAAGCGGCGGGCGATGTCGAGTACGGTTTGTTGGGCCAGGGCTTCTTCCATGCGTTTTTGCGCGGTGAGCATGACCGCGTGCACGCCACAGGTGCCGGCCATGGCCCATTCGGGTGGCGAGCCGTCGAACACTGCGCAGCGTTCGCGGACGTTACGGCAGTCGAAGATGGATTTTTCACCGTCGATGGCTCGCACGATATCGAGCATGGTGATTTCGTCCGCCGGCCGCGCCAGCTTGAAGCCACCGCGCACTCCGGCAGTGGCCACCACCAGGTCGGCCTTGGCCAGACGGGTGAAGATCTTCGCCAACAACTCCGGCGGTACGCCTTGCAATTCGGCCAGGGCACGCACGCTGGCTTCGCGGCTATCGCCCTTTTCATCCGCCAGCCACAGCATGCAGTGAATGCCGTACTCCACGCCTGCGCTATAAAGCGCCATAGACAACTCCGACTCGTTTAGTCGCACCATTGTGCCGATAAGCACCTGAAGCCGCAACCTGGATAAAAAATATCCAGTCCGTACAGCGCCCTGTAACGACACTCTCCTTCGCCCTTAAACGTCTCTAAATCAGGGAATAAAAGCGAAAAAACCAAGTGCGCGAATTAAACGCGCTCAGGCCGAACGCAAAAAAACAGTTGCACGACATAACTCCGACAAATACAGTCGGCATTACGAGTTAACCAGCCAGCCCGGGCAAAAGGCGATCGATGTACTCGTTTTTGAGCGAACTTTCCTTCCCTTCCAAGAGAGACAAGAACATGAAACAACGCATTCTGATCGTCGGTGCAGGCTTTGCGGGTATGTGGAGCGCCCTTAGCGCGGCTCGTCTGTTGGATCAGCACAACAATAGCGAAGCCGAGGTCGCCGTGCTGGCACCGCAAGCCGAACTGCGCATTCGCCCGCGCTTCTATGAGCCCAATGTGCAGACCATGACCGCGCCGCTGGCCGAACTGTTCGCGGCTGTGGGCGTGCGCTTTATCAAAGGCAGCGTGGAAGAGATCGACGTCGCCAGCAAACAGGTCGGCTACCGTGACGGCGGTGGCGCCCTTGCCACCCTGGCTTACGACCGCCTGGTATTGGCTAGCGGCAGCAAGGGCTGGCGTCCTGACCTAGCGGGCCTGGAGCACGCGTTCGACGTCGACCAGATTGAGCACGCCGCGCATCTGGAGCAGCACCTCAACAACCTGCATACCCTGCCCGACTCGCCAGCCCGTAATACCGTGGTGGTGGCCGGCGGCGGTTTTACCGGTATCGAAACCGCAACCGAAATGCCGGCCCGTCTGCGCGCCGCCCTGGGTGCCGATGCCGATGTGCGGGTGATAGTGGTGGATCGTGGCAATCAGGTCGGCGGTGCCATGGGCGATGGCCCGCAACAGTTGGTAGCTGAAGCCTGCGCTGAGTTGGGAGTGGAATGGCGTTTGAATAGCTCGGTGGCGTCCGTGGATGCCAACGGCGTGACCCTGGCGGACGGCCAGCGCATCGAGGCCAAAACCGTAGTGTGGACGGTCGGTGTGCGCGCCAGCTCGCTGACCGCTCAAGTGCCTGGCGAGCGCGATGCTCAGGGGCGCCTGCATGTGGACCGCAATCTGAAAGTGTTGGGCCAGGAAGATGTGTTCGCCACCGGTGACGTCGCCTACGCCCTGGTTGATGACCTCGGCAACTACGCCATGATGACCTGCCAACACGCCATCGCCCTTGGTCGTTCAGCCGGCAATAACGTGGCCGCCAGTCTGATCGGTGTCGAGCCCATCCCCTATAGCCAGGTCAAGTACGTCACCTGTCTGGACCTGGGTGCCTGGGGCGCGGTGTTTACCGAAGGTTGGCAGCGCGAAGTGAAATTTGTGCGCGACGAAGGCAAGCGGATCAAGAGTGAAATCAACGGTTTCTGGATCTACCCGCCCAAGGCTGATCGCGCAGAAGCGCTGGCGGCAGCAGACCCGCTGATTCCCGTGGTGGCGTAAGCCAATCGGCGTAACCCAAGCCCCCGTCAGGTTTAGCTGACGGGGGCTTTTTTAGCTGATGCGCACCGCCCCGATCAGTGCTTGCGGGCGCGCCACGCTAGGCTCGGGTTCGGTGTCCAATAACGTCCGGCCGTAGAACAGCAGCGCCACCAGCAACGTGCTAAGCCAGACGAAGATGCCCGCCCAGAAGGTATGCGACATGTAGTGCCAGCCCTGCAGCACCCGTGTCGTGCCAAACACCATGCCCAATACCAGTACCGCAGTCAGCAAGGCTTTGGCGTGCTGCCAGCGGTAGCGCCGGGCAATAAAGTACAGCGCCACCATGGTGAACCCACTGGAGGCATGCCCACCTGGCCAGCAGCGTCCGTCACCGGCCTTTTGCAGCCAGGTGAAGTTTTCGAACCATTCCTTGCGCAGCTCGTGGCCGCCATACAGGGTGGTTTCCACCGGGCAATACACACTGGTATGGGCTTTGAGGTAGTGAATAACCCCTGTGGTCAGCGCAAACGCGACGATCAGAAAAAACAGGTCGCGCCGGTGCTGCGTGGTAAAGCGCAACAAGGGTGCCAGCCGGGCGCGCTCGAGAAAACCTACTGACGCGGTTTGTTGGTGCGCCACCAGACGCGGCCAGACAAACGATAAGAGCGCACCGATGATGGCCAGCTCGCCGGTCCAGTCGGGAATCACCCGCGGCCATTTGTGCGTGAGGGTTTCGAACAGGTCGCTATGGCGCAGAATGAACTCGCCGGTGCTCGGGTCGAGCAGTGCATTGCTGATCACGCGGTCGATGTCGGTCAGATCAAACAGGCAAAACACCAGCAACGCCAACAGCAACGGAATACCCAGGTTGTAGGCGTAGAAACGTAACCGTGGACTCATAACGGCGCGCCTTTCAGTACGTGGTCCCAGTCGTCAGCATTCATAAAACCCAACAGTTCTGGCTTGCCGGTGCGGCCATCGACGGCAACGAACAGGGCGCTGGCATAGGCGCTGTCATAGTGGCCACCGCTGCGATCTAGCTCGTCCTCCAGGGCATTGATGCAGGTGCTGTGGGTCACCAGCAGCAGGTTACGCCGGGGAGCCTTGTGCGCCAGCATGTCGTGCTGCAGTGACGACTCACAGGTACGCAGCCACTCTTGGGTAGCGACGTTCTGGCCAAACATAAAGGACGTGGTCTGCACCGTGCGCTCCAGCGGGCTGGAATACACATCGGTGTGCGCCATGCCCAGGCTCTTGAAGGCATCACCGACATGCCTGGCCGCATCGCTGCCTTCCACGGTGATACCGCCGGGGTGCCCCAGACAGGGATTGCTCGACTGGTCGCAGCGCTCGGCATGGCGCACCAGCACCACCACCTCGCCGTTTTTCCAGCGTTGCAGCAGGCCACTTTCACTCATGTGCGCGGCGCGACTGAGGTCCAGCGCATAAGCCGGACGCATCAGCCAGGCGGCGAGCAGCACCAACAGCAGCAGGACTACGCCCGGCACTAACAGTTTTCGCCACCGGGCAAAGGGTTTTACCGGTAACGCAGGGGAAGCAACCAACACTTCTGGCGCAGTGACCAACATGGGCCGCTCCAAAACATTGTTCAACGAAGAAAACTGCGGCACTCGAAAGCAGGCGAAAAAATGGCCCGAAAGAGAGGAATGCCGCAAACGTGATCACACTCTAGGCAGCAAGGTGTGACCGAGAAGTGAAGGTGATGTGAAAGAAACCTAATAATCGAAAAACAGCGACAGGTGGTCCCCATTAGCTACGCCCCCATCCGGCCTACTGCCGCTTGCACTGCATCGGCACCGCCTCGTACCCCCACACCACCGTTGCCTCACCCTGGTGTTCCCGGAACGATTCATTGCGACCCTGGTACTTGCTGCCGCTGGCGGTCGACTCGGCATACATCAGCGAGGTGCTGTCACCAAACTCGGCGATCAGGGTGGGCGGCTGGGTGGCGTAGAAGGTGGCGAGCACTTCCTTGGTCGGCAGGTTGTCGCAGATAAAACGCACCGGCCCCATTCCCGGCAGCAACTGATAGCGCGCTTGCAGTTCGGCGATGCGTTGCTGATAAGCGTCGGCCACGCAGCGGGTTTTATCGTCATCCTTCCAGCACTCGTCGCGGCCTTTGATCCAGCCACGCTGTTCAGCTTTGAGGGTGGGCGGGTGCTCGTTTTTGGCTTTGCTCAGGGCCTGTTTATAGACCTTGGCCAGTTGCTCATCCTGGGCGCTGAGCGCCGGGGTCTTGCATACCCGTTCTTCGATGCTGCCGGCGGCGGCCTTACTGCAGTCGAAGGAGGCCGCTTGAGCGCAGATCGCCAGCCAGGGCGATAACAAGGCCACGCACGCAAGCAGACATCGCTCAGAAATTCGATTTGGCATTCGGCTCACTCTCTGAATGGTGGACCCGACAACCCTTGCGGTTGCGGATTTCTTCGTCACTGGGGCGCAGGTGTTCGAACTCGAACACCCCATCGCTGTACAGAATCAGGTAGCCCCATTCCAGCTGCATTTCTTCCTGCCCCGGCAGTGGCGGTTTGGCCCACCACGGCTCACGGCTGACGATTGTGCGCATGTAAATCCCCCCAGGGGTATGGCCGACGGCAACAGGCGTTTGACACCTATACCCTAGATTCTTCTGCACCCCTGTCACCCCAAAACCGGCAAATGCCCGGCGGCCGCGGCGCTTTGCAGTTCTGCAAAGTGGCCGTGCAGGCCTGTCTATTCCGCAGTTCCCAACGCCCAGCCATCATTTGCTCACGGTCTGGCACACAGACCAGACCCAACCTATAGCCCGGACCAAAGCTGACGCACACCTTACTCAGCCCTCACCTTCAAGGAGCCTCACCATGAAACTGCAAAAGACCCTGATCGCTGCTGCCATGACCCTGTCCTACAACGCGGCCTTCGCAGCTGGCAGCCCTGGCGTGGAACAAGATACCCAAGCCTTTCTGCAAGCCCTGGAAGCCGGCGGTGGCAAGCCGCTGGAGCAAATGACGGCGAAAGATGCCCGTGCCGTACTGACTGGTGCCCAGGCCTCGGTGAAGTTCGATTTTTCCGATACCAAGGTCATCGACAAAGCCATCAGCGTTGATGGCCAGACCATCAAGCTGACCATCGTCCGTCCTGCCGGCGTCACCGGCACCCTACCGGTCTTTATGTTCTTCCACGGTGGCGGCTGGGTGCTCGGCGACTACCCGACCCATGCTCGCCTGATCCACGACCTGGTGGTGAATTCCGGCGCGGTAGCGGTGTATGTCGACTACACCCCATCGCCTGAAGCCCACTATCCAACCGCCATTAACCAGGCTTACGCGGCAACTAAATGGGTGGCCGAGCACGGCAAGGAAATCAATGTCGACGGTTCCCGCCTGGCGGTAGCCGGCAACAGCGTAGGGGGCAATATGACTGCCGCCGTGGCCTTGATGGCGAAAGAAAAAGGCACGCCGAAACTGCGCTTCCAGGCCCTGCTGTGGCCAGTAACCGATGCCAACCTGGAGACCGCTTCGTACAACCAGTTTGCCCAGGGCCATTTCCTGACCAAGCCGCTGATGAAATGGTTCTGGGACAACTACACCACCTCGGCCACCGAGCGCGCCGATATCCATGCTTCGCCACTGCGCGCCAGCCTCGAGCAGCTCAAAGGCCTGCCGCCAACCCTGATCCAGACCGCCGAATTCGACGTGCTGCGTGACGAGGGCGAAGCCTACGGTCGCAAGCTCGATGCAGCCGGCGTGGAAGTGACCAGCACCCGCTACAACGGCATGATCCACGACTTCGGCCTGCTCAACCCGCTGGCCCATATCAGCGGTGCCAAATCGGCCATGCTGCAAGCCGGTAGCGAACTGAAAAAACACCTGAAATAACTGCAGTCGTAACAAGCAAAAAGCCGCCAGCGTGATGCGCTGGCGGCTTTTTTGTGCGCAACGCCCTCGTAGGCATCGTCGCCCGCAAGACATTCAAGCGTTAATGCCCCCACCCCGTCGTCCCAGCGCAGGCTGGGACGACGGTGGGAAAACGCAGATTTCAGTCAATAAAAAACCCTCAGTCGGCAGGGCTTTTGGTTGCGCAACGCCCTCGCTGGCATCGTCGCCCGCAAGACATTCAAACGTTAACGCCCCCACGCCGTCGTCCCAGCGCAGGCTGGGACCCAGTCTTTCGAACCGGGCCTCAATACCGAGCCTGCCGCCGAATTCTGGGTCCCAGCCTGCGCTGGGACGACAGTGGAAAACAAAGATCTCAGTCAACAAAAAGCCCCGCACTCGGCAGGGCTTTTTGTTCGGCTTGTATGTCTCGGTCCCAGTTTTGGACCGTCTTTAAAGCGGGTGCGCAGCGAAACAGATTCAGGAGCGCTGCAACCAACTCAAGAACTTACCCTTCTTCACTTCCACTGGTTTTTGCAGTAGCAGCGAATCGGTGGCGCTCATGCGGAAGGTGTGAAGTTTGTTCAGGGCGCTGGAGACCTCTGTGCTTTCTTGCAAGCAGTGCTGAATATGCGCTTTGTCGATGTGGTAAATCACTGCCGAGCTCAAGGTGGTGAAACGTCCGTGGGACGCTACGCCATGGGCGATGCCTTCTTCGCCGAGGATTTCGCCAGGCCCCATGCGTCCGGCTTCGACAAAGTCGCCTTGCGCGTTATGCACGGACGCCGAGACCACCCCCGTGCCAATCACCATCAGGTGTTCGGCAACCTCGTCGAACTCCAGCACCACCTGCCCTGCGACATAGCGCTGGGCCTGCATGTTCTGGCTGAGTTCGTCCTTCTGTTCGCTGCTCAGCGAACGGAATATCTTCACGTCATCCAACACGCTGCGCATCCGGCTGCGCGGTGCTTCGCCACTGCGCTGTACACCCGCGGCTTCGAGCAGGCGATGCGCGAGGTCGAACATCAGGTTGCGGGCCTCGGCGCTGTTCTGCCCGGTGGCGATAAAGCCGCTGGCTTCGTACTCCACGGCTTCCAGATCGGAGCCTTTTACCGAGACCCGGCCCGGCGGCTTGGGCAATAGCGCGCTGACCCCTTGCAGGGTTTTTTCCAGCGCCTCGATTACCACCCGCGGACGCACTGCCGCCGGCACACTGATGCTGATGGACACGCCCTGCACATTGGCTGCCCGGTTAAGGTTGATGACCTTGGCCTTGGCCGCCACCGAGTTGGGGATCACTACCGTGCTGCCCTGGGCGGTTTTCAGGTAGGTGGCGCGCCAGTCGATCTCGATCACCTGGCCCTCGACTCCGTCGATACTGATCCAGTCATCCAGTCGATAGGGCTTGGTGGTGTTCAGCACAATGCCGGAAAACACATCGCTCAAGGTGCTTTGCAACGCCAGACCGACAACGATGGCGACCACCCCGGAGGTGGCCAGCAAACCCTTGACCGGCAACTGCATGACATAGGCTGCCGCGGCCACCACCGCCAACAGAAAAATCAGCGCGCCCAGCACGTCCTGCAGCAGCCGGCCGGTGTGGCCGCTGCGCGGCATCAGCACCACGCCCATCACCACGGTGGCGGTGCGCGCCAGCAGCAGCCACCAGGCAATGCCCAATACGCTGCCGAGCATATTCAACGCCGGTGAGGGCCAGGGCGGTGGCAACAGCGGGCTGAGCCCGGCCTCGACTATCACCAGGCTGAAGCTGAGGAAAAACACCACCCGCAGCAGCACCCGCCAACCTTTGGCATCCACCGGCAGCAAGCGCCAGGCGGCGATATCCACCAGCAACAAGGCGGCGGCGATAAGCAGCAGGTGACTGTTGATCAATTCGAGCATGGGTTTTCCAATGGCTGGCGACTACAGCGGCGGCGGGGTCTGGCGGCATTCGCCACGCAGACGCACCGCGTCTTTTTCAAACACCTCTTTCAACCAGTTGCCCACCGCCTGGAAGCGGCCGATGCGCCCGGCATCGCGGTGGCTGAGCAACCATACCTCACGGTGTACTTCCACATCATCACTGAGGCGGCGCAAACCGATGCGGTCGCCCAATACGCACGGCAGCAAGGCCAGGCCCAGGCCAGACTCGCAAGCACTCACCAAGGTACTGACACTGCTGACCCGCAGGGGGTAATGGGCCAGCGGGGCGATATCGCGCAGCCAGCGCATCTCGGCCATTTCCGATAACTCTTCGCCGTAGGCCAGCCAGGGTTGATCGCACCACAGGTCACGGGGAATTTCAGCAAAGCGTTCGGCACCATACACGGCAAAGCCCAGATCACCGACCTTGCGCATCACCAGCGCCGCATCGTCCTGCGGCCGCGCCAGGCGCAGGGCGAAATCGGCCTCGCGGCGGGTGAAAGACAGCGCCTGGTTGGCTACCAGCAATTGCAATTGCAGCTGCGGATGGCACTCCATCAGCGCCGGCATATGGTCGACCAGCCAATGGCTGAAGAGGAAATCGATGGAGGTGATGCGCACCGGCCCGGCCACACCGTCGGCCTCGCTGCAGGTATCCAGCAGCATGCTTTTCACATCGCCCAGCACCCGCTCGGCGTAGGTGAGAAACACCACCCCGGCCTCGGTGGCGTGGTAGCCGGAGTTATCACGGATAAACAAGCGGCGCTGCAACGCGGCCTCGGCGGCGGCCAGGCGGCGGCTCATGGTCGAGGGATCGATACCCAGGGTGCGGCCAGCGGCACTCATGCTGCCTTCATGGGCCAGGGCCAGCAGCAGGGGAATGTCATTCCAATCGAAATCCACAGGCACTCCTTATCCGCGCGCAAACCGCCATCGTCATGGCGGGTTAGCGCACAAGCATAGGATTCTCGTGCTGACCTGGGATATAAATTTTGCGCACAGCGGCAAAGAAAGGTTCCGTAGGAGCGGCTTCAGCCGCGATGCTCTAGATCTTGAAAGCATCGCGGCTGAAGCCGCTCCTACGGGGGGAAGTTGCGTTTTGGTTTAGTGCTGCAGGCGGTAACCGGTGCGAAAGATCTGCCCGACTATCACGATGCACACCAGCAGAAAACCGAGCAGAAAGGCGACATCAAGCATCGGGTTGAACTCGGTGACATCGAAAAACGCCCAGCGAAAGGCATCCACCAGGTACACCACCGGGTTGAACAGGCTGATGGTCTGCCAGGTCGGCGGCAGCATGTTCAGCGAGTAGAAGCTGCCACCGAGAAAAGTCAGTGGGGTGATTACCAGCGACGGCACCACCTCCAGCTTGTCCCAACCGTCCACACACAGGCCGACGATAAAGCCGAGCATGCTGAACGACACGGCGCACAGCAGCAGAATAAAAAACGCCCAGAACGGATGGGCGATTTCGTAGGGTACGAACACCCGCGCGGTCAGCAGAATGGCGGCCGCCAACACCATCGACTTGGTCACCGCCGCGCCGACGTAACCGAACACGATTTCAGTGGGCGACAGCGGGGCCGAGAGAATCTCGTAAATGGCCCCGGAGTAGCGCGGCATGTAAATGCCAAAGGCCGCGTTGGACACGCTTTGGGTCAGCACCGCCAACAGGGTCAGGCCCGGCACGATAAAGCTGGCGTAGGGAATGCTGCCGATCTCCGCCATGCGCGAACCGATGGCCGAACCGAACACGACAAAATACAAAGCGGTGGCCAGCACGGGAGCCGCCAGACTCTGCATCAGGGTGCGCAGCGAGCGGGCCATTTCGAAGCGGAAGATGGCGTGGATGGAATAGAAGTTCATGCGGGTTTTCTCAGCAGTTCGACAAAGATGTCCTCCAGGGAGCTTTCCGAGGTGTGCAGGTCTTTGAAGTCGATATCGTTGGCGGCCAGACGGCGCAGGAAGTCGGCGATGCCCTGGTTGTCGCGGGCCACATCCAGCACCAGCTCGCGGCCCTGGTCGGCCAGCTCCACCGGAAAGCCGGCCAGATCGACAGGCAGCTGCTGCAGCGGCTGCTGCAGTTGCAGACGCAGTTGCCGGCGGCCCAGGCGAGCCATCAGATCGGACTTGTTCTCCACCAGCAGCAGACGGCCATCGCTGATCACGCCCACCCGGTCCGCCATTTCTTCGGCTTCTTCCAGATAGTGGGTGGTCAGCACCACGGTCACGCCGCGGTCGCGCAAGCGGCGCACCATGGCCCACATATCGCGGCGCAATTCCACATCGACACCGGCGGTGGGCTCGTCGAGAAACAGCACCTGCGGCTCGTGGGCCAAGGCCTTGGCGATCATCACCCGTCGGCGCATCCCGCCGGACAGGGTCATGGTCGCGTCATCCCGTTTATTCCACAGCGACAGGTCGCGCAGAATCTGCTCCAGCAACTTGGGCGCTGGCGGTTTACCAAACAGACCGCGGCTGAAGCGCACGCTGGACAGCACGCTTTCAAAGCCTTCGTTGACCATTTCCTGCGGCACCAGCCCCACCTTGGCGCGGGCTTCGCGGTACTGCCGCGGTAGCTCCAGGCCATCGATATGAATGCTGCCTGCGGTGGCTTTGACCAGGCCGCAGATGGCACCGATCAGCGTGGATTTGCCGGCACCGTTCGGGCCCAGCAAGGCAAAGATTTCGCCGTGTTGAATTTCCAGATCGATCCCGCGCAAGGCCTGATGGCCGTTGGCGTAGGTTTTCTCCAGTCCCCGAAGGGATATCGCGCTGCTCATGCAGAGTCACCCAGGCATTCAGTAATTTTGCTGCGCAACCAGCGTTGGGCAGGGTCCATATCCTGGGTTGCACCCCAGGCCATGGACAGATCATAAACCGGTGCCTCGAACGGCAGCTCATCAACCCGCAAACCACCGTTGGAAGTCAACGCAGCGGCGGCGTAGTCCGGCACCGTGGCAACCATCTGGGTTCCAGGTAACAGTTGGCTCAGGCCATAGAACTGCGGCACAGCCAATTTCACCTGCCGGCGACGGCCGCGCTTGGCCAGCTCCTCGTCGATAAAACCGCTGAGATCACCGGCAAAGCTCACCAGGGCGTGGGGACGTTCGCAGTATTCATCCATGGTGATGGGCGTCTCGACCGAATCGCCGCGCACCATCACCGAACGACTGCGGCGCAGGGTTTTGCATTTGGCGTTGGCAGGTAAGTCACCGACGTAGCAGATACCCAGGGACACCTCACCCGCCGACAGTTGATTGCAGATCGACAAGTAGTGGGTACGGCGCACCACCAGGGTCACATGGGGCGCTTCCACGCTGAGCACGCGCATCAGCTGCGGCAGCAGGCCGAGCTCGACGTCATCGCTCAAGCCGATGCGAAATACTTCGCGGCTGGTGCAGGGATCAAAGTCGACGCTCTGGCCGATGGCCGATGAGATGGTGTCCAGGGCTGGACGCAACAGGCTTTCCAGTTCGATGGCCCGCGGGGTGGGCTCCATGCTGCGGCCAACGCGCACGAACAGCGGATCGTTGTACAGAGTACGCAGGCGCCCCAGGGCGGCGCTGACCGCCGGCTGACCAAGAAACAGACGCTCCGCCGCGCGGCTGACATTACGCTCGATCATCATCATTTCGAAAACGATCAGCAGATTGAGGTCTACGCGGCGAAGGTCGATGCGATTCATGCTTGTTGCTCCCTGTGGTGTGGGAGCAATTCTGGTCCGCCGAGGCGTGCGTGAGAATAGACACGCCTGCATAGCTGCCATGCAGAAATGCAAAGGCCGAGATCAGTTCTCGGCTTTGTCTTTGGCGGTTTCCAACTCTTTCATGCGCTTATCGTAGATATCGCAATGACTGGCCTTGTCCGCCGACTTGGTCTTGAGGTTCATATCCTCGATCTCGTCGTTGATCTCTTTGGCCTTCTGCGGATTCTGCTCGGTGAGCTGATGCACCTTGGCGGCCAATTGCTGGGCCTTCTGCTCGGCCTCTTCGGGCGTGCAACTGGCCCAGGTCGAACTGGCGGCAAGCAAGGTGGCGGCTGCTGTGATGCTCAATAGAAGTTTCATGGTCCTGTCCTTTTGGCGCTGTGGCTCTCCTGCGGTGGAGGCCGCAGCGCGGGCAAAAGTTCAGGTAAAGCGACCAAGCGTGCTGCGCGCTAAAACGGTAGGAGCGGCTTCAGCCGCGATGCTTTTAAGGTCAAGAGCATCGCGGCTGAAGCCGCTCCTACGAGTCTTGGAGGCTTCTAGCTATCAATGCCCTTCAGAAGCATTGAACATGGTCTTGGCGTAGATCAGCCCTAGACCATAAGCGCCGCCGTGGGCAATCGAGGTTTTCACGGTTTCGTCGTAGGTTTCGCCGCGGGCCCAGTCGCGTTGCAGTTCCAGCAGGTATTGCAGCGAAGTCATGGGACGGGCACCCAGTTGGATCATGCGCTGGATCGCCATTTCATGGGCTTCCACCGAAACGTCGCCACAGGCGTCGGCGATAAAGTACACCTCGAAACCCTGATCCAGGGCCGACAGAGCCGGGCCAACGATACACACCGAAGTCCACAGCCCGGCGAGGACGATTTTCTGCTTGCCGTGCTTATTCACTTCCACCGCGATGCGCTCGTCTTCCCAGGTGTTCATGCTGGTACGGTCGATCACATTGTGCTCAGGAAATACCGATTTGATTTCGTCGAAGATCGGCCCGGAGAAGCTCTTCTCGGCAACCGTGGTGAGGATGGTCGACACCTTGAATTCACGAGCGGCCTTGGCTACCAGAGCGGCGTTGTTGCGCAGGGTGACCGCATCGATGGACTTGGTGGCGAAGGACATCTGCGATTGGTGGTCGATCATGATCAGGGTGTGATCATCGTGGTTCAGCAGGGTTTTGCCTGGAACTGCAGTTGCGATAGCCATGGGTAGATTTCCTTTTCAGTGTTGACGGTGTGAGTAGCGGGTTTGGTTGAACTCATTGGCTTGTTTGCAAGCCGTGGAGCCATGATCACCCACCGCTGAAAAGCGCGGAACGGACAGGGGTGCACGGCCACTTTGCAGAATTGCAAAGGGGCTGGATTGACGTTTTGTGCGCAGGAAGTGACAAGGCCGATGACAGCGTGCGCTCTGCGGGAGGGGCTTCAGCCGCGAGCTCTTAGAATCCAGGGCATCGCGGCTGAAGCCCCTCCCACAAAAAGCCAGAGCGCCTTAAAACAAATCCAGCTGACCACCAACCAGCGTGCCGAAGTCGTCATCAACGAAGGGCAGAATCGCATCGGCCACCGGCTGCAGCTGGCGGGTCAGGTAGTGGTCGTAGTCGATGGGTGAGGTGATGGCTTCCAGCGGCTGCGGGCCGGCCAGGGTGATCAGGTAACTGATCCAGCCGCCGCGCTGGTATTGCCGGGGGCGGCCCTGTTCGGCGTTGTATTCGTCGGCCAGACGCGCCGCCCGCACATGGGGCGGCACATTGCGGTCGTAGTCGGCAAGCGGCCGGCGCAGGCGTTTGCGGTACACCAGCAAGTCGTCCTGCGCACCGGCCAGGGTCGCCGCCACATAGTCACGCACGTAGGCCTGATAGGGCTGGCGGCGGAAGATCCGCGAATACAGCTCCTGCTGAAACTGCTGGGCCAGCGGCGACCAATCGGTGCGCACGGTTTCCAGGCCCTTGTAGACCATCTGCTCGCCCATCAACCCGGCGTAGCGCTTCTTGCTGCCCTCCTCTGCGCCTCTGATGGTCGGCATCAGAAAACGCCGGAAGTGGGTTTCGTATTGCAGCTCCAGCACGCTGGTAAGCCCGAACTCGGCCTGCAGCTGCTCCCGCCACCAGTCGTTGACCCGCTTGACCAGGCTACGGCCAATCACCCCCGCCGCCTCGTCACTGTGCTCACGGCCGAGCCAGACGAAGGTCGAGTCGGTATCGCCATAGATCACGGTGTGCCCCTGGGCTTCGATCAGCTCGCGGGTCTTGTGCATGATCTGGTGGCCACGCAGGGTGATGGACGAGGCCAGACGCGGGTCGAAAAACCGGCAACCGCTGGAACCCAGTACGCCATAAAAGGCGTTCATGATGATTTTCAGCGCCTGCGACAGCGGCTGGTTGCTATCCCGTTTGGCCTGCTCGCGGCCCTCGGCCACCCGCGAAACGATGGCGGGCAGGCAATGGCGCTGACGGGAAAAACGCGCGCCGAGAAAGCCTTCGACGCTGGCGCTTTCATCCGTCTCGCGCAGCCCTTCCACCAGCCCCACCGGGTCGATCAGAAAGGTGCGGATAATCGACGGGTACAGGCTCTTGTAGTCCAGCACCAGCACCGACTCATACAGCCCCGGTTGCGAGTTCATCACAAAGCCGCCGGGACTGGCCTGCGGCGGTTTCTCGCCGAGGTTGGGCGCGACAAAACCCTGGCGGTGCATCAACGGCATATACAAATGGGTAAAGGCCGCCACCGAGCCGCCGCTGCGGTCGGCCGGCAAACCGGTGACGCTGGCCCGTTCGAGCAAAAAGCTGAGCAGCTCGGTCTTGGCGAAGATCCGCGTGACCAGCTCGCAGTCCTTGAGGTTGTAGCGCGCCAGGGCCGGCTTGTCCTCGGCGAACATGCGGTCGATCTCGTCCATGCGCTGGTAGGGCGTGGAAATATCCTTGCCCTCGCCAAGCAAGGTCTGCGCGACGTTTTCCAGGCTGAAGGAGGGAAAACTCCAGGTGGCCGAGCGCAGCGCCTCGATGCCATCGATGATCAGCCGCCCGGCCGCCTCGGCGAAAAAGTGGTTATTGCGACTGCCGTGCTCGCGCCAGCCCATGGCCTCCCCGTCACGGCCCAAACGCAGCGGCACCTGCAATTTCTGCGAATGCTCCAGCAGCACGCGCAGATCGAACTGCACCAGGTTCCAGCCAATGATGGCGTCGGGGTCGTGGGTGGCCAGCCAGCTGTTCAGGCGCTCCAGCAGCTGGGCGCGGCTGTCGCAGTATTCAAGATCGAAATCCACCGCGCCGGCATCGCCATGGGTTGGGCCGAGCATATACACCTGGCGCTGGTCGCAGCCTTGCACGGCTATCGAATACAGCTCGCCATGGCGGGTGGTTTCGATATCCAGCGAACATAACTTGAGCTGCGGGCGGTAATCGGGGTCGGGCTTGAGCTGCGCGTCATTGAAGCCGCCCTGCCCATCCGGCGTACCGGAGAACAGCACCGGGGCGGTAATAAAGCGCTCCATCAGGTAGCGCTCGGGCGGGCGCACATCGGCTTCGTACACATCGACGCCGACGCTGCGCAGCAGCTTGTCGATATTCATCAGCTGCCGATGCTGGCGGGTGTACAGGCCGAGTACCGGGCGGTGATGAAAGTCCTGCAGCTCGAGCTCACGCAGCTCGACATCTTTCTCCTTGGCCAACATGCCTTCTACCCGCAAACGCTGCTCGGCCGGCACAAAGGCCACCGAGGTCTGCACCGGCAAACGCACCAGCCGCGGGCCCTGCTCGGTGGCCAGCCAGAAACTCACCTGGGTGCCGGCCGGGGTGTCGCGCCAGTGCCGGGAAAGGAGAAAGCCGCGCTGTGGTGGTTGCTCTGCCATGGAAGTGCCTATAACTGCGTGGGGCGATTCTACTGTATCGATATACAGATCACAGCTTCGATTAACCAAGCGGTACGTGGTTCGCCTGACAGCGGCGATATACTCGCCAGCCTGCGGGCCAGGCTCTTGAGCGGCCCGCAGCTTTGCGACTGCCATTTCGAGGGACTACCGGATGAACGACCTCAACGCCCTGCTGGGCATTCCTCTTCCCATCATCCAGGCGCCCATGGCCGGTACCGCGACGCCGGCCATGGCCGCCGCCGTGAGCAATGCCGGCGGGCTCGGCTCGATCTCCATCGCCGCAGTCAGTGCCGAAGCCGGGCGCGAGATGATTCGCCAGCTGCGCGCTGCCACCGACAAGCCATTCAACATCAATGTGTTCTGCAATGTGCCGGCACAGCCGGACGCCGCGGTCGAGCAGCGCTGGTTGCAGCACCTGGCCCCCTGGTTTGCCGAGTTCGGCGCACAGCCGCCAGCCGCCATTCAGGATATCTACACCAGCCTGTATGACGACGAAGCGCAGCTGCAGGTGTTGCTGGAAGAACGCCCGGCCATGGTCAGCCTGCACCTGGGCCTGCCCCCGCAGGACCGAATCGACGCGCTGAAAGCCGCCGGCATTGTGCTGGTGGCATCGGCCACCTCGCTGGACGAAGGCCGTCTGGTGCAAGCCGCCGGCGTTGATATGGTAGTGGCTCAGGGCATCGAGGCCGGCGGCCATCGCGGCATCTTCGATCCCGAGCAGATCGATGGCTGCCTGACCACCGCCGAGCTGGTCCAGGAACTGGTGCGCGAACTGCAGATTCCGGTGATTGCCGCCGGCGGCATCATGGACGGCACCGATATCGCCGCCATGCTCGACCTCGGTGCCGTGGCCGCGCAACTGGGCACCGCCTTTGTGCTGTGCCCGGAGTCGGCGGCCAATGCCAGTTACCGGGCGATGCTGGGCAGCGAGCGGGCCAGGCAGACACAGATCACCCGGGTGATCTCCGGGCGTCCGGCGCGCGGCATTCTCAATCGTTTTATGCTCGAGGTCGGTGCCCAGGGGCATCCGCAGGTTCCCGGGTTTGGTATCGCCTACAACGCGGGCAAGAAACTTATCGAAGCAGCCAGCCAGGCCGGTAGCGCCGAGTTCGCCGCGCACTGGGCCGGCACCAACGCCGGCAAGGCCCGCAGCCTGCCAGCCGCACAGCTGCTGAAGAGCTTGCATGAGGAATACCTGGCGGTGATCAGCACCCGCTGAGCGCCTCGGCAGATGCACAAGGCAAGCGGCAAACGCTTGCCGCACCTGGCAAGCAGGTGCCGCCCAGGGCACTTCGAAACGGGCTGAAAAGCCCGTTGCAGAGCGCTCTGCGAAGTTGGCCCGTGATGTGCAATCGGTGCTGCACCACTCAGCCAATGGCAATGCCCCATGACCAGCGTATCGAGCAACCTCTCGCTGCTGAGCTATATCAGCTCCCTGTCCAAGTCCGATTCCAGCGACAGCAGCAAAGCCACTACCGGCACCAGCACCGGCACGGCAACTGACAGCAGCGCGGAAGAAACCCAGGACCCGATTGGCGAGCTGCGCAAATATGCTGCGGCCATCGTTGCGCAATCGCGCGGCGGCCTGTTCAGCGCCCTGGCCGGCACCGAGCAGACCAGCGCCAGCCAGTCGGCCACCGCGAACTTCAGCGCCAGCAGCGCCATTCAGTTGCCCGACGTGGCGAGCATGAGCCGCGACGATGCCGCCAGCCTGCTGCCCCAGGTGCAGAAACTGCTCGACAAGGGATTGAGTGATTCGGTGTCGGTGGCCGGCTTCAATGGCGACCAGCAGACCGACTCGCTGGAAACCTACCGCGACTGGCTGCAGAGCAAGGCGGGAATCAGCATTTACGTGTGAGCCGAAATTCACCGCTTCCAGGCGGCGCGCTTTGCTTTACTCGCGATGCTCTGGATCTACTCAGGCCGCAACGGCTTACGCAGCGATTGCCCCAACCACACTCCCACCAGCGCCAAGCCACCACCCACCAGGTGGTGCAGCCCGAGCGTCTCGCCTAACAGGCACATTGCCGCCACGGCCACCATCACCGGCATCAGGTTCAGATACAGGCTGGCCCGCGCCGGCCCCAGGCTCTGGATGCCTTTGATCCATAGCCAGGGCGCGCCAATCGAGGCCAGGGTACCGGCGTACAACACCAGCGGCAGGTTGTCGGCGGTCAGCGCTGATGGGCCGCTGAGGAAAAACCACGGGGTGAGAAACAGCAGCGCACAGCCGATCTGCACATAGAGCTGCACCCAGCGGCTCAGGTCGAAATTCCAGCGGCGCAGCAGCACGCCGTACAGGGCGTTGGCGCTGACGGCGAGCAACATCAGCGCATCACCGGGTTTGAGCTGGAAATCCAGCAAGGTTTGCGGTTGGCCGCCGCTGATCAGCCACAGCACCCCAGCGAACGACACCACGCCGCCGGCCAGCGCGCCCTGGGTCAGACGGTCATGGGTAAGCAGGGTGGAAAACAGCGAGGACAGCAAGGGCGACAGAGCAATCAGAATGCCCATATTGGTGGCACTGGTGGTGGTCGCGGCAAAGTAGGCCAGGCCCTGATAAATCATCATGCCCAGCAGTCCGAGGGTGAACAGCTTGGGGAACAGCGCCCTCACCTGCTGCCGCGCGCGCCAGACGCTGGGCAGCATAAACACCGACAACAGGACAAACGCCAGCGCCCAGCGGTAGAAGGTGATGGAGGGCGGCGTGATGCGCCCTGCCGCCAGCTTGGTGACCAAGGTATTACCGCTCCAGATCAGCACCGTGATCAGGGGGAACAGGTGATGCCAGGAGGGTTCCTTGCTCGCTTCAGTCATCTTCAGACCTTAAGTAACAGCAGTGCGCCGCACACTAGCAAAAAGACACAGAACAGTGCGCGCAACACCTGTTCCGGCAAAGCATGGGCCAGGCGCACACCCCAGCTGATACTGAGCAAACCGCCCACCGCCAGGGGAATGCCCATGGCCCAGTTGACGTGGTGGTGCACAGCGTAAGTGACCAGGGTGATGCCGGTGGACGGTGCCGCCAGCGCCAGCGCCAGCCCCTGAGCCACCACCTGGCTGGCACCGAACACGCTGGTCAGCAGCGGCGTCGCCACCACCCCGCCGCCCACGCCGAACAGGCCGCCGGTAACCCCGGAAGCGGCACCCAATATCCACAGGCGATTTTCATAACGCAGCTGCCGCTCACCCGTGGGTTTGTGCCAGAACATCTGCGCCAGGTTGAACAGCACCAGCACCAGCAGAAAGCCGACAAAGGCCACACGCATGATCTGCGGATCGAGGCGCACGGCGAACAGCGAGGTCAGCCAGGCCAGACAGAAGCTCGGCACGATCAGCATCAGGGCATTGCGCGGCACCACACGGTTGCGCTGGTTATAGCGCCACAGCGCCAGCAGCACATTGGGCAACACCATCAGCAACGCGGTGCCCTGGGCCATCTGCTGATCGAGGTTGAACAGCACCCCCAGAATCGGAATGGTGACCAGCCCGCCACCGATCCCGAACAAGCCCCCCAAGGTGCCCATGGCCATACCGAGAACAACGTACATCGCGATATCCAGCACAGCACCGTCTCCACTCACAAAGGCCGGCAGTATAACCGCCACCGCTCAAGATCAAGGGTTAGACCATCGCCGCAGGGCTTCACGCGGCTGCCATGCCGGCGTATAGGGCGAGCTCAGTCGTCGCGCGTCAGCACTTCCAGCAACTCGATCTCAAACAGCAGATTGGCATTGGCCGGCACCCGCGAACCCATGCCGCGTTCGCCATAGGCCAGCTGTGCCGGCACCCACAGTTTGCGTTTGCCGCCGACCTGCATACCCATCAGGCCGATATCCCATCCCTTGATCACCCGCCCGGTGCCGATTACGCACTGGAAGGCTTTGCCCCGCGCAAACGAGGAATCGAACTCGCTGCCGTCCGCGAGAAAGCCGCGGTACTGGGTGGTGATCAGGGCGCCTTTGACGGCGGCTTTGCCAGCGCCGATCACCAGGTCTTCTATCTGCAGTTCTTCGCTCATTGCTCGTTTCTCAATCGCTTTCGGCGTTAGGGGCATGGTACGCAGAACGCACCCTACGTGATAATCGCGGGCGCTTGGGAACATCACCGGTTCTCCCAAGTCCAACCGCTCACTTACTTT
The DNA here is from genome assembly GCF_054057335.1 of Pseudomonas sp. TE3786. Classification (NCBI taxonomy): domain Bacteria; kingdom Pseudomonadati; phylum Pseudomonadota; class Gammaproteobacteria; order Pseudomonadales; family Pseudomonadaceae; genus Pseudomonas; species Pseudomonas sp. TE3786. Next base: position 117,702 of record NZ_JBSRZF010000009.1, read on the forward strand.
CCCGCTGAGGTTTCCCCCGATGTCTGCTCCCCGCCGCCTGGTTCTGCTTGCTGCGTTGTCTGTGCTGAGTTGCCAGGCGTTTGCGTTCAACTTGAATGATGCCGCCAGTCTGTATTCCGCCAGCCAGGGCGATAAGGGCGGCGACGCCTCGGCGGCCTTGTTGAGCAACCCACAGAACCTGCAGCTGCTGGCAGCGCTCAAGCAGTTGAAGGTCACCCCGCAGCAAGCGGTGGGCGGTACCGGGGCGATGCTGGGGCTGGCGAAGAATCAACTGCCGAACAATGAGTACAGCCAGCTGACTCAAACCGTACCGGGCCTGGAAAAGTTCGAAGGGGCCAACGGCCTGGCCCAGTTGGGCTCGCTCAGCGGCCTGTTGGGCAAGTCGGCGGGCAAACCGGTGAGCCCGCAGGCCACCGCCGCCGTGGCCAATGTGAACAACCCGCAAGACCTTAGCGCCGCCTTCGGTGCCCTGGGCATGGACAGCGGCATGATCGGCCAATTCGCCCCACTGCTGTTGCAGTACCTCGGTCAGCAGGGCGTCGGCGGTTCGCTGTTGGGCAACCTCGGCAGTCTGTGGAAGCCCGCGAGTTAAGCCAGGCTTTCGGCCTTCATGGCGCTGAGGCGGGCATCCTTCTGCGCCCAGCGCTGGGAAATCCAGCTCTGCATATACACGCGAAACTGTGGGTCGTTCTGGTAGTCGCCCTGCCACAGAGCCGGGTCCATCGGCAGCGTCTGGATATCCACCACCACCTTGGGCACACGCCCACAGAGCAGATCCCAGAAACCGGGGATGCGCTCGCCGGGGTAGAACACGGTGATATCGAGAATGGCGTCCAGCTGTTCGCCCAGGCTGGCCAGCACAAAGGCCACGCCACCGGCCTTGGGTTTCAACAGGTGTTTATAGGGTGACTGCTGCTCGGCCTGTTTGGCCGGCGTGCAGCGGGTGCCTTCCAGGTAATTGACCACGCTCACTGGTAGGTTGCGGAATTTTTCGCAGGCTTGTTGGGTAATCAGCAGGTCTTGCCCAGCCCTTTCCGGGTGCTTGGCCAGATAAGCCTTGGAGTAGCGCTTCATAAACGGGTAGTCCAGCGCCCACCAGGCCAGCCCCAGCAGCGGCACCCAGAGCAATTCCTTTTTCAGAAAGAACTTGAAGAACGGTGCCTTGCGGTTAAAGGCCTGCATCAGCGCGGGAATATCCACCCAGGATTGGTGGTTGCTGATCATCAGATAGGAGCGATCCATGCGCAGCTCATTGTCGCCACGGATTTCCCAGACGGTGGGCAGGCAGAGGGCGAAGATGAATTTGTCGATGTCCGACCAGGTTTCGGCAATCCACACCACCCCGGCGGAACAGGCGGCCCTGAGCTTGCCAGGCAAAATCAGCTTGAGCAGGCCCAGAATCATCAACGGGCCGATCAACAGCAATGTGTTGAGCAAAAGCAGTGAGGCGACGGTCATACCGGTGAGCAAGCGGCGCATGAAGGCTCCTAACTAAGCGCAGGCGGTCAATGATAATCAGCCCTGGCGAGCCTTCCAAGTCGCTGGCTGGACGTTTGGCCGACACAGTCTTTTGCTTCACCGGCTACATTTTCTTCACCCCATTGCCTGTATTAAGGGCTTTTGTTCACCCTTACGCAGCCCCTTTACTGCCTGGAGAGACCTGCCCCGTGAAACCGCTTATTGCCCTGCTAGCGCTGCTGGCACTGCCCGTTCTGGCCGCCGAACCCACCGTTTATGGCCGCTACGAATACATCAAGCTTCCCGAGCTGGACCAAACCTTCAAAGCCAAGATGGACACCGGCGCTCTGACCGCATCGCTGTCCGCCAAGGACATCGAGTTGTTCAAGAAAAACGGTGAAGACTGGGTGCGTTTTCGCCTCGCCACCAAAGAGGCCGACGACAAGCTCTATGAGCACAAAGTGGCGCGTATCAGCAAAATCAAAAGCCGCTCCGACGAGGAAGATGGCGAAGAAAGTACCGAAGTTGCCAAGCGCCCAGTGGTGGCCATGCGCATGTGTATGGACGGGGTCAGCCGCGTCATCGAGGTCAATCTCACCGACCGCAGTAGCTTCAACTACCCCCTGCTGATCGGTGCCAAAGCCCTGCGTGAATTCGATGCGGCGGTAAATCCGGCGCGGCGCTTTACCGCTGGCAAGCCGCAGTGCTAAGCACCTCGCAGCGCAATACCGCGGCTGTTTAGCCGCGGCGCGGCAGACGGCAGCGCTTACCAGAGCCACTTCAGGCTCAGGCTGCCGGTTACCTCCGAACCCCGCTCTTCGCCTTGGGAATACCCCATACGAGCGCTGGTTTGCAGGGCGTGCCCCAGCATCAGCTCCATGCCCAGATCGCTGGTCGTCAGGTTGTTGTAGCGACGGCTGATGAACGCCGCATCGGCAATCTGCGCGGTGTCCTGTTTATCGCTATTGAGCACATACCCAAGCGAGGCGAAGCCGCGTAGCGCAGCGCCGGGCGTTTGCAGGAACGTACGATCCACCAACAGCCCAGTCTGATACTGGAGGTTGGTCGAAGCCGGCGCTTTCACCGCCCCGGCATCGGCGACCTTGTAGGATTGCGCGCCCGCGTCAATCAGGGTTGCGCTCAACGACGGTTGAATGCCAAAGCCGCCCATTTGCCAGCGATAGCCTGTCGCCAGAGCGCCCGTATTCATGCCCCCCGATTGCTTGGCGCTGACCGAGTTTTGCAGCCTGGTTCGGTAATGGTGGGTGCCCAGCGATGCGCCCAGCCACAGATTGCTCGGAAGGTACAACTTGGCATAGGTCATTGCGCTGTACAGCCTGTCGTCGCCTTTGTCGCCTTGCGCATAGGCCGACGAGGCGCTGCCCTGTGCCGCGGCGATACCCAGCAGCAAATCGCCGTATCGGGTCGCCGCCGCGCTATCGGCACCCAGCCATGTGGAGGTGACGTACTGGTTCCAGTCACGCACTTGTGAGTTATCGAATTGCCGCTGGCTGTGCCGCACGTCCGTCCATAACCCACTGCTCTGTGGTGCCACTTCTGTCAGATGATCCTGCAGGCCGGCCATCTGCCCGACCACCGCCGTGAAACGCGCCGCATCATCCGATAACAGGGCGTTGGTGCGCCGACTGGTCCAGTCGTTTTGCTTGATGGCGTTTTCCGCGCTTGCCGGGACTTGCGGTACCGCCGGCTCGGCAGGCGCGGGCGGCTGCGTAGGGGTTACCGGGGTTGGAGTCTGCGCTGCCAGCGGGTTGTATAACTCCCAGGATTGCCTGCCGCTGTCGCGCAATTGATAACGGTAGTTGCCGCTGTCCAGGTAACCAGTCGGCAGATTGAAGCGCAGGTTGCTGTAGTCGGCCTGCGAGCTCTGCAGATAAACCAGGCCCAGGTGGTTAACGGCCGTGGGCGAAGCGGCAGCGGCGATGGGATTTACGTCCAGGAAGAAACTGCCGCTGCCACCCTGATAAAGGGCCAGGGAGTCGCCCACCCCGCGGTTCAGATCCACGCTCAGGCTGAAGGTGCCGCTACCTAGCAGATCACCTTTGATATCCAGACGCCGGTAACCAACGCCGGAGCTGTCTGCATTCAGCGCAACGCGAGATCCCGACAGCATGCGCAGTGCGCCGATCTGGCTGTCATCGCGCATCAGCCATAAGCCTTTGCTGCCCAGGGTCATCGACGACAACGCACTGCCCTGCACCGCGCCCTCAACCACTCCGTTGCCGACGATCATGGCGGCGTTATCCAGCAATTGCACATTGCCCCTGAGCAGGCTGGCCGGGGTGGTATCGGTGGTGGTCGCGGGCTGGCAAACCAGCGCGCCGAACAAAATGCATGACTGGGTCCAACTGCGACTGTCGCTGCTTAGCGTGGCATCCACGGCACCCAGCGAAATAACGCTACCTGCCGCAGCGCTGAGGTTGCTCAGCAAGCGCGCGTAATTACCCAGCTGTAACGTCGCATTGCTGCCGACATCGGTAGCAGTCGCCAGATAGTCGCTACTGTCCCAGCCGTACAAGGTGCCATCGGCATTCAGCTGGGCGTAGCCGGACAACAGCAGCGTGCCCTTCTGGATACTCAAGGTACCGTTCAGGTTCGAGCCGCCCTGCAGGTTGAGCAACGCCTCGGAAACCTCCGGGTTATAGGTGAAGTTCAAGGCACCATTGAGCCGTTGCGGATCGTCCTCTCCCAACTTGCCCAGGTAGTAATCGAGCGCATAACGGCGGGAAAAAATGGTTTGTTTCGCAAGGGTTTCATCGGTGCCGAGATACTCCCATTGGGCGTTGCTGGTGGCATTGGTAGGGAAAAAACCGTAGCTGCCTGTCGCCTTGAGCGCGAAATACTGGGTGATGGCACCGCGTTTATAGCTGAACAGATCGTTGCCAATGCCTTTGTTGCCCTGGGTATCCCAATTCAACAGGGGGATATCGGCGAGTCGATAACCCGACACGCTGAGGGTTGCTGCTGCACCGCTCGCGTGGTTGACGATCTGCGCGCCACCATCGACGTGGTGAACGTGACTAAAGCTCAGGTCGTTGCCATTGATATCCAGGCGACCACCGCGAAAGCCAAAGTACAGGTTGTGGGTATCTATCTGGCCGGCATCGTGCAGCACCACAGTGGGTCTGCCGCTGACGATATCCACAAGGGAAAACGCCTGAACATTGCCATTGGCATCGGCGCGTTGATCCAGAATGACCGTGCCCTCGCCTACGCTGAGCTCGCCCGGATTGATGCCTTGGGCATTGATCAGCAAGGTGCCTGTTCCCAGCTTGTGCAAGCTATCGCCCTTTACCCCGTTGACTTGCCAGGTCAGGGTTTTGTCGCTGTTAACCGTAACCCCGCCACCTTTCCAGGTTTGTGCCGCGGCGGCTTTCAGGGTGTAGTCGTTGTTGAAGGTTAATGACCCAGCGCCCATGTCCACGTCCTGATTGAGAACGATAGTGCCGCCAAGACCGTTAAAGGCCAGATCCTTGCCGCCGTTCAGCGCTGTGGTGGTGTCGTCAACAAGGGAGGCGTCAGGACCATGCCAAAGCCAGCTGCTGGTGCCTTGTTCAAGCGCGGAGCTATTCCAGTTGATGGTTTGATTGAGGTCACTGTCCAGCACATCCGGGTCGCTATTGCTGTTCTTCAACTGGTCAAACAACGCTGCGGAAATCAGGTTATAGGTACTCGCCTTACCCGACACACCGAGCAGCGATGCCAGCACCAACCATCTTTTCTCCACCGCATCCCATACCAGAAGCGGCGAGCCGCTATCGCCAGCCTCGGTGGTAATTGGCAGAGGCAGATGCAAGTTATTGAGCACATCTCTGGATTCCACGGTATTAAGAATATTGGTGCCTGGGTAATAGCGGACGGTATTGAATATCCCGCCGGTCCGATATCGGGTAACGCCCGGCGTATCAGGAATAATCGTTTTAGTACCATCCGCTGACTGCACATATTGATAGCCGTTGCCTTCACGATAAAAGATCGGGAAGCGGCTTTTATCGGTCAAGTCCGCCCATGCTCCGGTATAAATCGGCATGGCATAAACTTCGGTTACCAACTTATTAAGGCGAGGCGTTACCGTGTCGCGCATTCCCGGCTGCGGATTGCGCGCCACGACCTGGTAGTTATATATGCGCGTATCGGTAGTATTGAAGGGCTGCGAATAACCAAAGGCAACCAGGTTGACCATGCTGCCGTTATGGGTGGCTGAAAGCGTGTATTGCGGCGAGACCAGTATGGATTTGGCGGTAAGTACCGCCGATGACCAGTCGGGCATCGGCGCCTTGTCCAGCGTGCCCGCCAGGCTGCCATCTTTGAAGTAGATTGAAATATCGGTTGCGCCGGGGCGGAATAATCCACGATTTTCCGCAAAGTTCCGATAGGTCATGTAATCGATATCATCACGCACTGTACCGGACTGGGCGAACTGCGAAAAAATGCTACTAATGATTAACGCCAGAGCAGACTGTTTAAATTGTTCAGCGTGCATTTTTACACCTTGAAAGAACTCGCTCGCCAAGCTCTCGCACTCAGCGACGTGAAGTTCATAAGAGAAGGCAAGCGATTTTATTGATGCACTGGCGTTATCATGTAGGACTGATCAGAAACCACTTATCTCGAGTCTTATTTAAATACCGAGCTAGGGGGTTAGACCTCCGATGCTTCCCTGTCTTTATTGGTTTACGCCTTTCGTTGCTTGACGCCCCTTCCCTGCTCCAGCAGGCTTTCGCACCTGTGTCTCGTGGCGGGAAGCCCATGCCCCATATCTTGTTGGTGGAAGACGAAGCGGCGATCGCCGACACCCTGATCTACGCCCTGCAAAGCGAGGGCTACAGCACCCACTGGCTGACCCTGGCCGGTGACGCCCTGGCCTATCAGCAACACTCCCCCGCCGATCTGTTGATTCTCGATGTCGGTCTGCCTGATATGACCGGCTTCGAGGCCTGCAAGCAGCTGCGGCGTTTCTCCGAGGTGCCGGTGATTTTTCTTACCGCACGCAATGCCGAGATCGACCGTGTGGTGGGCCTCGAAATCGGTGCTGACGACTACGTCACCAAGCCCTTCAGCCCCCGCGAGGTGGCGGCACGGGTCAAGGCCATTCTCAAGCGCATGCAACCACGCGCGCTGCCGGCACCAGCGGCGGCCGGCCTGTTCGCGGTGGATGCCGAGCGCTTCCAGATTCACTACCAGGGCCAACTGCTCGGCCTTACCCGCCATGAGTTCCGCCTGCTGCAAACCCTGCTGGCGCAGCCGCTGCGGGTGTTCAGCCGCGAGCAGTTGCTGGATGCCGCCGGGGTGGCGGCCGAGGCCGGCTACGAGCGCAATATCGACAGCCATATCAAAAGCCTGCGCGCCAAGCTGCGCCAGATAGCGGCGAATGCCGAGCCGATCCAGACCCATCGCGGTCTGGGCTACAGCATCAAGGTGGACTGATGCCGCTCGGGATCCGGATTTTCCTCGTCTACTTTGTGTTCGTCGGCCTGTCCGGCTGGTTTGTGCTGAGCACGGTGATGGACGAAATCCGTCCCGGCGTACGCCAGACCACCGAAGAAACCCTGGTGGACACCGCCAACCTGTTGGCCGAGCTGTTGCGCGATGACCTGCGCAGCGGCCGCCTCACCCAGGAACACTGGCAGGAGCGTTTCCAGGCCTACGGCCAACGTCAGCCGCTCGCGCAGATCTGGGGCATGACCAAAGGCGAGGTCAGCCACCGCATTTACATCACCGACGCCCAGGGCAAGGTGCTGGTGGATTCCAGTGGCGAAGCGGTAGGCCAGGATTACTCGCGCTGGAACGATGTGTACCTGACCCTGCGCGGCGAGTACGGCGCGCGCTCCACCCGTGAAGATCCGCAAGACCCGGAAACCTCGGTGATGTACGTGGCTGCGCCGATCAAGGAGCAGGGCAAGATCATCGGCGTGGTCTCGGTAAGCAAACCGAGTCGCACCTTGCAGCCCTATATCGAGCGCTCGCAGAAACGCCTGGCCTGGTTCGGTGCCGGGCTGATCTTTCTTGGCCTGCTGGCTGGCGGCTTGTTGTCCTGGTGGCTGAGCGCCTCGCTGCGCCGCCTCACCGACTATGCCCAGGCGGTCTCGGCCGGCGAACGCAGTCCATTGCCAGCCTTGCAGGGCGGTGAGCTGAAGCAGCTGGCCGAAGCCCTGGAACATATGCGCAGCGAACTGGAAGGCAAGGCGTACGTCGAGCGCTATGTGCACACCCTGACCCACGAATTGAAAAGCCCGCTGGCGGCGATTCGTGGCGCGGCGGAGTTGCTCGAGGGCGAGATGCCCAGCGAGCAGCGCCAGCGTTTCGTTGGCAATATCCAGACCGAAAGTGCGCGCCTGCAACGGCTGATCGAACGCCTGCTCAACCTGGCCCTGGTGGAACAACGCCAGGGGCTGGACGAGCGCGTGCCGCTGCCGCTGCGGGCCCTGCTGGATGAGCAATTGCAGGCGCAGACGGCACGTCTGCTGAGTGGGCAACTGCAGGTGGCCAATCAGGTGCCGGCCGAGGTGCATGTGCTGGGCGAACGTTTTCTGCTGCAGCAGGCGCTGGCCAATCTGCTGGATAACGCTCTGGACTTCACCCCGGCAGGTGGCGAATTGCGCTTTAGCGCCGAGCGGCAGGACGACGTGCTGACCCTGAGCGTGTTCAACCAGTGCGCGCCGATTCCCGACTATGCGCTGTCCCGTCTGACCGAACGTTTCTACTCCCTGCCGCGCCCACACAGCGGGCGCAAGAGCACCGGTCTGGGCCTCAACTTTGTGCAGGAAGTGGCCAGCCTGCATGGCGGTGCTATAACCATTGGCAACGTCGCCGGTGGAGTCGAGGTTCGTTTGAGCCTGCCGCTGGCGCACTAGCAGAAGCCGTTTTCAGCGCTGTAACCGCTCTGCAAAGCCTGTTCAATAGTGTCTCAGCGACTGCCCGGGTGCCCGTAGCCCGTGCTGTTGGCACTAAACGTGATAGCCACTGCTATAACAAGAAGAAGCCACAGGAGTCAGGGTATGAAAACCGTCGCGGAAATCCTCAAAGCGAAAACCCGGAACAGCATTTTCAGCGTCAGCCCCGACACCTCGGTGCTCGAGGCAGTGAAACTGATGGGCGAGCTGGGCATCGGCGCCTTGCTGGTGACTGAGCTGGGCGAGCTGGTGGGCATCGTCAGTGAGCGCGACTACGTGCGCAAGATCGCCATGCTGGAACGCGACTCGTCGGCCAAGGTCAGCGAAATCATGACCGCCAAGGTGATCACGGTGAGCCCCAAAGAAGGCAACCGCCACTGCATGCAACTGATGACCGACGGCCACCTGCGCCATCTGCCGGTGCTCGAAGACGGCAAAGTGATCGGCCTGCTGTCCATTGGCGACCTGGTGAAAGACATCATCTCCGAGCAGGAAAGCCTGATTAACCACCTCGAACAATACATTCGCGGCGAATAAACCGGCCCCACCCCTCCCGCCAAACAAAACGGGCCCGACAGTTACCTGCCGGGCCCGAATTATTCCAACGCCTGCGCGTTATACGAACGGCTGACTGGCGAAGCCACGCGGCAGGCGATTCTGCCCAGGCAGCGCGGCCAACTGTTCACGCCAGGCGGCGCGCCAATCCATTGAGCTATGCGTGGCCTTGGCTTTACGGGCAGCGCGGCGGGCCGCGTTGCGAGTGTCTTTACGGGCAGTTTTGAATGCCTCTGTGTTGCGGCAGGTGCGGCATTTAACCCGCGCGAGTTCGGTGCTGGACGGCAGGTGGCTGTCACGGCCACAGGCCAGGTGCCCAGCGGTTTTGTAATGAATAGTGGGGGTAGCCATAAAAGAACTCCTTTCAAAGAAAGGGACTGGCGCAGCGGCCAGACCCTCTCAAACAGAACCAGCGCTTAGAAAACAAGAATAAGCAGGATGATGAGCGGGATTGGCACACCAAGTAACCAGAGCAGAATGGCAGGCATGTTGTTCTCCTTGTTTGCGGGGGCGGTTAGCGAACAGGCACGGTGCGACGATCTTCGACGATCACCACAGCATCACGTTGACGACCACCGTAGATGGCGGTGAACGCGGCGACGAAGGCACCGATCAGCAGCGCGACAAACATCCACAGCGTCGCATGAGCGGCAGCTTTTTTGGCGGCATCAGCAGCGACTTTCAGGTCGACAACGGCCTGATGTGCCTCACCGTAAATCTTGTCGACACGGGCCTCGGCATCGGCCTGACTCAGGTCGGTACGTTGCGCCACCAGTTGCGCCAGGTAGGCACGGTCTTGCGTATTCAATGCGCCGCTATCGCTCGCCAGGTTGCGGGCGACGATACGCGCGGCAACGTCGTGGGCGGCGTCGGAAGTCACCGGAGCGGCACGGCTGTCACGGAACAGGCTGTCGATAAAGTAAGTGTCGTTATTGCTTTCGGCGACCTGCGCGGTTGCCGGGCTGGTTGCCAGGGTCGCGCTGACCTGAGCGGTACCGCTCACCAGGCTGCTGACCGAACCCACCAGCAAGGAGGCGGTTACCAGCGTCGCTACACCCCAGGCCAAAAAGCCATGGGCGGTGTCGCGAAAGTACACCTCGTCGTTGTGCAGCGTCGTCCAACGCTTGCGCAGACGACCGGCCAGGTAGCCACCCATGGCGGCTGCAATCAGCTGCGTAAAGGCCAGCCAGATAATCGCCGAAATTCCCAGGCCTTGCGCGCTCAAGCCTTTGTCGGCCCACGGTGAAACAGCGGCGAAGCCCAGGCCCGAGCCCAGCAACAAGAGGATCAGGGACAATGCCGCGGCGGCGACAGCCCCTGCGAATACCGCCGCCCAGGAAACCCCGGAAGCGGTAGACGATTCATCCAAGGCAGCAACGTAAGCGTCTGAATTGAGCATTATTGTTTTCCTCACCCTGTGAGCTTGATAGCCCCTTTGGTTTTTCCTGGGGCCTATAAAACTTGAGTGTGAGGGGCGTTATTTCGTTCAGGCTTTTTCCTTAGCCGGCGGTTTGGCAGCCCGCTACCAACCCAGGGTCTGGAACATATCCGGCACCTGATCGAGGGTGAAAACCGTGGCGTCGGGGCGATAGTCGGGCAGCAATTGGCGGCCGGTGCCGCGATCCACCCACACACAGCGAAAGCCCATATCGCGGGCGGCGGCGTGGTCCAGATGGGGGCTGGCGCAGATGTGCACCACCTGCTCGCGGCTGACCCCGAGTTGTTCATGGGCATAGTCAAACAGCCGCGGTGCCGGCTTGTAGGCACCGGCCTGCTGCGCGGTGATCACCCGGTCGATATGGCCGCCCAGTTGCGCCACATTGCCGGCAATGATGTCGTCGTCCGTGTTGGAAACAATGCACAGGCGAAAGCCCATGTGCTTGAGACGCGCCAGGGCAGCCGGCACTTCGGCAAAGGGCGGCATCGCCGCGATGCTATCGGCCAGCAGCTCGCCATCGGCCGGGCTGGACGGCAGCCCCAGCTGCTCCATGGCCAAGCGCAACCCCTCGCGGGTTACCTGGCGAAACGAGCGATGCGGCGGAGTTTGCTCCAGCGCATGTTCGTGGTGGTCGTAAACCTCGATAAACCGCCGCGGCTCGATCTGATGACCGGAATGCTTGCTGAGCATTTTTTCCACCGCCAGCAGCAGCCCCTCGTCCCATTGAATCAAGGTGCCGTAGCAATCGAAGGTCAGCCACAACGGCCGTGGCAGGGCTTCAAGGGACTTGTTTTCGCGGGACGGAGTTTCAAGGGGCATGGCGCAGCTCCAGAAGAGAATAGGCGGCCAGCATAGGAGCCCTTTTTGATAGTGTTAAATTAAATTAACCTCTACCACTCAGTGCCAATTCAAATAAGCAGGTAACCGCCATGCTCGACCTCGAACTGCTCAAAACCCTGGTGTGCGTGGTCGACGAAGGCAGTTTTACCCGCGCCGGCGAGCGGGTGCATCGCACCCAGTCGACAGTCAGCCAACAGGTGCGGCGCCTGGAGGAAAGCGTCGGCCACAGCCTGTTGCTGCGCGACCGCAGCGGCAACCAGGTAACGCCCACTGCCCAGGGCGAACTGCTGGCGCAATATGCCCGACGTCTGCTCGGGCTGGCCCAGGAAGCCGAGGAGGCGCTGGCCAGCGAAGGCACTTTGCTGCCGCTGCGCCTGGGGGTGCCGGAGGACTTCGATACCCAGCGCATGACCGCCCTGCTTGCCGGTTTTACCCAGGCCCGGCCGGCGGCGCGCTTGGAAACCGTCAGCGGCATGAGCACGGATCTGCAGCACAAACTGGCCAGTGGTGAACTGGATATCGCCCTGATCAAACGCGAGCCGGGTCAGGGCGAATGCCTGGCCAGTTGGCCGGAATCCCTGGTGTGGGTGAAGGGCCAACAGGCGCTGCTGGATGAGCAGCCCCTGCCACTGGCGCTGTTTCCCCAGGGCTGCATCTACCGCCTGCGGGCGATCCGCAGCCTGGACAAGGCCAAGCGCCGCTGGCGTATCGCCTTTGGCAGCCACAGCCTGACTGGCATCCAGGCGGCGGTGGCGTCCGGGCTGGGCATTTCCGTACTGCCCAGCAGCGCCGTGCTGGCTACGCATCAGCTGTGCGACGACTTGCCGGCCCTGGCACCCAGCGAGCTGGCGCTGGTCAGCGCTGGCGGTGCGATAACCGCCTTGCAGCGGGAATTACTGGCCCTGCTGCAGGACCAGGTGATGCAAGCCTAAACGCCGGGCAGGGTTTGCGCGCCGTCGCCCAGGCTGCGCTGCATCAGCACCGTGTCGACCCAACGGCCATGTTTGAAACCCACCGCCTCGAATACCCCCACCAGACGAAAGCCCATACGCGTATGCAGGGCGATGGAGCCGTGGTTTTCGCTGTTGCCGATCACTGCCACCATCTGCCGCCGGCCATTGGCAATGCAGCGCTCGATCACCTCGGCCAGCAGCGCCTGGCCGATGCCACGCCCACCCATGCCATCGCGGACATACACCGAATCTTCCACGGTATTGCCGTAGGCCGGGCGCGGGCGGTAGAGGGTGGCGTAGCCGTAGCCGACCACCTCGCCGTCCAGTTCGGCCACCAGATACGGCAGGCCGTTAACCAGCACGTCGGCGCGGCGGCGCAGCAGCTCTTCCAGGGTCGGTGGTTGCAGTTCGAAGCTGGCGATGCCGGTGAGTACGTGGTGGGCGTAGATGGCTTGTACGGCGGGCATATCATCATCGCGGGCGTCGCGAACGAGTGGAGCGTTGTTCATCAATAGGCTCTTGCTCAATAGCTGCTTGGGATCGCAAGAGCTCGCGGCTAAAGCCCCTCCCACAGAATTCGAGGTGCCCTGTGGGAGGGGCTTCAGCCGCGAGCTTTGCTCTGCATTTCAGATCACTGAGGAATAGTCAGCCCTTTGATTACCGCTGGCCGCTGCAAGAATTTTTCCAGCACGCGGTTCACTTCCGGGAAGTTTTTGATGCCCACCAGATCACCCGCTTCATAGAAGCCGATCAGGTTGCGGACCCACGGAAAGGTGGCGATATCGGCAATGCTGTACTCGTTGCCCATGATCCATTCACGCCCTTGCAGCCGCTGATCCAGCACGCCCAGCAGGCGTTTGCTTTCGCCGACATAACGGTCGCGCGGGCGTTTGTCTTCGTACTCTTTGCCGGCAAATTTATTGAAGAAACCGAGCTGGCCGAACATCGGCCCGACCCCGCCCATTTGCCACATCAGCCATTGAATCGTCTGGTAGCGACCCGCTGCATCCTGCGGAATAAACGCGCCTGCCTTGTCAGCCAGGTAGAGCAGAATCGCACCCGACTCGAACAGCTCCAGCGGCTTACCGTCAGGACCATTGGGGTCGATGATGGCGGGAATCTTGTTGTTCGGATTGAGCGAGAGAAACTCCGGCGACAGCTGATCGTTCTGCTCGAAACGCACTTTGTGCGCCTCGTAGGCCAGGCCGGTTTCTTCCAACAGGATCGATACTTTTACGCCGTTGGGGGTGGGCAGCGAATACAGCTGAATGCGCTCGGGATGCTGCGCCGGCCATTTAGCGGTGATAGGAAACGCGGACAAGTCAGGCATGCGGGGTTCCTTGCTGTTGAGTAGAAAGCGGCTGGTTTCAGAACCAGCGAGCGAGGCAGATTAAGGCTTTTACGCCTCTGCCGTCATGGCGTTTTCAACCCCGGGGCGATAGGCGAAAACCAGGGCCTTGAGCCCACCGTGCTCATGCACATCGGCAAACTCCGGCGGGTTGTCCAGGCGCCTTTCGAACTGCAATGCCGGGGCGTGCTCGGCCATGCCGGCAAGGAGAAAATCCGGGCCGATATGGGGATCGTTGACGCAGGCCAGTACCTGGCCGCCCGGGTTGAGCAGGTCCGGCAAACGCCGGAGGATCTTGGCGTAGTCCTGGGTCAGGGCAAAGCTGCCCTTCTGAAAGGTCGGCGGGTCGATGATGATCAGGTCATAGGGGGCATAACGTTTGACCGCACTCCACGACTTGAACAGCTCATGACCGAGGAAGCTCACGCGGCTGAGGTCCTGTTGATTCAGGCGATGGTTGTCGCGCCCGCGGTTGAGGGCCGCCTTGGCCATATCCAGATTCACCACCTGAGTGGCACCCCCGGCCAGCGCCGCCACGGAAAACCCGCAGGTGTAGGCAAACAGGTTGAGCAGGCGTTTGCCATCGGCCTGCTCACGCACCCAGCGGCGGCCGTAGCGCATATCCAGGAACAGACCGGTGTTCTGTTTGTTGCCCAGATCGAGCTGAAAACGCAGGCCGTCTTCGCTGATCAGCCACTCGCTGTGCGGCCCACCCACAATCCATTCGGCACGGCTACTCTGAGGAGAAGCGGGAGTGCCAGCGCCCCCCGAATTAAGCGCCGGCTGCTTTGCGTCGCCTTCCTTGTAGCGATGCTGCACAAGCAGGCTGTGCGCTTGCGCACGCTGCCAGACCGGCGTTTGGGCCAGAGTCAGCAACATGCTCTGCAGCTCGGTCAGTTCGCTGTCGCCAGGCTGGCGGAACAGGCACACCAGTACCACACCCTGCAGCCAGTCGACGGTGATTTCTTCCAGCCCCGGCCAGCGCAGACCACGGCCATGGAACAGGCGGTGAGCATCGCTGAGGTCGCCCTGCAGGGCGGTGAGCAGGTGCTGATGCAGGCGGGCTAGGGCTTGGCTGGGCATAGAAATTTTCAGTAATTCAGGGATGGCGCAGTGTAAACGCAAAGACCGCTGACCACAGGCGGTGAAATACCCGGCTCATGTTCCCGGGCCCGTTGACGATAGCCTCGTATAAGCGGGCGGTGTGTGCGGTGCCGGCAGCTGTCCTCAAAACAACACGAGGTTTTCGCTCATGCTATTACGCCGTTTGAAGATCGCACCACGGGCCATCTTCTGCTTCTCCCTGGTGGCAGTACTGGTGGTTCTGCTCGGACTGTTCGCCCTGGGCAAGATGAAAGACATCCGCGCCACCACTGTCGATCTCAACGAAAACAGCATGCCCAGCTATGCGGCGCTCGGCACCATCAATGAAAAGATGCTGCGCCTGCGCATCATCGCCTTCCGCTTTGTGGTGGAACGCGAACCGACACAGCTGCCGGCCGTGGTCAGCCGCCAGAAGGACTTGACCGAGCAGTTGCGCCAAGCGCAAGCCAGCTACGAACCGTTGATCGCAGAGGGCGCAGAGCGCGAGCAGTACAAAAGCTTCAAAGCCATGCTCGATGACTACTACAGAGCCAATGCCAAGTTGGCCGAGCTCTCAACCGCCGGTCAGGTCGAGGAGATGAAAGCCTTCCTTGCCGGCGAGTACAAGACCTATTCCGATGGCCTCGGCACCCAGCTGGAAAAGCTCATGGAGATCAACCGTCTGAGCGCTGCGAACGAAGCGAAAAAATCCGCCGCAGCCTATGACGCAGCCGTGATGGTGGTGCTGGCCTTTATGCTGGTGGCCGCTGCGCTGACCGGCGTGCTGGCGGTGCTGCTGACCCGCAGTATCGTCAATCCGCTGACCCAGGCGATGGACGTTGCCGCCACCGTGGCCAAGGGCAATCTGTCCACCACCATTCTGGTCGATGGCACCGATGAACCGGCACTGTTGCTGGGCTCGCTGCGCGCCATGCAGCAAAGCCTAAAGGACACCATTCACCATATCGCCCAGTCCTCGGATCAGTTGGCCTCGGCGGCCGAAGAACTCAATGCGGTGACCGAAGATTCCAGCCGTGGCCTGCACCAGCAGAACAACGAAATCGAGCAAGCGGCCACTGCCGTCAACGAGATGACCACTGCGGTGGATGAGGTGGCGCGCAATGCCGTGGCCACTTCGGAAGCCTCCAATGCCTCGGACCGCACCGCACGCCTGGGCCAGGATCAGGTAAACAAAACCGTCAATTCCATCAGCGACCTGGCCGGCGATGTCTCCAGCACGTCGGAGCATGTGGAACAGCTGGCCACCAAGGTACGCGATATCAGCAAGGTGCTGGATGTGATCCGCTCCATCGCCGAGCAGACCAACCTCCTCGCCCTTAACGCCGCCATCGAGGCCGCCCGCGCTGGCGATGCCGGCCGCGGCTTTGCCGTGGTAGCGGATGAGGTGCGCGCTCTGGCTCACCGCACGCAGCAATCGACCCAGGAAATCGAGCAGATGATCAGCGGTATCCAACAGGGTACCGACCAGGCCATGAGCGCCATGCAAAGCAGCACCCATCGCGCCAACAGCACCCTGGAACTGGCCCGCGCCGCCGGTGCGGCGTTGGCCGAGATCACCGACGCCATCAGCCATATCAGCGAGCGCAACCTGGTGATCGCCAGTGCCTCAGAGGAACAGGCTCAGGTCGCCCGCGAAGTTGACCGCAACCTGGTGAACATCCGCGATCTGGCCCAGCAAACCTCGGCCGGTGCCCATGAAACCAGCGCCGCCAGCCAGGACTTGTCGCGCCTGGCGGTGGACCTCAACGGTTTGGTGAATCGCTTTACCCTGTAAGGCAAACGCCAGGCAAAAAAAAGGGCAGCTCGATCAAGGAGCTGCCCAGGGGCGGCCGGAAATTGGGGAAGGTTCCGGCCTTGAGGGGAGAAAATAGTACTGTATATAAACACAGTCATGCAAGTCGAAATTCACCCCACCTTCATCGTCAGGACTTCGTCCCGGCCCGCGCAACAGCTGGCAAAGCATCCACAAACCTTTGATAAAACTGCGAAAAGCCGCGCTGACAAGCCACTTTGCGCTGAATTCTATCGCCTCTGTTTCAGGCATTTATGTCTGAAAATCCGCAGCCTTGTGTCCTGAAAGCGACAAAACAGAACATAAAAGCGCCCGCACCCGGAAAAACCAACGAAAAATGCACCAATACGGAGCAGGCAACACTACAGACGAAAACCTGAGAGGGCGGTCAACCGCAGCAACACGCGGTTTGCGCGATTTGGCACGGATGCTGCCATTGCTTTGACGCGAGCAGGTTGCATACCTCGCCTGCTACGCCAACCGATAAGAACCAATCTGCCTTCCATCAGTGATGTGCACGGACCGCCCAGGAGCTTCCCCCGATGAAACGCCGCCCGTTCCTCAAAGCTACCCTCGCCGCCAGTACCCTGCTGCTCAGTGGCCTGTTCCCGTACAGCCTGCAAGCTGCCGAAACCATCAAGGTCGGCATTCTGCATTCGCTGTCCGGCACCATGGCCATTTCCGAAACTTCGCTGAAAGACATGGCGTTGATGACCATCGACGAGATCAACGCCAAAGGTGGCGTGCTCGGTAAAAAGCTTGAGCCCGTGGTGGTTGACCCGGCTTCCAACTGGCCGCTGTTCGCGGAAAAAGCCCGCCAGCTGCTGACCCAGGACAAAGTGGCAGTAACCTTCGGTTGCTGGACCTCGGTATCGCGCAAATCGGTGCTGCCGGTTTACGAAGAACTCAACGGCCTGCTGTTCTACCCCGTGCAATACGAAGGCGAAGAAATGTCGCCGAACGTGTTCTACACCGGCGCTGCGCCCAACCAGCAAGCCATTCCGGCCGTTGAATACCTGATGAGCGAAGACGGCGGCGCCGCCAAGCGCTTCTTCCTGCTGGGTACCGACTACGTCTACCCACGCACCACCAACAAGATCCTGCGCTCGTTCCTGCACAGCAAAGGCGTGGCCGACAAGGACATCGAAGAGGTCTACACCCCCTTCGGTCATAGCGACTATCAAACCATCGTGGCCAACATCAAGAAGTTCGCGGCCGGTGGCAAAACGGCGGTGATCTCCACCGTTAACGGCGACTCCAACGTGCCGTTCTACAAGGAACTGGGCAACCAGGGCATCGAAGCCACCGAGACCCCGGTTGTGGCCTTCTCGGTAGGCGAAGAAGAACTGCGCGGCATCGACACCAAGCCACTGGTGGGCCAACTGGCCGCCTGGAACTACTTCCAGTCAGTGGATAACCCCACCAACAAGAAATTCGTCGACAGCTGGAAGGCCTACGCCAAAGCCAAAAACCTGCCGAACTACCAGACCGCAGTAACCAACGACCCAATGGAAGCCACCTACGTGGGCATCAACATGTGGGCCCAGGCCGTCAACAAGGCCGGCACCACCGATGTCGACAAAGTGCGTGAAGCCATGGCCGGTCAGGAGTTCGTCTCGCCAGACGGCTACACCATGGTTATGGACAAAACCAACCACCACCTGCACAAGCCGGTGATGATCGGCGAAGTGCAGGACAACGGGCAGTTCAACGTGGTGTGGCAGACCGAAGGTCCGGTGCGTGCTCAACCATGGAGCCCGTATATCCCGGGTAACGACAAGAAGCCGGATTACGCGGTTAAGTCGAAGTAAGGCAATTGTGCTGGACGTAGGTTGAGTAGGAATTCCCTCACCCAACCCCCGTCGTTCCTGCGCAGGCAGGAACCCAGAATCGTGCAGGGGAACCGTGTCAGCCGACCGATCTCCGTACCTGGGTCCCAGCCTGCGCTGGGACGACGGTGTTGCGTCCACGTCACCCATTGCCCTCCCCCGTCCGGCACGATCTCCAAGGACGCTCTTATGCTCACTGCCCTGCTCCGTTCTCTACCCCTACTTCCTCTGCTGCTCACCCTCCTGGCACCCACTGCCCAGGCCGGCGATGCAGCCGATTTCGTTGCCGCCAACCCCGCCAAGCAGGCCACCCTGCTGGAAGACTGGTCGGCCCACCCCGATGCCAAGCGCTTGCCACTGATCGAGGCCCTGCAAAAAGGCCAACTGGCCAGCGACAGCAACAAGGTGCCGTTTATTCAGACCGACAGTGGCTGGCAAGCCGCCGAAGGTGGCGATGCGCAACCGGCTGCAACGCCGAAAAAACTGCCATTGAACAACCGCCTGCGCGGCCTGATCGGCACTGCCCAGGCCAGCCACCTGCTGCTGGATAAACAGCCGGCCGTGCGCCTGGCCGCCGCGCAGCAACTGCAGAAAAGTGCCAAGCCGGCGCAGTTGGAATTGCTCAATGCGCGCGTGGCCAGTGAAGACGACGACACGGTGCGCGACGCGCTCTCTCTGGCCCTGGCCAACCTGCAGTTGATCGACGCCGACCCGGCGATTCGCCTGGCCGCGGTGCGCCTGCTGGGTGAAACCGGCGACCCCCTGGCCCGCACCCGCCTGGAAACCCTGCTCGACCCGGCGGTAGAAACCGATGCCAGCGTGCGCACCGCCGCCGAAACCAGCCTGGCGCAGGTTAAACGCCGGCTGCTGTTCGGCGAGTTGCTGGGGCAGGCCTTCAGCGGTTTGTCTCTGGGCTCGATTCTGCTGCTGGCGGCCCTTGGCCTGGCGATCACCTTCGGCCTGCTCGGGGTGATCAATATGGCCCACGGCGAAATGCTGATGCTCGGTGCCTACTCCACCTATATGGTGCAGATCCTTTTTCAACGCTTCGCTCCCGAGGCGCTGGCGCTCTACCCCTTGGTGGCGCTGCCGGTAGCGTTCTTTGTCACCGCTGCCATCGGTATGGCCCTGGAGCGCACGGTGATCCGCCACCTCTACGGTCGTCCGCTGGAAACCCTGCTGGCCACCTGGGGTATCAGCCTGATCCTGATTCAACTGGTGCGCGTGCTGTTCGGCGCGCAGAACGTGGAAGTGGCCAACCCGGCCTGGCTGTCGGGCGGCGTGCAGGTGCTGCCGAATCTGGTGCTGCCGTATAGCCGTATGGTGATCATCGGCTTCGCTTTGTTTGTGGTGGTGCTGACCTGGCTGCTGCTGAACAAAACCCGCCTGGGCCTCAACGTCCGTGCCGTCACCCAGAACCGCAATATGGCTGCCTGCTGCGGGGTGCCCACCGGCCGTGTGGACATGCTCGCCTTCGGCCTCGGCTCAGGTATCGCCGGTCTGGGCGGCGTAGCCCTGAGCCAGATCGGCAACGTCGGCCCGGACCTTGGCCAGAGCTACATCATCGACTCGTTCCTGGTGGTGGTGCTCGGCGGTGTCGGCCAGTTGGCCGGTAGTGTGATGGCCGCCTTTGGCCTGGGCATCGCCAACAAGATTCTCGAACCACAGATCGGCGCCGTACTGGGCAAGATCCTTATCCTCGCCTTGATCATTCTGTTTATTCAGAAGCGTCCGCAGGGCCTCTTTGCACTTAAAGGTCGGGTGATCGATTGAACCAGCCAATCAGCCTTACGCTGGCGCAGAAAGCCGGCCCGAAACTGACCCTCGGCATCGCTGCCGTGGTGCTCGCCGTCCTGATCATTCTGCCGTTGCTGCACCTGTTGCCGGCGGACAACCCGCTGCAAGTGTCGGCCTACACCCTGACCCTGGTGGGCAAGATTCTTTGCTACGCCATCGTTGCCCTGGCCCTGGATCTGGTGTGGGGTTACGCCGGTTTGCTGTCCCTCGGCCATGGCCTGTTTTTCGCCTTGGGCGGTTATGCCATGGGCATGTACCTGATGCGTGAAAGCGCCGGCGATGGCCTGCCGGCATTCATGGTGTTTCTGTCCTGGAGCGAACTGCCCTGGTACTGGGCCGGCACCCAGCATTTTCTCTGGGCCCTGTGCCTGGTGGTGCTGGCGCCTGGTTTATTGGCCCTGGTATTCGGTTTCTTCGCCTTCCGTTCGCGGATCAAGGGCGTGTACTTCTCGATCATGACCCAGGCCCTGACCTTCGCCGGCATGCTGCTGTTTTTCCGCAACGAAACCGGCTTCGGCGGCAACAACGGCTTTACCAACTTCCGCACCATTCTGGGCTTTGATATCACCGCGCAAGGCACGCGCACGGCATTGTTTCTGGCCATCGTCGCGCTGCTTTTCGTCAGTCTGCTGCTGGGCTGGCGTCTGGCCAAAAGCAAGTTCGGCCGGGTGCTGACGGCGCTGCGTGATGCCGAGAACCGCCTGATGTTCTGCGGCTACGACCCACGCGGCTACAAGCTGTTTATCTGGGTGTTGAGCGCGGTGCTCTGTGGTCTGGCCGGGGCGCTGTATGTGCCGCTGGTGGGCATCATCAACCCCAGCGAAATGTCGCCGACCAACTCCATCGAAGCGGCAGTGTGGGTGGCCCTTGGCGGGCGCGGCAGCCTGATTGGGCCGATCCTTGGTGCCGGTATCGTCAACGGCATGAAGAGCTGGTTCACCGTGGCCTTTCCCGAGTATTGGCTGTTCGCCCTGGGGGCCTTGTTTATCCTGGTGACGCTGTATCTGCCCAAGGGCGTGATCGGCCTGCTGCGCAAAAAGGGGGAACAATAATGCGCGCCACTCCGGTACCCGAATTTATGCTCGAGCCTGCTTACAATCCCAATAGCGACGCCGGCACCAGCCGCGATGCGCTGGGCCTTGGCCGCGCCGCTGGCGAGGGCCTGGATGTGCGCCACGGCACCATCCTGACCCTGGAAGATATCAACGTCAGCTTCGACGGCTTCAAGGCCCTGACCAACCTCAGCCTGTACATTGGCGTCGGCGAGCTGCGCTGCATCATCGGCCCCAACGGCGCCGGCAAGACCACCATGATGGACGTGATCACCGGCAAGACCCGCCCCGACAACGGCAAGGCCTACTTCGGCGAAACCCTCGACCTGACGCGGATGAGCGAGGTACAGATCGCCCAGTCCGGTATTGGCCGCAAGTTCCAGAAACCCACGGTATTCGAAGCCCTGAGCGTGTTTGAAAACCTCGAACTGGCGCTGAAAACCGACAAGTCGGTATGGGCCAGCCTGCGCGCCAGGCTCAATGGCGAACAGCGCGAGCGGATCGACGAAGTGCTCACCACCATCCGCCTGGAAAGCTCGCGTAATCGCACCGCCGGCTTGCTCTCCCACGGGCAGAAACAGTTTCTCGAAATCGGCATGTTGCTGATGCAGGACCCGCAACTGCTGCTGCTGGATGAGCCGGTGGCGGGCATGACCGACGCCGAAACCGAATTCACCGCCGAGCTGTTCAAATCCCTGGCGCGCAAGCACTCGCTGATGGTGGTCGAGCACGACATGGGCTTTGTCGGCTCCATCGCCGACCACGTCACCGTACTGCACCAGGGCAGCGTGCTGGCCGAAGGGTCGCTGGCCGACGTGCAGGCAGATGAGCGGGTGATTGAGGTTTATCTGGGGCGCTGAGCCACCTACAAATACCCCGTAGGAGCGGCTGTAGCCGCGATGCTTTTCAAGATCTACAGCATCGCGGCTACAGCCGCTCCTACGAGGGCGTGCAAAGGACATCGCTATGTTGCAAGTTGAAAAGCTTCATCAGTTCTATGGCGGCAGCCATATCCTGCGCGGGCTGTCGTTCGAGGCCAAAGTGGGCGAAGTCACCTGCCTGCTGGGCCGCAACGGCGTGGGCAAAACCACCCTGTTGAAATGCCTGATGGGCCTGATTCCGTCCAAGGAAGGCGCGGTGCAATGGGAAGGCAACGCCATCACCACCTTCAAGCCGCACCAGCGCGTGCACGCCGGTATTGCCTATGTACCGCAAGGCCGGGAAATCTTCGGCCGGCTTACAGTGGAAGAAAACCTGCTGATGGGCCTGTCGCGCTTTCCCGGCTCACAGGCCAAAGAAGTGCCGGCGTTTATCTACGAGCTGTTCCCGGTGCTCAAGGAAATGAAACAACGCCGCGGCGGCGACCTGTCCGGCGGCCAGCAACAACAGCTGGCGATCGGCCGGGCGCTGGCCAGTAACCCGCGCCTGCTGATCCTCGACGAACCCACCGAAGGTATTCAGCCCTCGGTGATCAAAGAGATCGGCGTGGTGATCAAAAAGCTCGCCGCCCGTGGCGATATGGCGATTCTGCTGGTGGAGCAGTTTTACGACTTTGCCGCCGAACTGGCCGACCAGTACCTGGTGATGTCCCGCGGCGAGATTGTGCAGCAGGGGCGTGGCGAGACCATGGAAGCCGATGGGGTTCGCGGGTTGGTCGCGATTTAAACGCCAACACAAAATCTTGTGGGAGGGGCTTTAGCCGCGATGCCTTTGATGTTGAAAAGCATCGCGGCTGAAGCCGCTCCTACAGGGTCGGTGTTTACGAGGCGAACTCTGCCTCCGTCTTCGCCAACTGCCGTTTAACGCTATCCAGATGCAATCGCGCACTCTCTGCATTGCCGATCAACATCTGCTTGCCCGCCGCGCTGGCAATCTCATGGGATACGGCCTTCAGCGGCCGCCCGCTGCTCATGGCCTTGAGCTGCACTTGGGCGGCGCGCTCCAGGTAATAGAGATCATCCCAGGCCTCGGCAATGCTCGGCCCCAGCACCAGCGGGCCGTGGTTTTTCAGCATCAGCACATCGGCATTGCCAGCCGCGCGGGCAATACGTTCGCCTTCGGCATTGTCCAGCGCCAGGCCGTTGTAGTGCTCATCCACGGCCAGCCGCTCGTAGAACTTCAAGGCGGTCTGCCCGGCCCAGACAAAGGGCTCGCCTTCGAGCATGCACAGCGCCGTGGCGTTGGGCATATGGGTATGGAACGCCGCCGTGGCACGGGGGTTGAGGCGGTGCAATTGGGCGTGGATAAAAAACGCCGTGGCTTCTGGTTTGCCCTCGCCCAACACCACACGGCCGTTGAAGTCGCAGATCAGCAGCGACGAGGCGGTGACTTCGGCAAATGCCAAACCATAGGGGTTGACCAGAAATAGCTCGGGGTGACCCGGCAGCACCACCGAGAAGTGATTGCAGATGCCCTCGCCCATGCCCAGCCGCGCCGCCATCCGAAAGCAGGCGGCCAAGTCGATGCGGGCAGCGCGGATGGCCGGGGTGTTGAGGTCGGCGGCCAGTATGTCGGCGGCGGGGGCGCGGTTGAGTTCGAAGGCGTGGGCCATGGCGGCGACTCCTGAGTAGAGGGCGATGGGGCAAGACTAGCGGGGTTAGGGGCACTCGGTAGTAGGGACAGATGAAGTGCTCCGATGAGCCAGTTTTGCTCAAACCGCCGCGATCATTGTGGGAGGGCGGCCATCCGATTTAGCCGCGAGCTTTTAAAATCAAAGGCATC
The DNA here is from genome assembly GCF_054057335.1 of Pseudomonas sp. TE3786. Taxonomy (NCBI): domain Bacteria; kingdom Pseudomonadati; phylum Pseudomonadota; class Gammaproteobacteria; order Pseudomonadales; family Pseudomonadaceae; genus Pseudomonas; species Pseudomonas sp. TE3786. The sequence continues at coordinate 141,500 of NZ_JBSRZF010000009.1, forward strand.
GCGGCTAAAGCCGCTCCCACAAAAGACAGACTGCAGTTCCTGGCCCACCCTTTTCCCCCATCTGGCCCTACGACCACGCCGGGGTTTGTTTCTAAGGTGACCCCATTCCACCGCCGACCGTTTGAGGCCCGCCATGAGCAGCGAAATCACCAACGCATACGTCCACGCCCTCGACCGCCAGTTTGTGTTCCACTCCTGGTCGATCCAGAGCACCCTCAACCCGCTGGTGATCGCCGGTGGCCAGGGCTGCACGCTGTGGGACTACGATGGCAACCAATACCTGGATTTCAGCAGCCAGTTGGTCAACACCAACATCGGCCATCAGCACCCCAAAGTGATCGCGGCCATTCAGGAACAAGCCGGCTCGCTGGTGACCGTGGCACCCGCCACTGCCAACCTGATGCGCGGAGAAGCGGCCAAACGCATCCTCTCCCACGCGCCCAGCAACTTCAGCAAGGTGTTCTTCACCAACGCCGGTGCCGACGCCAATGAAAACGCCATGCGCATGGCCCGCCAGTTCACCGGGCGCGACAAGATTCTTTCCGCCTACCGCTCCTACCACGGCAGCACCGGCTCATCGATTGCCGCCACCGGCGACCTGCGCCGCGTACCGAATGAATTCGCCCGTGGCCATGTGCACTTCTTCAACCCCTACCTGTACCGCAGCGAGTTTTACGCGACCACCGAAGGGGAAGAATGCGAACGCGCGCTGCAACACCTGCGCCGCGTGATCGAATGCCAGGGGCCGAACTCCATCGCCGCGATTCTGATGGAAAGCGTACCGGGCACTGCCGGCATTCTGGTGCCGCCCAAGGGCTACCTGAATGGCGTGCGCGCCTTGTGCGATGAGTTCGGCATGCTGCTGATTCTCGACGAAGTGATGGCCGGCTTCGGCCGCACCGGTGCCTGGCTGGCGATGGATAACTTCGACGTGGTGCCGGACCTGATCTGCTTCGCCAAAGGGGTGAACTCAGGTTACGTACCGGCCGGTGGCGTGATGATTTCCCAACCGATTGCCGAGTTCTACGACAACCGTTTCTTCCCCGGTGGCCTGACCTACTCCGGCCACCCGCTGGCCATGGCCGCCATCGTCGCCACCCTGGATGTAATGGCCGAAGAAGGCATAGTCGACAACGCGCGGATGATCGGCCAGGAATACCTCGGCCCCGGCCTCAAGGCGCTGGCGGCCAAACACCGGTTGATTGGTGAAGCGCGCGGTATTGGTTTGTTCTGGGCGTTGGAAATGGTCAGCGACCGCGTCAAGAAAACCCCGCTGGCACCGCCCGTAATGGCGCAGATGAAAGCGGCGTTCCAGGCCCGTGGCCTGCTCACCTTTATCGTGGAAAACCGCATTCACGTGGTGCCGCCGTGCATCGTCAATCCCCAGCAGGTGGCGCAGGCGTTGGCGATTTTTGATCAAGTGATTGGCGAGTTTTCCAGGAATCACGCTGGGTAAAGATCAACAGCATCGCGGCTGAAGCCGCTCCTACGGATTGTGTGCTCTCGTAGGAGCGGCTTCAGCCGCGATGCTCTTGGCGTTACCAATAATTCTCCACAGCCACCGCCCCAGGCCGGCGGGTCAAACTCAGCTGCATATCGCGGGTTTTCAGCACCGCCCGGCAGTCCTCGATCATCTGCGGGTTGCCACACAACATCACCCGCGAATGCTCCGGCGTCAGTTCCAGGCCCACCGCCTGTTCCAGCTCGCCGTTGGCGATCAACCCGGTCACTCGCCCATGCAAGGCACCGGGCATTTCTTCGCGGGTGACGATGGGCACATAGACAAACTTGTCGGCGTATTCGGCCAGGTACTCGCGCTGCATCAACCCGGCAATCAGCTCCTGATAGGCCAGCTCGGTGCGTGAACGCGCGCTGTACACCAGCACAATGCGCTCGAAGCGCTGCCACACCTCGAAGTCCTGCAGGATCGACAGAAACGGTGCCAACCCGGTGCCAGTGCCGATCAGCCACAGGTCGCGGCCATCGACAAAGCGCTCGAGAGTCAGATAACCCACGGCCTGGCGCTCCACCAACAGCTCATCGCCGACCTGCAAACGGCTCAACTCACTGGTGAATTCACCGCCGGGCACCACGATGGAAAAGAACTCCAGATGTTCGTCATGGGGTGCCGACAGCATCGAGTAGGCGCGCCACACCAGACTGCCGTCGGCCTTGCGTACGCCCAGGCGGGCGAACTGCCCGGCGCGGAAACGAAAGCCGGCATCGCGGGTGGTGCGCAGGCTGAACAGGGTGGGCGACCAGGGCCGCACGTCCAGCAGGGTTTCGCGGGTGAATTTGTCGTCGCTAGCGGTCATACACACAGATCCTGTCAGAGCCGAGCCCGCAGTGTCGCGCAAAGTGGCGCTGGGCAATACCCGCAAAGCATAGGGTTTTAGCCAACGCATTGGCCGCGTAAGCCATGGACGCCTCCGGCCAATCGGCAGAGTGTGGGTACACAACAAAAACCAGGGAGACACCCATGTCCTTCGCACAAAAAACCATCTGGATCACTGGTGCCTCATCGGGCATTGGCGAAGCCTTGGCCACGGCCTTTCTGCAGCAAGGTGCCAAGGTGATTGTGTCCGGCCGCCGGGTCGAGGAACTCCAGCGCGTCGCCGCCCAGGCCCCGGAACGATGCCTGGTGCTGCCCTTTGAAAGTACCGACTACCCGGCCCTGCCCGACGTGGTCGAACGTGCCTGGGCCTGGAGCGGCCAGGTCGATCTGCTGATCAACAATGCCGGCGTCAGCCAACGCAGCCTGGCGCTGGACACCCACCTGGAGGTGTACCGCCAGTTGATCGAAGTGGATTACATGGCACCGCTCGCCCTCACCCAATTGCTGCTGCCGAAAATGACCGCCCGGCGTGGCGGCCATCTGGCGGTGGTCAGCTCGGTGGCCGGCAAGGTTGGCACACCGCTGCGCAGTGGCTACTGCGGCGCCAAACACGCGGTGATCGGTTACTTCGACGCGATCCGCGCCGAGGTGGAAGAGGCCTATGACATTGCCGTCAGCGTGATACTGCCGGGTTCGGTGCATACCTCGGTGGCGATCAATGCCCTGTCCGGGGATGGCAGCGCCCGTGGCCACTCCGACCCGAATATTGAAAACGGTATGGACGTGAGCGTGGCCGCTGCACAGATTCTCGCCGGCCTGGCCGAGCGTCAGCGCGAAATTCCGATTGCCGAAGGCATCGAGGCGATGGCGCTGAAACTGCGGGTGGCCAACCCTGAGCAGCTGTACACGCTTACCGCCAAAGAAGGCGCACGCTTGGCGGCCCAGCGGGAGGCGGGTGGGTCGTTGGACCCGAGCAATATCCGGTCCGGGACTTGACCCCAACAGCATCGCGGCTGCTCCTACGGATTGTGCGGTCCCGTAGGAGCGGCTTCAGCCGCGATGCGCTTCAAGACCCAAAACGCTGCAACTGCATCTCCTGCAACCGGCTCAAGGTGCGGCGAAAGGCAAAGGCCAGATAGCCCTCGGTGTACAACGCTGCAAGGGCCACCTCCGCCTGCACATACAGCGGCACACGCCGGTCGTAGCATTCATCCACCAGGGCAATAAACCGCCGCACGCTGTCATCACTCGCCGATAGCGCGGGCAACTGCCGATCCCCCGCCGCCACCTGCTGCACACCATCCTCGGTACCCCGGGCGATTTTCGCCGCGCGTTGCCGGCCGCTGAGGTTGGGTACGTCGCTGAGCAGAATGGCAGTGAAGCGGTCGCATAACGCCATAAAGTCCGGCGCGGCAAACGGCTTTTCGCATAACTCGGCAAAGCGGCACCACACCACCGTGCCGGCATACGCCTCGCTCATCAGGCTGCGATTACCCACGCTGAGCACGCCCTTCTCCACCGTCTGCCCGGCACTCAGTTGGGCGAACACCGCCGCCAACGGATTGCCCTCGGCACTCAGCCAATACCGCTGCTGGGCGATGCCCGGGTGCAGGCGATGGTCTTCACCGCCATCAATCGCCACCACCTGCATATGCGCCTCGATGGCGGCAATCGCCGGCAGAAACCGCTCGCGGTTGAAGCCGTCGGCATACAGCTGCTGTGGCGGCTGGTTGGAGGTGGCGACCAGCACCACGCCCTGTTCGAACATCAGGGTGAACAGGTTGCCGAGGATGATCGCGTCACCAATGTCGCTGACAAACAGCTCGTCGAAACACAGCACCCGAAGCTCACGACCCAGCTCAACCGCCAAGGCGCGCAACGGATCGGGCGTGCCGGTGAGTTGGAACAGGCGCTGGTGCACCCACTGCATAAAGTGATGGAAATGCTGACGCCTGGCTGGCACCTGCAGGCTGTGGAAAAAGCAGTCCATCAGCCAGGTTTTACCGCGGCCGACCGGGCCCCACAGGTACACGCCCTGTTCCAGGATGTCGTGACAACGCTGCAAGGCTTGCGCCGCTTGCAGTTGCGCGGTGTCGGGAAAGAAACCGTTGTGGGTGATGGCGTGGTGGTAAGCGGCCAGAGGTTGAAGCGCTGCCATGCAGAAACGACTCGGACGGGAAAGCGCAGAGCATACCGTAGGGCGAATACCGCCTCGGCGGTATCCGCCGCTACACAGACCGGGAAGCGGCGGATAGCCGCGATGCGGATATTCGCCCTACGCCGGTGGTGGCCTTGGCCCTTTGCAGCCTCCAGCCACATCGGCCATCATTGCCGCCTTTGCTCCCCTGCGGTTTCTGCCATGCCCCTGTTCACCACCCCCTTCGCCGCCCTCGACCTGTTCCGCCAGCCGCCGCAGCGCGACGATCCGTTGCAGGCCTTCGATGCGGCCGACGAGTACCTGCTCAACCACTTGGCCGAACAGGGCCTGGCGGCAGACGCGCGGATGCTGTTGCTGAACGACAGCTTTGGTGCACTGGCCGCCAGCCTGGTGGGCAAGGCGCAGGTGGTCAGCAGCGGCGACTCGCACCTGGGGGCATTGGCGCTGGCCAATAACCTGGCGTGCAACCAATTGGCCGCCGACAGCGTGCATTTCGTGCCGGCCAGCCAGCGCGTGAGCGGGCCCTTCGACTGGGTGTTGATCCGCATCCCGAAAACCCTGGCCTTGCTGGAAGAACAACTGATTCGCCTGCACGGCCAGCTCGCCCCCGGCGCTCGGGTGGTAGCCGCCGGCATGGTCAAGCACCTGCCACGCAGTGCCGGCGATTTGCTCGAGCAATATATCGGCCCGGTGCAGGCTTCGCTGGCGGTGAAAAAGGCCCGCCTGCTGTTGGTTACGCCTGGGGATAAACCGGCAGTGACCTCGCCCTACCCCAGCCGCTATCTGCTCGACAGCCCGCGCCTGGAACTGCTGAACCACGCCAATGTGTTTTGCCGCGAAGGCCTGGATATCGGCACCCGTGCCTTTCTTCCGCACCTGCCGCTGAACCTCGGCACGGCACGGGTGGCAGACCTGGGTTGCGGCAATGGCGTGCTGGGCATCGCCTGCGCCCTGGCCAACCCCGAGGCACAGCTGACCCTGGTGGATGAGTCGTATATGGCGGTGCAATCGGCTGCGCAAAACTGGCAAGCGGCACTGGGCGCTCGCCCGGTGGATATCCGCGCTGGCGATGGCCTGGCCGAGCAGCCGGAAGACTCATTGGATCTGGTGCTGTGCAATCCGCCGTTCCATCAGCAGCAAGTGGTCGGCGACTACCTCGCCTGGCGCATGTTCCAGCAAGCCCGCGCGGCCCTGGTCAAAGGCGGCGAGCTATGGATAGTCGGCAACCGTCACCTGGGCTACCACGCCAAGCTCAAGCGCCTGTTTCGAGGGGTTGAGCAGGTGGCGGCGAATCCGAAATTCGTGATTCTCAAAGCGATCAAGTAGCCGATTTGTTCCACGAACCGCGATGTTGATAAATCGACGGTGGCGGAGACCTTCAAGCTGCAGGAGCGGCTTTAGCCGCGATGCTATTACCCCTCAAGAGCATCGCGGCTGCTACGGCGTAGTCATCCCCGCCGCATGCATAAACATGCGCAACAGATACGACACCGCCCCCAACGCCACTACGCTGGCCGCCCAGATGCCCACCAGCCAGCCGAGGCGCTTCCACAGGGGTTTCTTTTCGCTGCTGTCCATCACGCGCGCTCCCATTAGTGATAGCCCTGATCCGGCGTCACCTTGCCGCGGAATACGTAGTAGCTCCAGGCGGTGTACATGAGGATAAACGGGATGATGAACAGCGCTCCGACCAGAATGAAACCCTGGCTTTGCGGCGGCGCAGCAGCCTGCCAGATGCTTACCGACGGCGGGATGATATTCGGCCACAGGCTGATACCCAGGCCGCTGTAGCCGAGGAAGATCAGCACCAGGGTGAGGATAAACGGCGAGTAGTTGCGGTTGTTATGCACGCTGCGCAGCAAGCCGTAGAAGGTCACCAGCACCAGCAGAGGCACCGGCAGGAAGTAGAACAGGTTGGGCAGGCTGAACCAGCGCTCGGCGATTTCTGCGTGGGCCAGCGGCGTCCACAAGCTGACCACCCCGGTGACGCCCAGCAGCACAAAGGCCAGCGGCCGCGCCAGGTCATGCATCTGGCCCTGCAAGCGGCCTTCGGTTTTCATGATCAGCCAGGTGCAGCCCAGCAGCGCGTACGCGGCGATCAGGGCAAAGCCGCAGAAGATCGGGAACGGTGCCAGCCAGTCCAGCGAGCCGCCGGCATATACCCGGCTGACCACCGGCAAGCCATCGATATAGGCCCCCAAGGCGACGCCCTGGAAGAAGGTGGCGGTCAGCGAACCGCCGATAAACGCCTTGTCCCAGATATGCCGTTTGCGCTCCTTGGCCTTGAAGCGGAATTCAAAGGCCACGCCACGAAAGATCAGCCCCAGCAGCATAAAGATCAGCGGCAGATAGAGGGCGCTGAGCACCACTGAATAGGCCAGCGGAAAAGCCCCGAACAGCGCCGCACCGCCGAGTACCAGCCAGGTTTCGTTACCGTCCCAGACCGGTGCCACGGTGTTCATCATGATGTCGCGCTCGCCGTCGTCTTTGACAAACGGGAAGAGGATGCCGATGCCCAGGTCGAAGCCATCCATGATCACGTACATCATGATGCCGAAGACGATGATCACCGCCCAGATCAGCGAAAGATCGATACCCATAGTCAATTGCTCCCGCCGTTCTGGTCAGCTTCCAGGCCTTCACCGGGCGCCGACAGCGGGCGTGCCGGTGTGCGGTGCTGGCCAGGGCCGCCAATGCCTTGTTCCTTGCCTTCGTCGGTGACCGGGCCTTTGCGCACCAGGCGCACCATATAGCCGAGACCAACGCCGAACAGGGCGAAATACACCACCACAAACAGAATCAGGGTCAGGCTCATCTGCGCGAAGCTGTGGTTGGACGACGCATCGGCGGTGCGCATCAGGCCATACACCACCCAGGGCTGGCGCCCGACTTCGGTGGTGAACCAGCCGGCGAGAATGGCGATCAGGCCCGACGGCCCCATCCATAGCGCCAGGTACAGAAAGGGTTTGGATTCATACAGCTTGCCGCGAAAGCGCAGCCACAGGCTCCACACGCCGGTGAGCAGCATCAGCAGACCGAGGCCGACCATGACGCGGAACGACCAGAACACGATGGTGGAATTGGGTCGGTCTTCGGCTTTGAACTCCTTCAGCGCCGGCACTTGCTGGTCCAGGCTGTGGGTGAGGATCAGGCTGCCGAGATAGGGAATTTCCACGGCGAAGCGGGTCTTCTCGGCTTTCATATCCGGCCAGCCAAACAGGATCAGCGGGGTCGGCTCGTTGCCGACGTTTTCCCAGTGGCCTTCGATGGCGGCGATTTTCGCTGGCTGGTGCTTGAGGGTGTTGAGGCCATGGAAGTCGCCAATCACCATCTGGATCGGGGCGACGATCAGCGCCATCCACATGGCCATCGACAGCATGCGGCGGATCGCCGGGTTGTCACGCTTGCGCAGCAGGTGCCAGGCCGCCGAGGCACCGACGAAAAACGCGGTAGCCAGGAAGGCGGCGGTGGACATATGGATCAGGCGATAGGGGAACGACGGGTTGAAGATCACCGCGATCCAGTCCACCGGAATCACCCGACCATCGACGATCTCGTAGCCCTGCGGGGTTTGCATCCAGCTGTTGGAGGCGAGAATCCAGAAGGTCGAAATCAGCGTGCCGATGGCCACCATCACCGTGGCGAAAAAGTGCAGGCCGGGGCCCACGCGGTTCCAGCCAAACAGCATGACGCCGAGGAAACCGGCTTCGAGGAAGAACGCCGTCAGCACTTCATAGGTCAGCAACGGCCCGGTGACCGCCCCGGCGAAGTCGGAGAACGCGCTCCAGTTGGTGCCGAACTGATAGGCCATGACCAGGCCCGACACCACGCCCATACCGAAGTTGACCGCGAAGATCTTCGACCAGAAGTGGTACAGGTCGCGGTAGGTCTCGTCATTGGTCTTCAGCCACAGACCTTCGAGCACAGCCAGGTAGCTGGCCAGACCGATGGTGATGGCCGGGAAGATGATGTGAAAGGAAATGGTGAACGCGAACTGCATTCGCGCCAGATCCAGCGCCTCTAAGCCAAACATGGATGTTCCTCATCAAAAACAATCAGCAAGCATTCTCCGGGCATCTCGTTAGCCCCGGAAATCAGCATTCGGTTCAGGAAATTATTGTTATGACGGTCAACGCAAATAGGGGCAGCTGGGCCCTGCACGCAGTACCAAGGGGTGTACTGACATGAGTCAAAGCCTAACGCTTTAGCGTAGACGGGCTGCTGTGGTCGATTGTCGCGCGAGGGAAATCAGCGGCGGGGTTTGTTGCGGACGGCGAGGTTTGGCGGGGACATCAACAGCCTTGCCAAACAGCGAGTGGCTGCCTGGCAAGGTCGATAAAGCGCTGAACTCAGGTGGCGTCGGCGTGGCTGACCAAGCCCTTGATCACCACCGCCACGCTGGCTATCGCCGCTGGCACCACCAGGGCGGTCAGCACCTGCTCGAAGTTCCAGCCCAGGCCCAGCAAGGTGGCCCCGATCCAGGCACCGAGGATGGCCCCGAAGCGGCCGATGCCGAGCATCCAGGACACACCGGTGGCGCGCCCCTGAGTCGGGTAGAAACGCGCCGCCAACGACGGCATGGCCGACTGCGCGCCGTTGATGCACATGCCCGCCAGCAACACCAGAGTGGCCAGGACAGTCACCTGGCCCAGGCTCTGGCCGACGAAGTAAGCGAACACCCCCGCCAGCAGGTAGAAGGTGCCGATGACCTTGTGCGGGTTGAACTTGTCCATGGCCCATCCCACGCCAACCGCGCTGAGCACACCGCCGAACTGGAACAGCGCGCCGATAAAGGCGGCCTGCTCCATGCTCGCGCCGCTGTCGCGCATCAGGGTTGGCAGCCAGCTGGTGAGCAGATAGACGATCACCAGGCCCATGAAATAGGTCAGCCACAGCAGCAAGGTGCCGGCGCTGTAGGTGCCGGAGAACACCACTTTCAGCACATTGCGGCTCTGTACGGTTTTCTGTTCCGGCACGCTGAAGTCAGCGGCCATGGCCACCTCGGCCGGTGCGATGGGTTGCAACACCTTGCGCACTTTCTCCGCGCCGCGGTTACGCACCACCAGAAAGCGCGCGGACTCCGGCAGCCACACCAACAGCACCACCGCCAGCAGCAACGGCAGAATGCCGCCGAGCAACAGCAGGCTGTGCCAGCCAAAGGCGGGAATCATTTTTGCCGAGATAAAACCGCCACCGGCCATGCCCAGGTTGAAACCGCAGAACATGCTGGTGACCAGCAGCGACTTGAGCCGCTCCGGGGTGTACTCGGACAGCAAGGTGGTGGCATTCGGCATGGCCGCGCCCAGGCCCAGACCGGTGAGCAGGCGCAGCACCAGCAGTTGGTCGAGGCTGGTACTAAAGGCCGACAGCAGGCTGAAGAAACCGAACAGGGCCACGGCAACCACCAGCACCACCTTGCGCCCGAAACGGTCGGCAATCGGCCCGGAGCCGAGGGCACCGAAGACCATGCCGATCAGCGCGGCGCTCATCACCGGGCCCAGGCTGGCGCGGTCGACGCCCCAGTCCACGGTCAGCGCCGGGGCGATAAAGCCCATGGCGGCGGTGTCCAGGCCATCCAGAAAGACGATCAGAAAGCACAGCAGCACGATCTTCCACTGATAGCGGGAAAGCGGCTGGGCGTTGATAAAACCTTGTACGTCGAGGGTGCCGCCAGTGGGCACGTGAGCTGGGCTGGTCATGCGGAAAATTCCTGTGAGTTTTTCTTCGCCAGGCACATGCAGGCGAATGGAACAGGAATGAGGGACGGGCCGGGCACACGCTGCACCGCGACGGTCAGCGAAGCGCGGGGGCGCTGCGGCAAACGGATGTCCATGGCTGGCTCTCATTTGTTTTTATTGGAGTCGTAGCTTGGGTCGCGAGGGCGACCGGAGCACAGTACGCAGCGGCAGGGGGGCGCTTCAATCCGATAATCGACTAACTGGGCGTTTATCGAACACAAGCGAGCATGTGAATTGAGTGCGCAAGGTGTAGGAGACCATCTTGGATTGCCGTTCAGAGCATCAAAAACTCGCGGCTAACCGGAGCGCCGGACCGGCCGCTCCGACGGGTTGTGGGGTTTTCAGGCAAACCGCGTCAATGAAACAACCGCGTACTCAGTTCTTTGCTGGCTTCCAGCAGCACCGGCAAGAAGCGCGTTTCCAGCTCTTGCCGCGAGATGCGTCCGGCGTGGGTGCCAACGTTCAACGCCGCCAGCACCTGGCCGGCGGAGTCTTTCAGCGGCACGGCAATCGAGCGCAGGCCCACTTCCAGTTCCTGGTCGATGATCACCCAGCCCTGCTGGCGAATCTCGGCGATGCTGGCGCGCAGGGCCTCCGGGGTGTGCACGGTGCGGCTGGTCTTGATCTGCATCTCGGCGTGGTCGATGTAGTCGTTCAGCGCCGCGTCATCCAGGGCCGCCAACAGGATGCGCCCCATGGACGTGCAGTAGGCCGGCAGGCGGCTGCCGACGCTGAGGTCCACCGAGATCAGGCGCTGCGGGGTGGCCGAGCGGGCGATATAGAGAATCTCGTCGCCTTCCAGGGTGGCCATCGAGCAGGCCTCGTGCAGTTGCTCGCTGAGGCGATCGAGAATCGGCTGAGCGGTGACCGCCAGCGGCGTTGAGGACAGGTAGGCGTGCCCCAGGGTCAGCACCTTGGGCAGCAACGAGTAGGTGCGCCCGTCGGTGGTGACATAGCCCAGGCTCATCAGCGTGTGCAGGCAGCGGCGCACCGCGGCACGGGGGATTTCCGTACGGTGGCTGATCTGCGCAATGGTCAGGTGGCGCTTGCGCTCCTGAAAGGCGTGGATTACCGCCAGGCCGCGGGCCAGGGAGGTCATGAAATTCGGATCGCCGGTAAAGGCTTCGATGCGCTTGGCCGGTGAAGCAATGATCGGCGGTGCCAGGGGCGGCAGGGAAATACGGGCTTCGTCAGTCATCTTGTTATTGTCTCGTGCAGCGTGGGCAGAAAACCCAGTCTGTTGAAGTGTGGCCGATTATCGAACCGTAGTTCGATAATCGCAATTGACCCTCTCGGCTCTGCCGCCTACCTTGACCGCCCTGTTGCCATAACCGGCAGCAGCAAGGGTTGTGCTCACAAGGTGCAGCCCTGGAGACGCCACGGCGCCTCCTCTCCCCGTCCGAGCCCTGCCACCGTCGCGCTACCCGCGCGCCGGCAGGCCGGCTCAACCGACCCCGTTCAGCAATCAAATAAACCTTCAGTTCTGCGCAGCGAACACCTGCGTAGTGAGCTGGCGCAGGCGGCTGCGGGTGCGGACAAAGTCCAGGTGCGAACCGGGGCGGCATACCTCGTCCAATTCGGCGGCGCAGCCGAGCAGCAGGTGCACGCCACTGTCGTAGGCGATATCGACGAAATTGAGAATGCGCTGCTGCACATCGATGCCTTCGCTATCCAGACAGGGCACGCCGTAAATGGCGATCTGCCGGTAACGCTGACACAGCCAGAGAAAGTCGGCGCTGGAATGGGGATGGCGGCACAGCTGATCAAAATCCAGCAAGGCGCGAGTGCCCTCCAACGCCTGCACCCGCAGCGGATGGTGATTGACCTCCAGCACCCGCTCGCGCTCCACCGCCTGGCTGAAACCCAGCTGCTGCTCCAGCCAATCGCCCAGCGCCGGCGACAGCGGCCAGGCGTAGTAACCCCAGGATTCCTGGGCACTGGCCCGCTCGCGGTAGTCTTCGCCGGCATCCAGATGGAGCACCGTAAAACGCGACTCCAGCAGCTCGATGGCCGGCTTGAAACGGTCGCGGTACAGCGGATTGGGACAGAGGTTGATCGGCGCGTAGTTGGAGGTACAGACCAGGCCTACACCCTCCTCCACCAGCACCTTGAGCAGACGCCCGAGCAGCATGGCATCGGCGATGTCATGCACATGGAATTCATCGAAACACAGCAAGCGCGCTTCCTGCGCTACCTCGCGGGCCACCCGCAGCAGCGGCTCGTTCTGCCCGGTAAAGGCCCCCATACGCTGCTGCACTTCCTGCAAAAATGCATGGAAATGCACCCGGCGTTTGGCCTGCACTGGAGCGGCGGCGAAGAAGGTGTCCATGACAAAACTTTTGCCCCGGCCTACCCCGCCCCACAGGTAAATGCCCGCCACGGGCTTGCGCAGCCAGCTGCGCCGCCCCGCCAGCCAGGCATCGAGCCAGCTGGCAAGGGTGTCGATAGCTGCCTGTTGCGCGCTGTCGGCCCGGTAACCGCGGGCTTCCAGCGCATCGACGAAACGTCGCCGAATGCGCTGCTCGACCGGTTCGAGCAGGCCTTCGGCGTCGGGCCCGGCTATATCAGAAGTCAAAACCCACCTTTAGAAATCGAAGAAGACCGTTTCGCCCTCACCCTGAATACGGATATCGAAGCGGTAAGCCAGCTTGCCGTCAACCTCGAAGCGCGTGGCCACCAGGGTTTCACGGCGTTGCGGCTGCTCGATCAGGTTAAGCACCGGGCAGGCTTTGTTGGCCTCGGCTTCGTCATCGAAGTACAGACGGGTTTGCAGATGGATATTGATGCCCCGGGCAAACAGCGACACGTTGATATGCGGTGCCATGGGCACCCCGGCGGCGTTCTTCACCACGCCGGGCTTGATGGTGTGCAGCGTCCACTCACCGGCATCGAAGGTGGTGGCGGTGCGGCCAAAGCTGTTGAAGGGTTTGGCCAGATTGAAATCGGCGTCGTATTGGCCTTGGTGGTCGGCTTGCCAGAACTCCAGAAACGAGTCGCGCACCAGGTGGCCGTTGCCGTCGTAGACATTGCCCAGCAGCAGGATGTGTTCGCCCGGCGCGCCTGGCTTGGCCATTTCGTTCCAGATTTCCTGCTCGCGGGCCGGGTTGCCGGCAGCGCTCAGGGCCAGACCGATATGCACATAGGGGCCGGCGGTCTGCGAGGGCGTTTCGTTCAGCAGTTGAATAGGCATGGACGCATCCTCCTCAGCAGTTTTCAAAATGGGTTTTGCGCTGGCCGCGCAACACGATATCGAAGCGATACGCCAGGCAATCCATCGGATTGGCCGCGCTCATGTCGAGCTTGGCGATCAGGCTTTGCACCGCTTCCGGGTTGGCGATGGATTTGACGATGGGGCACATCGGAATCAGCGGGTCGCCTTCGAAATACAGCTGGGTGATCAAGCGGGTGGAGATCGACGGGCCGCTGATGGAGAAATGGATATGCGCCGGACGCCAGTCATTCGGGCCGTTGCGCCATGGGTACGGGCCCGGCTTGATGGTGCGGAAGCTGTAATAGCCATCGCGGTCGGTCAAGGCACGGCCGACGCCACCGAAGTTGGGGTCTAGCGGTGCCAGGTAGCGGTCGTTCTTGTGGCGATAACGGCCGCCAGCGTTGGCTTGCCACATTTCCACCAGGGTATGGGGAATCGGTTTGCCGTATTGGTCGCAAACCCGCCCGGAAACGATGATGCGCTCACCCACCGGCAGGCCGCCGTTATTAAAGTTGAGCAACAGGTCGTTGTCGTACTGACCCATCTTCAGGTGCGAGAAGTCCGGGCCGGTGGTTTCCGAAACGGATTGCGGGATGCTCACCAACGCTTGGCGCGGCGAACGGGGAATGGAGGTTTTGTAATCAGGCGTCAGGGCTTTGGGGTGCCAGTTACGATCACGGATGACGAAGCGACTGCTGTCTGCATCAGACATGTCGTTCTCCTTTCTTGGATTTATAGGGGCGAACAGGCAGCCAGTCTGCTGAGGCTGAGGATCGAGGAAAAATGAATGTTAGCGGCCCTTCCATAACCATTTGGTTATGGTTATCCATTTAAGGGCATCGCGACTGAAGCCGCTCCTACGGGAAGCGCAGTCTGTAGGAGCGGCTTCAGCCGCGATCCCTGCAAGCGTGAAAATCCGCTATGGAAAACTGCCCTCCCGATACGCCTGCCCCACTTCGCGCAACACCTCAACGCTCCAATGCGCCGCCAGCGACAAGGGCAGCGCCGCGTTACTGCAAATACCCACCGACCCACCGGGCTCCTTGATCCCCAGTTGCAGCTCGGCCAGACCGCCGTTGGCCAGGTCCAACTGCACCGCGTCATAAGGCGCGATCCATACCGCATCGCTACTTTGCACATAGCGGCGGCTCAGGGTGATGGACAGAGTTTCCAGGCGCTGGCGCGGCGGGCTGATGCCGCATTGCACAAACAGCGCATCGGCGTATTTGCGGATGGTGGTGCCCGCCAGAGGCAGCACCAGCGGGTAGTCCTGCAACAGTTGCTGCGCCTGCACCGCCTCCAGCAGTGGATGGCCAGGGCGCACCACCAGGGTCATCGATTCGCTGTACAGATGCTCGAAGGTCAGCCCCTGAATCTGCGGGCTGTCGGTCATCCGCCCGACCACCAGGTCCAGCTCGCCGACATGCAGTTGGGATAACAGAAAGGCGCTGGGCCCGGTCACCACACTGGCCACCAGCGCCGGATGGCGTTCGTGTAGGCGCCGCACCACTTCAGGAATCAGCAGACTTTCCACCGTGGAAAGCACCCCCAGACGTACGGTGCCGGACTCATGCTCGCCGCTGCGCAAGCTGTTCACCCCATCCCGCAGGGCCTGCACACAGGGGCCGGCGTAACGCATAAAAGCCACGCCGGCTTCGGTGAGCGCGACGCCGGTCTTGCTGCGCTCGAACAGGCTCGCGCCCAGCAGCTCTTCCAGCTCTTTGAGGGTCTTGGAGATCGCCGGCTGGCTGACCGCCAGCTTGTCCGCCGCGCGTGCCAGGGTGCCTTGACGCGCCACTTCGAGAAAGCACACCAGGTGACGGAATTTGATGCGGGTATCGATATTCATCGGCGGGCCGGGCTGAAACAGTGGCGGCTAGTCTGCAAGGGAATGGCGCCTGGAGACAACTGCATGCGGTTTGCCCCTCATGCCCAGCTCTGCTAGCCTCCCGGCGGTTCCAGCCAGCCCTCCCGAGACCCTGCCCATGGCCCGCAAAAAAGCCACCGTCGATTTCGAACAATCCCTTGCCGAGCTGCAGACCCTGGTCGAGCGCCTGGAGAACGGCGAGCTGTCGCTGGAGGACTCGCTGACCGCCTTCGAACAAGGCATCCGCCTGACCCGCGATTGCCAGGGTGCCCTGGCGCAGGCTGAACAGAAAGTGCAGATCCTTCTGGAGCGCGACGGCGAGCTGGAGGAAGCCCCCTTCGACGCGGACGAACACGCATGATCGCGGCGTACCAGAAAAGCTGTCAGACGCGCGTCGACGCCAAGCTCGACGAACTGTTCCAAGCACCGCGCGGCGAACTCTCGGTTATCTACCAAGCCATGCGCTACAGCGTGATCAATGGCGGCAAGCGCGTACGCCCGCTGCTGGTCTACGCCGCCTGCGAAGCCCTCGGTGGCAAGGCCGAGCGCGCCGATGCGGCGGCCTGCGCGGTGGAGCTGATCCACGCTTACTCGCTGGTTCACGACGACTTGCCGGCCATGGACGATGACGACCTGCGTCGCGGCCAACCGACTACTCACAAGGCCTTCGACGAAGCCAGCGCGATTCTCGCCGGCGACGGTCTGCAAAGCCTGGCCTTCGAGGTGCTGGCCGATGCCCGGCGCAATCCGCTGGAGGCCGAAGTACGCCTGGATATGATCAGCAGCCTGAGCCAGGCTGCCGGCCCCGCGGGCATGGTCGGCGGACAGGCCATCGACCTCGGCTCGGTCGGCCAATGGCTGGACCAGCAAGCGCTGGAAATCATGCACCGGCACAAGACCGGTGCCCTGATCGAAGCCAGCGTGCGCCTCGGTGCCCTGGCCAGTGGCGAGGCAGACAGCCTGAGCCTGCACGCCTTGCAGGAATACGCCCAGGCGGTGGGCCTGGCGTTCCAGGTGCAAGACGACATCCTCGACGTGGAAAGTGACACCGCCACCCTGGGCAAGACCCAGGGTAAGGACCAAGCCAATCACAAACCCACCTACCCTGCCCTGCTGGGCCTGGATGCGGCCAAGGCCTACGCCCTGGAACTGCGCGACCTGGCCCTGCACGCCCTGCGCCCGTTCGGTGAAGCGGCCGAGCCGCTGCGCGACCTGGCGCGCTATATCGTCGAACGCCGCAGCTGATCCACCGATAAAAAACGTAGGTTGGGCTTCGCCTGCGGCTCAACCCAACCTACGTTTCGTGGTGCGCCCACTATCACCCTCACCTCTGCCCTGCCATTCGCCCCAGCCAGCAAGCTTTCACTTGGCCTTGAGCGGTGCCTAAGCTCCACTCCCTGAGCGCTTAATAAAAACCAGGGAGTACCAATGCCCATCCGCAATCTGCTGATCGCCAACCGTGGCGAAATCGCCATTCGCATCGCCCGTGCCGCCGCCGAGCTGGATATGCGCAGCGTGGCGGTGTTTGCCGAAGACGAAGCGGCCGCCCTGCATACGCGCAAGGTCGATGTGGCGGTAGGTCTCAAGGGCCGCGGCGTCAGCGCGTATCTGGATATGGATCAACTGATTGCCATCGCCCAGGCCCAGGGCTGCGATGGGGTACACCCCGGCTATGGCTTTCTCGCGGAAAACGCCGAGTTCGCCCGGCGCTGCAAAAAAGCCGGGCTGATTTTCGTCGGCCCCAGCGCCGAGGTGCTGGAACAGTTTGGCGACAAAACCCAGGCCCGCACCCTGGCCCTGCGTTGCGGTGTGCCCTTGGCCAGCGGTACCAACCAGCCCACCAGCCTGGCCCGTGCCCAGTCGTTTATGGCCGAGCTGAATGGCGGCGCAATGATGATCAAGGCCCTGGCCGGCGGTGGCGGGCGCGGGATGCGCGCGGTATTTGCCGCCGAGGACGTGGCCGAGGCCTATGCCCGCTGCCAGTCCGAAGCCAAGGCCGCGTTCGGCAATGGCGATCTGTATGTCGAGCGCCTGATCGGCAATGCCCGGCACATCGAAGTGCAGGTGTTGGGTGACGGCGAGCAGGTGGTGCACCTGTGGGAACGCGACTGCACCCTGCAGCGGCGCAACCAGAAACTGCTGGAAATCGCCCCCAGCCCCAACCTCGACCCCACCGTGCGCGAGGCGATGTTCGCGGCCGCGCTGAAACTGGCCGGTGCCGTGGGCTACCGCACCCTGGGCACCTTCGAATTTCTGCTGGATGTGGATAACGGCGACTTTGTGTTTATGGAAGCCAACCCACGCTTGCAGGTGGAGCACACCGTCACCGAAGCCGTGACCGGTATCGACCTGGTGCAGGCGCAACTGCGCGTGGCCGGTGGCGCCAGCCTGGCCGAGTTGGGTTTGCAGCAGGCGCAGATAGCCGCGCCGCGCGGTTTTGCCGTGCAGCTGCGGATCAATCTGGAAAGCATGCAGGCCGATGGCAGCGTGCAACCGGCCGCCGGTCTGCTTAGTGCCTACGAACCACCGAGCGGTGCCGGTATTCGTGTCGATGGTTGCGGCTACAGCGGCTATGCCACCAGCAGCAGCTACGACTCGCTACTGGCCAAGCTGATCGTGCAGGCCAACGACGACTACCCGGGCGTGCTGCGCCGTGCCTACCGCGCCCTGTGCGAATTCCGCCTGGAGGGCGTGGCGAGCAATATCCACTTTCTGCAGAACCTGCTGCGCCACCCTCAGGTGCCAGCCAATCAGGTCAGCACGCGTTTTGTCGAAGAACAGATCGGCCAACTGCTCGCCCCTCAGGAGCAGGCGCACCGCCCTCTGTTTTTCCCCCAGGCCGCCGGTGCTACGCACCTGCAGCAACACATCGACACGCCGGTCGGCTGCATCGCCCTCGAAGTACCAAGCGCGGGGGTGGTGGTCAGCCTGCAGGTGCAAGTGGGCGACGCCGTAGCCGTCGGGCAGAGCATCGCCGTGCTGGAAGCGATGAAGATGGAATTCGTGATCAAGGCCGCCCACAGCGGCATCGTCCACAGCCTGGCCGTCAGCCCTGGCGAGAACCTGTTTGCCGCCCAGGCTCTGCTGTTTATCCAGCCGGCCGACGTGGCGCAGCAGCACCAGCACACGGAAGAAAGCATCGACCTCGAGCATATCCGCGCCGACCTCGCCGAAGTGCTCGAACGCAATGCCCTGACCCGCGACGAACGCCGCCCGCAGGCCGTGGCCAAACGGCGCAAAACCGGCCAGCGCACCACCCGCGAAAACCTCGATGACCTGCTCGATGACGGCAGCTTTATCGAATACGGTGCCCTGGCCCTGGCTGCCCGCCGGCGGCGCAACTCGGTGGAAGACCTGATTGTGCAGAGCCCGGCCGACGGCCTGGTCAGCGGCATTGGCACGGTGAATGCCGAACAGTTCGGTGCCGAACACAGCCGCTGCATGGCCATCGCCTACGACTACACGGTATTTGCCGGCACCCAGGGGGCAATGAACCACAAGAAAACCGATCGCATGCTGCAACTGGCCGAACAATGGCGCCTGCCCCTGGTGCTGTTTGCCGAAGGCGGTGGCGGCCGCCCGGGGGACAGCGACTTTGTCGGCGTGGCCGGGCTGGATTGCCATACCTTTATCGGCATGGCCAAGCTCTCCGGCCTGGTGCCGCTGGTGGGCGTAGTATCCGGCCGCTGCTTTGCCGGCAATGCCGCGCTACTGGGCTGCTGCGATGTGATCATCGCCACCGCCAATGCCAGCATCGGCATGGCCGGGCCGGCAATGATCGAAGGCGGCGGGCTGGGCACCTTTACCCCGGAACAGGTGGGGCCGGTCAGCGTGCAGGGTCCCAACGGCGTGATAGACGTGGAAGTGGCGGACGAAGCCGAAGCGGTGCAAGCCGCCAAGCAATATCTCTCGTACTTCCAGGGTCCCCTCAGTGACTGGCAGTGCGCCGATCAGCGCGAACTGCGTCAGCTGATCCCGGAAAACCGCCTGCGGGTTTACGACATCCGCCAGGTGATCGCCACCCTCGCCGACCAAGGCTCGGTATTGGAACTGCGCCGCAGCTTTGCGCCCGGCCTGATCACCGCTTTTATCCGCATCGAAGGCCAAGCCTTCGGCCTGCTCGCCAACAACCCTGCGCACCTGGGCGGTGCCATCGACGCAGTGGCCGGCGACAAGGCCGCGCGCTTTATGCAGCTGTGCGACGCCTTCGATATTCCGTTGGTTTCGCTGTGCGACACCCCCGGTTTTATGGTCGGCCCGGATGCCGAGAAGCAGGCCACGGTGCGCCATGTGTCGCGCATGTTCGTCACCGCGGCCAGCCTTAGCGTGCCGTTTTTCACCGTGGTGCTGCGCAAGGGTTACGGCCTTGGTGCCCAGGCCATGGCAGCGGGCAGCTTTCACTCACCGCTGTTCACCATCGCCTGGCCCAGCGCCGAGTTTGGTGCCATGGGTTTGGAGGGTGCGGTACGCCTGGGCTTCTCCAAAGAACTGGCAGCCTTGGAAGACCCCGCCGAGCGGCAAGCGCTGTTCGACAAGCTGGTGGCCAAGGCCTACCAGAGCGGCAAAGGCATCAACATGGCCAGCTTCCTGGAGATCGACGCAGTGATCGACCCGCTGGAAACCCGCAGCTGGCTGACCCGTGGCTTCAACGCCGCACCGCGTGCCGGCAAACGTGACGGCAAAAAACGCTCCTTCGTGGATACCTGGTGACCCCTATGCCTGCTTTCCAACAGCATCTGCTCGACGTCAACGGCATCACCCTCAGCATCTACAGCGTAGGCCCCGAGAGCGGCCGGCCGGTGTGGCTGCTACATGGCTTTCCCGAGTGCTGGTATTCCTGGCGCAGCCAGATGACCGCCCTGGCCAAGGCCGGCTACCGCGTCTATGCGCCAGAGATGCGCGGCTATGGCGACAGCAGCGCGCCAGAGGAAATCGAGGCCTATCAGTTACTGACCCTGTGCGCCGATATTCAAGGTGCCATGGACGCCCTTGGCCATACCGACGCCTGCGTGATCGGCCACGATTGGGGTGCCCCGGTGGCCTGGCACTTGGGCTTGCTGGAGCCCGAACGGGTCAGCGTGCTCGGTGCCATGTCGGTGCCCTTTGGCGGGCGACCGAAACGCCCGGCCATCGACATAATGCGCGAGGCCAATGCCGGACGATTCAACTACATCCTGTACTTCCAGGAACCTGGCGTGGCCGAGGCCGAGCTGGATGCCGACCTGGAGCGCAGCATGCGTCTGCTGATTGGTGGCACTGGTGAGGTGTTTCTGCAGCCAAAACCGGCTGATGCCCGTCTGCTGGATGGGGTGCCGTTGCCCAGCAGCTTTCCGCAGTGGTGCAGCGAAGCGGATTTCGCCGTGTACCGGCGCACCTTGAGTCGGCATGGGTTTCGAGGGCCGTTGAATTGGTACCGTAACTTCACGTTGAACTGGCAGAGCACTGAGTTTCTGGCTGGACGGCAGGTGTTGCAGCCGACGCTGTTTTTGCTGGGAGAAGATGACCCGGTGGGTAAGTTGGAGGCTTATACGGTGAAGAAGATGGCGGAGCTGGTGCCGCGACTGGAGCAGCATGTGCTGGGGGATTGTGGGCATTGGATTCAGAACGAGAAGGCGGAACGGGTGAATGAGTTGTTGATTGAGTTTTTGGGGCGGCATTACCCGCTGTAGCGGTAGATCAACAGCCAGATCACGAGCAAGAGCATG
This sequence comes from Pseudomonas sp. TE3786, assembly GCF_054057335.1. Classification (NCBI taxonomy): domain Bacteria; kingdom Pseudomonadati; phylum Pseudomonadota; class Gammaproteobacteria; order Pseudomonadales; family Pseudomonadaceae; genus Pseudomonas; species Pseudomonas sp. TE3786. Next base: position 162,514 of record NZ_JBSRZF010000009.1, read on the forward strand.
TTCTTTGTTGGCGGAATGAATGTCGTATGTCTGCGAAATCCTGGATCCCAGCCTGCGCTGGGATGACGATTCGGGATGACGGTGCTCGGGACGAAAACCTCCGTTATCCCGAATCGTCGGAGCGCAGCGTAGGGCCAAGGTTGGGGCAGGTACGAGCCCCCACCAAAATAACGCCAACACCAAACAAAAACCGGGCGATCAGTGACCGCCCCAGGCCCACGCCCCGACCCGCCATGCTAGCCTGTGCCCCCTTCTTCCCCGCCCCACGCCAAGACCTCATCCGCCATGTCCACATCCGGCTCACAGCTGCTCCGTCACCACGTCCCGTTCCTGAAGTTCTGGCTAGCCCGCGTCTGCACCGCCAGCGGCTTCCAGATGCTCACCGTAGCCATCGGCTGGCATATGTACCAACTCACCGGCAATGTCATGGACCTCGGCTGGGTAGGCTTGGTGGAGTTCCTGCCGCGGGTGCTGTTTATGCTGCACACCGGCCATGTCGCCGACCGTTACGACCGGCGCAAAGTGGCCGCCATCTGTCAGGCCTGCCAGGGCCTGATCGCTTTGGCCCTGGTGCTGGGCAGCACCAGCGGCGATGTCACCCGCGAGATGATTTTCGTCTTGGCCTTCCTGCTCGGCAGTACCCGCGCCTTCGAAATGCCGGCGACCCAGGCGCTGCTACCCAGCCTGGTGCCGGCAGCATTGTTTCCAGCGGCGATTGCTGCGTCGTCGTCGGCGATTCAGACCGCCACCATCGTCGCCCCGGCCCTCGGCGGGTTTCTTTATGCCTTTGGCAGCATCTGGGTGTACGCCCCGACTACCGCGCTCTATGTGCTGGCGTGCGGCCTGATGCTCAGCCTGCCGAAAAATCAGGCCAAGCTGAATCAGGAACGGCCCTCGATTCATTCGTTGCTGGCCGGCATCCGCTTTATTCGCAGCCGCCCGGATATCTTCGGTGCCATCTCCCTGGACCTGTTCGCCGTGCTGCTGGGCGGTGCCACGGCGCTGCTGCCGGTGTTCGCCAAGGACATTCTGCTCACCGGTCCCTGGGGCCTCGGCATGCTGCGTTCGGCCCCAGCGGTGGGGGCGTTGTTGATGGCGTTCTGGATTGCCCGCTTCCCGATCAAACGCAAGGTCGGCCGGGTGATGTTTATTGCCGTGGGGGTGTTCGGCGTGGCGACCATTGCCTTCGGCCTGTCGACTTCGTTCTGGTTCTCGCTGCTGGTGCTGGCGATTCTCGGCGCGGCCGACATGATCAGCATGGTGATCCGCGGTGCCTTTGTGCAGTTGGAAACCCCGGACGCCATGCGCGGCCGGGTGAGCGCGGTAAATGGCCTGTTTATCGGTGCCTCGAATCAGCTTGGCGAGTTCGAATCCGGGCTCACTGCCCACTGGCTGGGTACGGTCAATGCCGTGGTACTGGGCGGGGTCGGCACCCTGCTGGTCACTGGCACCTGGTACAAGCTGTTCCCGACCCTGGCGCAGCGCGAAACCCTCAGTGCGCCAGAGAATCGCGAACCCGACAAACAGCGCTAGGGCGGCCTGGAATCAATCGTCCCGGGTGGGCTGTACTTCAGCTGGGTGAGCGGTTGCGCCGGCGCTTTGCTCAGCGCCGGCGGTGCGAGATCCGGATCCTGGGCGGGGTCCACCAGCGGTGAATCGTTCAGGCCAAAAGGATTTGCCGCCGCGCTGGGCGTCTCTTTCGGCGAACTGCCCAGGCTGTAGCTGCTCGGTGCCTGGCTACTGAAACGGCTCGAGTTATGGCTGCCGTTGGTGGAGTACAGCAGGAAGCTAAGCAGCAGGATCACCCCCAGCACATTCCAGATATAGCCGCCTTTGCTGCCGGTCTTTCGCGCCCGCGCCAGCGGCAGCAGGCCGTGCAGGTACAGGCAATACAGCAGCGCGGCGGCCGCCGTTATCACCCCCGCCAGACCAGCCAGCGCGCCCGCCTGCGCCACCCATTGGTTGACCCACAGGCCGACCAGCGCGCCGAACGTCAGACACGGAACGACATGGCGCATCACCAGCAACCCGGCACCCTGCCTGCTCAACGCCGCAGGCAGCAGCAGGTTGCTTAGCCAGCCGTCGAGCATCGCCAGGGTTCGCGACAGGTGCCGCCAGATTTCATTGCAACAGTACAGCCCCGCCGCGCCGGCCGTGGCCATGCCGAGGTACTCGCCGAGTCGCGATTGATCCGCCATGTTCAGCCCGCCTCGCGTCGGCATCGACGGTGCCGCCAACTGCACGGCGGCAAAACAGGCCAGCAGCAGCCACCACAGCCAGGCCGAGCCCACCGGCTGCGGACGCCACTGCTGCCAGTCCGGCAAGCGCTGTAGCCCGAGTTTGGCCAGCAACTCCGGGTGGCGCTGGCCAAGCAACTCGGTGAGTTCGGCGCAGGCATTCCAGGCCGCATCGCCCATGCGGTCGATCAGGCGACGGCGCCTACCCGAGCCCAGATCCTTAAGCAGCAGCCAGGCGGCCTGATCGCCGAACAACACCGGCTTTTTCTGCGTCAGTTGCTGCTGCAAACGGTGCAGCAGATGTTGCCCCTGCAAGCGGTGCAGCAAGGCGCGCCACAGTGGGTTGCTTTCCATTTGGTAGTCGTCGGCGCGCAGTTCCAGACGCCGGCATAGACCATCGAAGAAGCCCGGCGACCAATCGGTGTTGCCGGTCAGCCAGCTCAGCAGGCGCTGCTGCAGCCATTCACGGCGGTCCAGGCTATCGAGCCAGGGGGCGCTCAGCAGCTGTTCGACCTGGTCCAGCGCCGCCGCCTCATAGCGGGCTGCCAGCAAGTGCTCCAGGCGGGCGAACTGCCAGCGCAACAGGCGCTCGGCCAATAGCTGCAGAAACGAACGGGGCAAGATGGGCGACTGCCAGGGCAACAGCCAATCGAAGCGCACCAGCGCCCATTGGGTGATCGCCTCGGCCTCGGCATGTTCGCTCAGGCACAGCTGCAACAGGCGATGTTCGAAGAGCGCCTGGCAGTTGTGTTGTCGGGCGCTGTTCAAGCTGTCGTCGAGGTTGGCTGTGGTGAGCTGGGCGAGCAGTTCCTGCACCCGCTGTTCTTGCTCTTCGATCTGCGCAGACGCAGCAACCGGCGCTTCGACGAGACTCAGATCGCCCTCCTCATCCGCCGTCTGCTCGCGTGCCTCGGCCATGGCCTGTTCATAGGCTTCGCGCAGCTGCTGAAAAGCGGCCGGATCGTCGTCAGGCCGGGTGACCTTCAACAGCGCGGCGTACTGGCGGCGGATATCCCGTTCGCTGCTGTCGCGTTCAAGCTTGAGCACCTGCCAACAAGAGGGCTTACTCATCGCCCCTGAAACCCTTGTTCGAGGTCATGCAGGCGCTGGCTGACATCCGCGCGACCCACCCGTATCTGGCGCTCATCCTGGGTTTCCAGCAGCTGCTGGAACTGCCCGGCCAGCTGCCCGACGTACTCGCGCATCTCCCCCAGGCTCTCCTGATACAGGCGCTCCAGACGCGCCAGCAGCACGGTATTGACCTGTTCTTCACGGGGGTGGATTTTCAGGCTTTGCAGGGCCGCCAGGCGCTGGGCAATTTCGCTCGGGCTCATCGCCCCGGGGCTGTTTTCGATCACCAGACTATGGCTTTCGCCGGTCAGCGGGATGGTCACAAAGGCTTCCAGCAGGCCATTGATGTCGTAGGTGAAACGCACATCCAGGCCCACTTCGCCGGCCGGCCGTGGCGGTACGGCAATGGCCAGTTCGCCCAGGTAGATATTGTCTTTCACCAGACGGCTCTCGCCCTGGTAGATCACCACCTTTACCTGCTTCTGCTGGTCGCCCATGGTGCAGACGTTCTGCACCCGGCTGACCGGCACCACGGTGTTGCGCTCGATGATCGGCAGATAGTGGCCGTGCTCAACGCTGTGGCCAAGCCGATTGCTCACCTCGATACCCAGGCTGTAGGGACAGACATCGGTCAGCACCACCTCTTCCAGCGCCGCATCACGGGCCTTCAGCGCGGCCTGGATGGCGGCACCAAGGGCTACCACCTCGTCAGGGTTAAGGTGCATGGCCGGAATCCGCCCGAACAGGCCGGCGGTCAGTTTGCGTATCAACGGCATACGCGTGGTGCCGCCCACCAGCAGCACCTCGTCGAGATCGGCCGCGCGAATCCGCGCATCGCGCAGCGCCCGCTCGATGGGCGCGCGCAGGCGTTCGAGCAGTGGCAAGGCAGCTTCGTGCAGGTGCTCCTGCGTAAACACCTCGCGCCACTCCTGATTGTTCAGGCGCAGGCTGAAGGTCGCCTGCGGGTTATGCCCCAGCTCATGGCGCAGGCGCTGAGCTTCACGGCGCAGCCGGTTGCGGATGCTGGGTTGATCGGCATCGGGGAAGCCGGGCGATTTACCGTGCAGGGCAATAAAACGCTGCACCAGCACATCGTCGAAATCTTCGCCGCCGAGGAAGTTGTCGCCGGCGCTGGCGCGCACCTCCATCACCCCTTCGAACAGTTCCAGAATCGACACATCGAAGGTGCCGCCACCGAGGTCGAAGACCAGAAACGAGCTTTCTTCCTTGCGCTGCAAACCATAGGAAAGCGCCGCGGCGGTGGGCTCGTTGATGAGCTTTTCCACTTTCAGCCCGGCCAGTTCACCGGCGGTGCGAGTAGCTTTGCGCTGGGCGTCGCTGAAATAGGCCGGCACGCTGATCACCGCCTCGCTCACCGGTTCGCCATAGGCGCGCTCGACATCGGCCACCAGGCTTTTCAGCACCAGCGCCGAGAGTTCTTCGGGGCGAAAGTGACGGCTACCCAACTGGATTTCGCGGTTGCTGCCCATATAGCGCTTGAATAGCGCGGTGGTCAGTTGCGGGTGGGTTTGCAGGCGTTCGCGGGCGGCCTCACCGACCAGGATCTGGCCCTGATCATCCAGCCCGACCACGCTGGGGGTGAGAAAACCGCCGAGGGCGTTGGCCACCAGTAGCGGCTGATCAGCGCGCCAGACGGCGACAAGACTGTTGGTAGTGCCCAAATCGATGCCGACGATCATGCTGCCCTGTGCTCCTAGCCTTGTTTCAACGACCTTCCCTATCTGCGCTGAACAGTAGAACCGGCACCCCTGCGGCGTAAAGCCATCGTGCTAAAAAAAGCCCAGCCAGCGGCGTGGCCCGGCCGCCCGCGTTGCCTTTCATCGGCAAAATCATCGACCGGCCCGGTGCCACCCAGCCGCGCCGCAGCGCCCGCCATTACAGCGCTTCGCTGCCAACCGGGCAAACCCGGCGCAGCCCGCACCAGCCCTGGCCGGGCCGTGCTTGACGCGTTGCGTTGGAATCATTGGGGGCAATTGCAGTCGGAACTTTGTCCCGCCAACTCGCTTAGCACCCTTAGCATTCCCGTTGGCAACCCTGATTTCGCGAGGAGGCCCTGTGACTTTCAGCATCCCCAATGCCGCCACCGGCAAACGTAAACGACTGCGCCAGAGCATCACCCAGACCACGGCATTGCTGTCATTGCTGGCCGCCGGTCAACTCTGGGCGTTCAGCCTGGATGACGTGGCGGAGAAGGCCAAAGCCCTGGCCGCGCAGAAGTATGTGGTGCCCAAGAGCAACCTGCCCAGCGAATTCAGCGAGATGAAGTTTGCGGATTATCAGAAGATCCGCTTTCGCAGCGAAAAGGCCGAATGGCAGAACCTGCAAACGCCATTCAAGCTGTCGTTCTATCACCAGGGCATGCACTTCAATACGCCGGTGAAGATCAACGAAGTCACCGCCACCACCGTCAGTGAAATCAAGTACGACCCCAGCCGCTTCGATTTCGGCGACCTCCACTTCGACGCCAAAGCCACCGAGCAATTGGGCTACGCCGGCTTTCGCGTGCTCTACCCGATCAATAAGGCCGACAAGCAGGACGAGATCATGACCCTGCTCGGTGCCAGCTATTTCCGTGTGGTGGGCAAGGGGCAAACCTATGGCCTGTCGGCACGCGGCATGGCCATCGACACGGCACTGCCTTCAGGTGAAGAGTTTCCCCATTTCAGTGAGTTCTGGATCGAGCGGCCCAAGCCCGGTGAAAAGCAGTTGGTGATCTACGCCCTGCTGGATTCACCGCGCGCCACCGGTGCCTATCGCCTGGTGCTGCGCCCCGGCACCGATTCGGTGGTGGATGTGAAAACCCGTATGTACCTGCGCGAGAACGTCGCCCAGCTGGGCGTGGCACCACTGACCAGCATGTTTCTGTTCGGTGCCAACCAGCCGCCGAAAACCCTCAACTATCGTCGTGAGCTGCATGACTCCAGCGGCCTGTCGATTCATGCCGGCAACGATGAGTGGATCTGGCGTCCGCTGAACAACCCGAAACACCTGGGTGTGAGCAGCTTTGACGTGGAGAATCCGAAAGGCTTCGGCCTGCTGCAGCGCGGCCGCGATTTCTCCCATTACGAAGATTTGGATGACCGCTATGACCAGCGCCCCAGCGCCTGGATCGAACCCCAGGGCGACTGGGGCAAGGGCACGGTCAATCTGGTGGAAATTCCCACGGCGGATGAAACCAACGACAACATCGTCGCCTTCTGGAAACCAGCCTCGCTGCCGGAGGCCGGGCAGCCCATCGATTTCAGCTACCGCCTGCACTGGAGCGCCGATGAAGCATCGCTGGGATCGCAAGAGTTGGCCTCGGTTAAACAGACCCTGCGCTCCACCGGCGATGTGAAGCAGTCCAACCTGATCCGTGAGCCCGATGGCAGCATCGCCTACCTGGTCGATTTCGCAGGTCCGGCCTTGAAAGCGTTGCTGGAAGACGCGCCGGTGCGCAGTGAAATCAGCCTGGATGACAACGCCAAGCTGATGGAAAACAACGTGCGCTACAACCCCGAAACCCAGGGCTGGCGCCTGACCCTGCGCTTCAAGGTGAAAGACCCGAGCAAGCCGGTGGAAATGCGTGCGGCACTGGTCAAAGACCTGCCGGTGGAAGTGCCCGCCGCCGTGGATGAAGAGCAACCCAAGGCGGCACCAGCACCAGCACCAGCGCCTGCCGCGCCGGTCGAGGCCAGCGCGTCGGCCACGCCTATTGCCGCTGCGCCGGTGCCAGCCAGCGACGTGCCCCCACCGCCGCCACCGCCCGTGCAGGTGCTGAGCGAAACCTGGAGCAACCAGTTGCCCGCCGATGAATAAGCCAGCCGCCATTACCGTGCGCGAATACTTGGCCCATCTGCCGCTGAGCGAAGAGCAGCGCGCCGAGTTGAGTGGCAGTCGTTCGTTGCTGGAAGTGCATCGGCGTCTGGCCGCGCAGCCGGTGGCGGATAACCAGGCGGCGGTGCAGGCCTCGGTGGCGCAGCGCCTGACTTTGCTGAGCACCGATGCGCAGATGCTCGACAACGATGCCGAGGGTCGCGTGCGCCTCAAGGCCACGCCGCCGATCAAGCGCACCCGGGTAGTTCCCGAGCCCTGGCGAACCAATGTGCTGGTGCGTATGTGGCGCAATCTGCGCGGCAAAGGCAACCCGCCGGCAGCGCCGAAACGCGAGCTACCCTCGGCGCGCTGGCGGCATGTCGGCTCCCTTCGCCGCTATATTCTGCTGGTGCTGATGCTGGGCCAAACGCTGGTGGCTGGCTGGTATATGAAAGGCATCATGCCCTACCAGGGCTGGGCGTTTTTCGATTGGCAGGAAGTGCGCCAGCAAACCCTGCTGCAGACCGCTACCCAAGTGCTGCCGTATTTCCTGCAAGGCAGCATTCTGCTGCTGTTCGGCATTCTGTTCTGCTGGGTATCGGCCGGCTTCTGGACCGCGCTGATGGGCTTTCTCGAGCTGCTTACCGGGCGCGACAAGTACCGTATCTCCGGTGCCAGTGCCGGCAATGAGCCGATTGCTGACGAAGCACGCACCGCTATCGTTATGCCGATCTGCAACGAGGATGTGGCGCGAGTGTTTGCCGGGCTGCGGGCCACCTATGAATCGGTGGCGGCGACGGGCGAGCTCGCGCATTTCGATTTTTTTGTGTTGAGCGACAGCAATGACGCCGACATCGCCGTGGCCGAGCAGCAGGCCTGGCTGGATCTGTGTCGCGAAACCCAGGGCTTCGGGCGGATCTTCTACCGTCGTCGCCGTCGTCGGGTAAAACGCAAAAGCGGCAACCTCGATGATTTCTGCCGCCGCTGGGGCAGTGAGTACCGCTATATGGTGGTACTGGATGCCGACAGCGTGATGAGCGGCGAATGCCTGACCAGCCTGGTGCGCTTGATGGAAGCCACGCCGGATGCCGGGATTATCCAGACCGCGCCACGCGCCTCCGGCATGAACAGCCTGTATGCGCGCATCCAGCAGTTTGCCACCCGCGTCTACGGCCCGCTGTTCACCGCCGGCCTGCACTTCTGGCAACTGGGTGAATCGCACTATTGGGGCCATAACGCGATCATCCGCATGCAGCCCTTTATCGAGCACTGCGCCCTGGCACCGCTGCCGGGCAAGGGTGCGTTTGCCGGGGCGATTCTGTCCCATGATTTTGTCGAAGCCGCGCTGATGCGCCGTGCCGGCTGGGGCGTGTGGATTGCCTACGACCTGCCGGGCAGCTACGAAGAGTTGCCGCCCAATCTGCTTGATGAGCTCAAGCGCGACCGCCGCTGGTGCCACGGCAACCTGATGAACTTCCGTCTGTTTATGGTCAAGGGCATGCACCCGGTGCACCGCGCGGTGTTTCTGACCGGGGTGATGTCCTATCTGTCGGCACCGCTGTGGTTCTTTTTTCTGCTGTTATCCACAGCCCTGCTGGCGACCAATACGCTGATGGAGCCGCAGTATTTTATGGAGCCGCGCCAGCTCTACCCACTGTGGCCGCAGTGGCATCCGGAAAAGGCCATCGCGCTGTTTTCCACCACCGTGGTGCTGCTGTTTCTGCCCAAGCTGCTGAGTGTGGTGCTGATCTGGGCCAAGGGTGCCAAGGCATTTGGCGGCAAGTTGCGGGTGACGGTTTCCATGCTATTGGAGATGCTCTTCTCCATTTTGCTGGCACCGGTGCGCATGCTGTTCCATACCCGCTTTGTGCTGGCGGCGTTTCTCGGCTGGGAAGCGGTTTGGCATTCGCCGAGTCGTGATGACGGCTCAACCAGCTGGCGCGAAGCGGCGGTACGCCATGGCCCGCAAACCCTACTGGGGGTGCTGTGGACGGCGCTGGTGGCGTGGCTGAACCCGAGCTTTCTCTGGTGGTTGGCGCCGATTGTTGGCTCGCTGATGTTGTCGATTCCGCTGTCGGTACTGTCCAGCCGGGTCGGTCTGGGCTTGCGCGCCAAGGATGAACAGCTGTTCCTGATTCCCGAGGAATACGCCCCGCCCAAAGAGCTGCTGGCCACCGACGAATACCACCACGAAAACAACTGGCATGCCCTGCATAACGGTTTTGTGCATGCGGTGGTCGACCCGAAACAGAACGCCCTGGCCTACGCCCTGGCCACGGCTCGCCACCGCCAGGCCGAACCACTGGAATGGCAGCGTAGCGAACAGATACGGCATGCCCTGAAAGTAGGGCCACAGCAGTTGGAAGGCAGTGCGCGCATGGCCCTGCTCAGCGACCCGGTGGCGATGGCGCGGTTGCATGCCGCTGTGTGGGAAGAAGAAGAGCCGGGGGCCTGGATTCAGAGCTGGCGCGAGACGATAGCCAAAGATCCCCATGCGCCGTTGTTGCCGTTGCCGGCGGTGGCGGGGAGTGCGGTGCCGGCCTGAGCCTCTCCCCCGGATTGCACGATCCGTAGGAGCGGCTTCAGCCGCGATGCTCTTGAGGTTATCGTGTGCAGGAATCGCGGCTGAAGCCGCTCCTACAGATCCCGCGAGATCTACACCAACGCCGACAACCGTACATCCGCGCCCAACACCCGCTGTAATTGCCCGTTGGCGGTAAACACCGGCACCGAGACGGTAAAGCAGAACGCGTCGGTCGCCGAAGAGCGGTACACCGGGGTGATATGGCTGCCAAGCCGTTCGGCCACGGCGCGGAACCACGGCCGTTGCGCCCAGTTGCGGCCTTTGCAGCTGGTGCCTTGAGCCAAACCTTGAGCAAACAGGTTCTCGCTCAGTTGGGTGCCGTCGCTGCCCACCAGGTAAAACAGTTCGAAACGCGGGTCGCGCTGCAGGGTCTCGCGCAGAAAATCTTCGGCACGGCCGATCTCGCCGTGCAGCGCCGCTTCCATGGCCAGACGTTCGACGCTGGCTTGTACCTCTCTGTGAATCTGCAAACGGAACGCCCCCAGACCGTCCAGCAGGCGGTCGCCGCTGCTGCGCACCGCCTGGCTATGGGTGAGCACCTGGCCGGCCTTGCTCAGCAGGTCGGCGGCGACGCCGGCAATGTTCTGCACGTCGCCATTGATGGCGTGCACGGCGATGCCGATCTGTTCGGTGCCGGCGGCGATATGGCCGACACGCTGGTCCAGCTGATCCATGGCCGCGCGGGTGTTGCGCAGGTCTTCGCCCATCCGGCTCATGCCCTCGCGACCATCGGCGACCGCGCTGTGCATATGCTGGCCGGCGGTGCCGAGCTGGGCCATGCCATCGCGAAAGCGCTCGATGATCTGACTCACCTTGCCGGTCGCCTCGGTGGTGTGTCCGGCCAGACGCCGCACTTCCTCGGCGACCACGGCAAAACCGCGCCCATGCTCCCCCGCCCGCGCCGCTTCGATGGCGGCATTAAGGGCCAGTAGATTGGTCTGCTGGGAAATGCTGGCAATCACGCCGAGCACCTGACTGACCTCTTCCAGCTGCCCCACCAGCTGCGTGATCACGCCTTCAAGCTGGGTTTCACTGGCATCGATGGCATCCACCTGGCGCAATACGGCATCGCCGGTCTGCTGACAACTGCGCAGGGTGTTCGAGACGTCTGCCGCCAGCTTGGCCACCTGCACGGCACCGGGCACCAGCTCGCGGTCCAGGGTGGTGCTGACTTCCTCGCTGGCACTGGCGATCAGCTCCGAGGCCTGGGCCAGACGTTGGCCGCTGGCCTCGGTGGCGCTGGCAATACGCGCCAGCTCCGGGGCATGGGCGGCGATATCCACCGACGCCGCCAGGCTGTCGCCCAGGCGCTGGTGCAGCGCACGGGTAAATCCGTTGAGGCGGCTGTTGATGGGCTGCAGATCGGACAGTTGACTGGTCAGGTCAAGGTTGTCCACCAGCAGGCTCAAGGCGCCGTCGTCTTCCGCGCGACGGGCTTTGGTGCGCATTAGCAACATAGTTGTGTTCTCCCTGTCAGGCCTGGGGCCGTGCAAGCACAGTGCCATTACGGCGGTGCCAGAATTGCCGGGATGTGTCGCGCTCGCTGGTGTGCAGCTGCCCGGTTTGGTCGCCTCATCTAAAGTCCGGGCCCCTTTTGGTGCGCAGCGTCTAGGCTTGAGCCAAACCCATTTCGAGGACACCCCATGCGTGTGCCCCACCTGTTGCCTCTGCTCGGCACCTTACTGCTGAGCGCCTGCATCAACGAGCCGGTCAACCAGCCCACCAGTACCATCAGTCAGGCACCGCCAAGCAATCAGGTGTACCGCAGTTTCTATATCCAGCCGGTGCGCACCCAGGGCCATCGTATCGACCTCGAAGAGCGCTTCAACACCGCCACGCAACGGGCGCTGGAAGCCAAGGGTTATGAGTTTCGGCAGAACGGTGGCGATATGCGGGTGATCTACGCCCTCGGCACCCAGCCCAAGGAAGGCATCGAGCTGCGCCCGGTGATGGGCAGCAACGGCGCGATCTATACCCAGACCGAAATGACCAATGACGAAACCGCCATGCTGGCCTTGCGCATTCTCGACAGCCGCGACCAGCGGGTGCTGTTCCAGGCGCAGATCAGCCGCCAGCTCACCGATCCGCAATTCACCCAGGAGGTGTTTGATCGGGGCGTGGCCAAGTTGCTCGAAGATTTTCCACCGCGCAAACCCTAGGGACATATTCGCAAACAGCTGATCGATTCAGCCCAACGCTGACAGTGGCTATCCTTGCTTGAATTTTCCCTGGAGCCACTGCCATGCGCCGCCTCGCCCTCTTCTCTCTGCTGTTCGCCAGCACCCTGCAAGCTGCCGAACCGATTGCCATCGATGTCTACCGCGACCCCAACTGCGGCTGCTGCAAGGCCTGGATCAGCCATTTGCAGAACAATGGCTTCAAGGTCGCCGACCATGTGGAAAACGATATGCGCGCGGTAAAAACCCGTCTTGGCGTGCCGCACCACCTGGGCAGCTGCCACACCGGGGTGATCGACGGCAAATTCGTCGAGGGTCATGTGCCGGCCGCCGACGTTCTGAAACTGCGCCAGCGTGCCGATCTGATCGGTGCCGCTGTGCCGGGCATGCCGATGGGCTCACCAGGGATGGAACAAGGCGGCATCGCTGATGCCTATGCTGTGATCGGTGTACAACGCAACGGCACCGAGCAAGTACTGACGCGCTACCCCGGCCAGTGATTTAGCAGACCGTCGGCCTGGCGCGCGAGGTACTCAACAACGACACTCAAGCGCCACGGATCAGGAGAAGCAGCCCATGCTCTGGAAGAAAGGCCGACGCAGCGACAACGTAGTGGATGCCCGCGACAGCAGCGGTGGCGGTGGCGGTGGCGGGATGCGCATCGGCGGCGGCAAAGGCCTGAGCCTGGGCGCGGTGGCGATTATCGTGGTGTTCGGTCTGGTCACTGGCCAGGACCCGATGCAGATCCTCGGCCAGTTGGCCAACCAGGCCGGCATCTCCACCGCCCCCACCCAGCAGCAAGGCCACACGCCGTCGGCCAACGACGAGCAGGCCGAGTTTGTTCGCGCGGTGCTGGGTGATACCGAAGACACCTGGCGCGCGATCTTCCAGCAGGCCGGCAAGCAATATGAAGATCCCAAGCTGATTCTGTTTCGCGGCGGGGTGAATTCGGCCTGCGGTTTTGCTTCCTCGGCCACCGGGCCGTTTTATTGCCCGGGGGATCATCAGGTGTACCTCGACCTGGACTTCTTCAAAGAGATGGCCCAGCGCTTTTCCGCAGCAGGTGATTTTGCCCAGGCCTATGTGATCGCCCATGAAGTGGGCCACCATGTGCAGACCCTGCTGGGAATTTCCGCCAAGGTGAACTATGCGCGGCAGGCCGGAGCCAAGATGGAAGGTGCCAATGGTTTACTGGTGCGCCAGGAGCTGCAGGCCGACTGTCTGGCCGGGGTCTGGGCCTTCCACGCCCAGCAACGGTTGAACTGGCTGGAGGCGGGTGACCTCGAAGAAGCCCTGAACGCTGCCAACGCCATTGGCGACGACCGCCTGCAGAAACAGGCCCGTGGCCAAGTGGTGCCGGACTCCTTCACCCATGGCACCTCGCAGCAGCGGGTGCGCTGGTTCAAGACCGGCTATGAAAGCGGCAAGGTGGCGGGGTGCGATACCTTCAAGGCCAGCACGCTGTAATGCCTGCGGCCCCGCGTAAAGGCCGTCGCGGCTGAAGCCCCTCCCACAGGAATCGCATAGGCTTTGTGGGAGCATCCGATCCAGCCTCGATTGCCCAGACCGGCAAAATGCGATCCCGGTAAGAGCGGCTTCAGCCACGATGCTCTACCATCCGCGCCCTTTCTCGTTCGCGGATATTCAGGTATGAAAATCGCTTTGCTGCCGGCCGCTCTGGCCTTGTTCTGCGCCTTCGCCCAAGCCGAAGGCGGCCCCGAGGTAAAGGCCGACGCCCCGCCCAAGGAACTGATCACCCAGGTCGATCATCTGGTCGCTCTGCTGCGCGACAACTTCGCCACCGGCTACCCTGAAGCGACCATGGCGCAAACCCTGAATATCGCTGAACAACAGCAACTGACCCTGGCGGTGTTCACCGTGGAAGGCTTTTCCATGGGCAACAGTTACAACCAATACCTGGCCGTGTTCGAGCCCGACGCCAACGAAGAAGGCGACGCGCACTACCGCCTGATCGATGTGATGCAGATTGGCGGGGACGACTTCCGCGCCATTCAGGCACTGAACGCCAGCGCCAGCCGCGATGCCAAAACCCGAGTGATCCGCCTGAACATTCCGGCCCTGGCCAATAGCGAAGACGACTCACCGAATTTCCCCAGCCAGCCGGTGACCATTGCTCTGACCCTGGACCACGACCGTCTGGCCGAAGTAAAACCCTGAACGACCATGGCCGCCAAACGCCGCTAGCAAGCACTACGAAAGCGACTAATATGCCTAATCGTCGTCGTTGTCCGGGGTGGGAAAGCCATGCGTCTAGCCGAGTTCATTGTCGCCACAGTCGATCGCATCGTCGATGAATGGGAGGCCTTCGCCATGACCATTCGCCCAGCGGCCGACAGCATGAACCGCGCCGAACTGCGCGACCATGCGCGCTCCATCCTGCTGGCCGCTGCCCGCGACATGAACAGTGCGCAAACCGCCATGGAGCGGGCGGCCAAGGCCATGGGCGAAGGCCCGGAAAAGACCCCGAGCCTGGATGTGGCCGCCGCCAGCCATGGCGAGATGCGCCATCAGGTGGGCTTTGACCTGGTGCAGATGACCTCCGAGTTCCGCCACCTGCGCGCCAGCGTTATCCGCCTGTGGACCGACAGCCTGGTGCAGATGGAATTGGTGCATATGCGCGATCTGATCCGCTTCAACGAAGCCATCGACGAAGCGCTGGCCGAGTCCACGGCGGCCTATGCCGAGCAGGTCAACCACTCCCGCGATATCTTCCTCGCCATCCTTGGCCACGACCTGCGCGCGCCCTTGCAGGCGGTGAGCATGTCCAGCGAACTGCTGGCCGGTAAAGCCGGGCTTGACGACAAAGGCCGCAGTCATGTGCAACGCATCCGCAACAGCACCCGGCATATGAGCGCGATGGTCAACGACCTGCTGGAATTTGTCCGCAGCCGCCTGGGCAACAGCCTGCCCATCGTGCGCACAGCGGTGAACATGAGCGTGCTGTGCCAGGCCGCCATCGACGAAGCCAGCGCCGGCCAGCCGTTGAGCGACCTGCGCTTTGAAGCGAATGGCGACACCGAGGGCGAATGGGATCAGGGGCGGATCGAACAGCTGCTGCAGAATCTGATCGGCAATGCCCTGCAACATGGTGCCAGCAACCTGCCCATCACCCTGCGCCTGCTGGGCGAGCCCGACAGCATCACCCTGACCCTGCACAACCATGGCGAACCGATTGCCGAGAGCGCCCTCTCCACCCTGTTCTATCCCCTGGTACGCAGCACCAGCGACCGCGCCGGCGAAACCAGCCTGGGCCTGGGCCTGTTTATCGTCAACGAAGTGGTGATCGCCCATGGCGGCAGCGTCAAGGTGGTCTCCAACGAAACCCAGGGCACTGTGTTTACCGTGATGTTGCCCAAGCGTTGAGTCTGCAAAAGCTTCGCGGCTAAAGCCGCTCCTACGGGCCGTGCGTTCTTGTAGGAGCGGCTTTAGCCGCGATAGTCCCAGCACCAATCAAGGAACCGGCGCGCCATACCCCGCCGAAAACAATACCCCCAACACCAGCGGCATCACCGCCGCGCTACCGAGGTTGCCGATCAGCACCATGGACGCCACTTTGTGCGGGTCGCGTTGGTATTGTTCGGCGAGCATATAGTTGAGCACCGCCGGCGGCAGCGCGGCGAATACCCACAGGCAGGCCAGTTGCAGGCCTTGCAGGTGGAACAGCTGAATCAGCGGCCAGGCCAGAATCAGGCCACTGGCCGGGCACGCTACGGCACCCAGCAAACCAATTTTCCAGGCGCTGAAATCCACGTCCAGCATGCGCACGCCAAGGGCGAACAGCATCAGCGGCACGCTGGTGGTGCCGAGCATATTGGCTGATTCGAGAAACCAGTGCGGCAGGTGCAGGCCGCTGAAGTTGATCGCCAGGCCGGCGATGGTCGCCAGCACCACCGGAATGCGCCACAGGCGCCACAGCGGCGTGGCCGGGTCGAGCATGCGCAGGCCGACGGTGAAGTGCAGCAGCATCTCAACGATAAACAGCACCACCGCCGCCGGCAGCGCCTTTTCACCAAAGGCCAGCACCATCAGCGGCAGGCCCATATTGCCGGTGTTGTTGAACATCATCGGCGGCAGAAAGGTGCGCAGATCGAGCTTGAGCAAGCGTGCGAAGGGCCATAGCAGCAACCCGGAACCCAGCACGATGGCCGCGCCGGCGACGGCCAGGCTGGCATAGTCCTGCAAGGCTGCCTTGCTGTCGGCCAGTACCGCGAAAATCAGCAGCGGCACCAGCAGTTCCATATTCAGGGTATTCAGGCCGCGCATATCCGGTTTACGGAAATGGCCATACAGCGCCCCGCAGCCGGTGATCAGGAAAACCGGCAGCAAGGTGGAAAGAATCTGGGAAAACATTACCGCTCCAGACGACAGGACAGGGTAGGAAGTTTAATCGTTAGCCTGGCAAGCATCCTGCCGCCCTGCCAAGCCCTGCACAACCCCTGCTAGCGACTTAATAGCGTCTAGCCAGCGGCTTTACGCCTGTGTAGTGGCCAATTCGACAGCCCGTCGCCTTTTCTTCGCCCATCGACGAATGGCGGTCTATCTGAAACTCATGGGGGTAAAGTCGGATCGCTCTAGCTAGCGGCTTCGCGCCACAAACACACCCCACAGAGGGTCGACCGCCAGCTGGTCACACAGGTAATGACGACCCGCCAACCGTTGTCATTACAGGCTGAGCGCCCCTGCCAGCGTGCAAGCCACTCCTTACTCAACATCTGGAGTGAAGCGATATGAATGCCACCATCAAGGCCACGTTGCTGGCCGTGACGCTGTTTGCCTGTGCTGACGCCCACGCCCAGGTGATGCAACGCGAACTGGGTGACTACGACCTGCAACTGGGCACCACGCCCACCCGCAGCATGGCCCAGGGCTTGGTGCAGCCGGCCCAGAACGGCACCTTTCAGGGCGGCCTGGACCTGACCCACGACAGTGGCTGGTACCTGGGCCAGTGGTCGCCGAGCATGGGCATCGCCCGCGACAGCCAATTGGAGCTGGACTCCTACAGCGGCTTCAAGCGCCCGTTCAACAACCGCTTCGGTTATGAAATGGGCCTGATCCGCTACAGCCACCCAGGCTTCAACGCCAATGACAGCAACGAGTACTACGCCGGTCTTACCCTGCTCGACAGTCGCTTCGGCGCAGCCTTCAGCCAGGCGACCGGGCGCACCGACAGCACCCTGCTGATGGACCTGGCGCTGCAGACGCCGGTACCGATAAACCTGTCGATGAAATACGCCAGCCATACCCTGGACGATTCCGTGAGTTACGACGATGGCCGTGCAGTCCGCATGTTCAACGACTGGTCACTGAACCTGTCACGGCCCTGGGCGGGCATTGATCTGAATCTGTCGTACAGCGGCTCCAGCCTCACCGGCCCGCAGTGCGTGGCCTATTCGGGGCATAACGGTTATTGCGAGGACTATGTGATGTTCAAGGCCGAGCGTTCGCTGTTTTAAACACTCGGTCCGTCACTGACAAACCGCCCCAACTGACTTTTCAGCTGGCGGTTCTCACGCTTGACCTGCTCCAGATCATCCAGCAGCTGCAGGGCCAGGGCGATGCCTGACCACTCCAGCTCCAGTTCACGCTGCAGACGCGCGGCGCGGCGGCAGGTGATCAGCGCATGCTGGTCGAACTCCCAGCTGTCGGGGCCGCGTCCGGTGGGGTCGACGATGCCGTGCTCGACGATTTCGATAAGCAGTGCGGCCGGAATCGCCACGGTCTGACAAAGCTCTTGCATGCCTAATGGGACGCTCATAGTCATTTGCTCCATTCGCTGCGGGGATCGAAGTCGACCTTCTGCGCCAGTTTCTCCCAGAGTTTGCGCGCATCGTCGCTGGTGGTTTTCGGCATCACGACCTTGAGCTGAGCGTAGAGGTCTCCACGCTCACCAGCCTTGGTAGCCAGGCCGCGGCCCTTGATCCGCAGGCGCTGGCCGCTCTGGCTATTGGCCGGAATGGTCAGGGTGATGCGGCCGTTAAGGGTTGGTGCCTCGACCTTGGTGCCCAGTGCCGCTTCCCAGGGTGCCAGGGGTACGGTCAACACCAGGTCACTGCCTTGCACATCGAACAGCGGGTGCGGGGCGAAGCGGATATTCAGGTACAGATCGCCCGCCGGCCCACCGGCCATACCAGGGCCGCCCTGACCTTTGAGGCGGATGCGCTCGCCATCGACCACGCCCAGCGGAATCTTCACATTGAGGCTTTTGCTTTGCCCTGGCTCGCCCATGACACCGGGCAACTGGAAGGAGATTTTCTTCGCTTCACCGTCGAGGGTTTCTTCGAGAAATACCGGTAGCTCCATCTCCACGTCCTGGCCTTTGCGTGCGCGGTTACGGGCCTGTTCGGCACCACCGCTGCGACGGAAGATCGATTCGAAGAAGTCCGAGTAGTCGCCGCCATAGGCATCGGTAAAAGCGCCGGCACCCGGCTGACGGCCGCGCGGATGTTCGAACGGGCGACCATGCTGGCCGTACTTGCGCAGGTCATCGAACTCGGCGCGCTTGTCGGCATCCTTGAGCACTTCATAGGCCTCGGCCACTTCTTTGAAGTGCACTTCGGCGTTTTTTTCCTTGCTTACGTCGGGATGATATTTGCGCGCGAGTTTACGGTAGGCGGCTTTGATCGCCTTCTCGTCCGCGGTGGGTTCAACACCGAGAATCTTGTAGTAGTCCTTGAAATCCATCGAGCCTCCTTTTTCTGCAGGCACGGTGATGCTGACAGGTTGAAGTTGATAAGTTTAAAAACGTAGCGAGCGAAGGTTAGGCAAGGCAAAAACAAACGAGAAAGCGGAGTTGGCTGTAGCCAATGAGCATTTTGAGTTGGTTTTTAACGCCGCCTAACCGAGCGCAGTAGTTTTTCTAGCGTAATTGGCTGTCTTTACTGCCGCGGCGGTTATAGCCGGCATTGGCAGCGTTGTCCTTGTCGTGTTCAGCCTGACAGGTGACACACAAGCGCACGCCGGGGATGGCCTGGCGCCGTGCCTCGGGAATGGCGGCGTCGCATTCTTCGCAGTGTTTCAGGCTTTCGCCTTTGGGCAGCTGGCTGCGGGCGCGCGCGATGGCGTCCTCAATGCTGCTGTCGATCTGCTCTTGTACGGCTCCGTCACTTGCCCAACCGCCGGCCATGGTCTGTCTCCCGGTAGATGTTGCGTTAGGGACAGATATGGGCGCGCGGGCGGCTTTTTACAAGCGCGGGCAAGGGCTGGAGGTATGAACGGTCGCGACTATTCCTTCACTTCCATAAACTCTTTGGCCCACAGCAGGTAATCCTCGGGCTGGGTGTACTTGTGCGACAGCTCGGAGGCGCTGAGGTCACTGGCCACCACCTGGCGCTGCTCGCGCAGGCAATCGTAGGTGGCTTTGATCGCGGCGAAGTAGGCGGCATGGCCATCGACCACGATACGCACGCCGAGGCTGGCCAGACGGGCATCGTCACGCAGCGACGGATTGCCGTAGGTCACCAGCATGATCGGCACGCTCAGGTGCTCGGCGATACGTTCCAGGTGTTCGAAGTCGCTGATGCCGACCATGCAGATGCCATCAGCACCGGCGTTCTGATAGGCCACGGTACGGCTGATCACTTCATCCACCGACAACACGCCGGCGTTGGTCCGGGCAATGATCGCCAGTTCGGCATCGACGCGTGCTTCGAGTGCTGCGCGGATCTTGCCGACGCCCTCTTCCACCGGAATCAGGTCGGTGGATTTGCGCCCGAATTGCGCCGGCAACAGGGTGTCTTCCAGGGTCAGCGCGGCCACACCGGCGCGCTCCAGTTCCTTGACGGTGCGCATCACGTTGAGGGCGTTACCGTAGCCGTGATCGGCGTCGGCGATCACCGGCAGATTGGCGACACGGCCGATCCGGGTGGCCTGTTCAACGAACTCACTGAGGGTGATCAGGGCGAAGTCTGGCGCGGCCAGTACCTGCAAGGAGGCAACCGAGCCACCGAGGATGCCGACTTCAAAACCCAGATCACCGGCAATGCGTGCCGACATGGGGTCGAAGACCGAGGCGGTGTGGTAGCAAAATTCGGAAGAGAGCAAGGCACGGAAGGTGCCGCGCAGCGCATGGTGGGAGGCTCTGGGCATAGGGTTTCCAACAGCTGTTTTTATAGGTGGTATGAGTCGTTACTTAACCTTAGCAAGACACATACCCGCCGCCAGCTTAACCCACAGGCCCTTTCTAGAGCCTTTCAACGGAGTATTTCTGGCTGGAGGTGGCGAATTTACGCCGTCTCCAACCCTGTAGGGGCGGCAACCCGCCACTACCTGATAAATGGCAGATCAATGGCTGATCATCCACGGTCGCCCGGCCGGCTTGCCCTTCATGGCATGGGGGTTGGCCTTGGTTGGCGCCAGCGGTTTGTTGGCGCTGCAGCAGCCACACCCGGCCGGATGTTTGCGCGCCTGCTTGTACTCGTCGAGGGTTTGCGGTGCGTGGGCCGCGCGCTCATTGGCGGCATGGGCACGGCGTTGGCTGCCGGCCATGGTCGACAGGCAGGGGGCGGAGAGAATCACCCGTTTGCTGGTGCTGCCACAGGCGGGGCAATGGCAGGGTTCATCGCGGTCGGCCATCGGCCGCAACATCGTGAAGTCGCCGCAATCGGTGCAGTCGTATTCGTAGATGGGCATCGGTGTATCCCTTGAGGGCCAATCGCGGCTGAAGCCGCTCCTACACGTTGTGCAGTCTGTAGGAGCGGCTTCAGCCGCGATTGGCCGGACCTGAAAACAATATTTTTCAATATCAGGGTTCCATCACCTGAGCCACACCAACGCCGCCCGGCCCCGGTGCAGCCCAGGCGATGAAACTCATTTGTCCGGCGCTTTGGGTAGGTCGATGCTGCCATCGAGGTACTTGGTCGGGCCGGAAGCATTCGGGTTGATATCGAATTCAAAGATTTCGGTGGGCAGCCACAGAGTGGCGCAGGCGTTGGGGATATCCACCACGCCACTGATATGCCCCTGCACCGGTGCCGAACCCAGCAACGAATAACCCTGGGCCGGCGAGTAGCCGAATTTGGTCAGGTAGTTGATGGCGTTCAGGCAGGCCTGTTTGTAGGCCAGATTGACGTCCAGGTAGTGCTGCTTGCCGGCATCGTCCACCGAGATGCCTTCGAAGATCAGGTAGTTGTTGTAGGTCGGCACGATCGGGCTGGGTTTGAAGATCGGGTTCTTGATGCCGTACTTGGCCATGCCGCCTTTGATCAGTTCGACTTTCATATGCACCCAGCCGGCCATTTCGATGGCCCCGCAGAAGGTGATTTCGCCATCGCCCTGGCTGAAGTGCAGATCGCCCACCGACAGCCCGGCACCGTCGACATACACCGGGAAGAAGATTTTCGAGCCGCGGGACAGATCCTTGATATCGCAGTTGCCGCCATGCTCGCGGGGCGGCACGGTGCGCGCGCCGGTCAGAGCGGCCAGGTCGCGGGCTTCGCCTTTCATCTTGCCCATATGCGCGGTGGGTGCCATCGGCGCGTTGGCCAGGGGCGGTACGCGGGTGGGGTTGGTGTCGATCAGTTCCTGTTCGCGCTTGTTCCACTCGGCAAGCATTTTGTGGTCCGGCAGGCAGCCGATCAGACCGGGGTGAATCAGGCCGGCGAAGTTGACCCCGGGAATGTGCCGCGAGCTGGTGAACATGCCTTTGAAATCCCAGATCGACTTCTGCGCTTCAGGGAAATAATCGGTGAGAAAACCGCCACCATTCTGCTTGGAGAAAAATCCGTTGAAGCCCCACAGCGAATCCGGCTTGGCACCGATATCCAGCAGGTCCACCACCAGCAGGTCACCGGGCTCGGCACCGTGCACACCGACCGGGCCGGAGAGGTAGTGCACGGTGGTCAGATCCACATCGCGCACATCGCTGGCATCGTCGTTGTTCTTGATCGCGCCGGCGGTCCAGTCATAGGTTTCCAGGATGAAATCGTCCCCCGGTTTTACCCAACAGGCCATCGGTATATCCGGGTGCCAGCGGTTGTGGATCTGCTCGTTTTCGGTAGCGGCCTGGTTGAGGTCGACCTTGATCAGCGTATCGGTCATGACAAAGCTCCTGGGACCTTGTTTGCAGGTAAGCGCGGTAACGCGCCGGGGTACGGAGCTAGTCTTGTTCGGCTGGGGAAATGGATAAATACGTTGGATGACGTAGATCAGCGAGCACAAAAAATCGAGGCGAACGCATGCCTCGGCTAACGCCGATACAGGCGTAGGTTGGGCTGCCAAGCCCAACATTGCGTGTACGTGGCGAGCGCATATTGGGCTTCGCTTTGCTCAACCCAACTTACAACGCAGTCACACCGACAGATACCGACTGATGGTTTTCTCATCCACCTTGTCGCGGGTTTCCTCGACCACGAATTTGCCCTTCTCGATCACCAGAAAACGGTCAGCGATTTCCATGGTGAAACTCAGCACCTGCTCGGACACCACTATGGTCAGGTCACGCAGATTGCGGATCTCTTTGAGCTTGTGGGCGATGTCTTTGATGATCGACGGCTGAATGCCTTCGGTAGGTTCGTCGAGCAGCAGCACCTTGGGATTGGTGGCCAGGGCGCGGGCAATCGCCAGCTGCTGTTGCTGCCCACCAGAGAGATTGCCGCCCTTGCGCGAACGCATTTCGTGCAGCACCGGGAACAGCGCATACAGATCGTCCGGCACCTTGCCTTTGGCCGAGGCCGGCAGGCCGGTCTGGATATTTTCCAGCACGGTCATATGGGAAAAGATCATCCGCCCCTGGGGCACATAGGCGATGCCGTGTTCGACGCGCTGGTGGGTTTCCAGCTTGGACACGTCCTGGCCATCAACGGTGATCTGCCCGCCCCATTGCGGCAACACGCCCATCAGGCTCTTGAACAGGGTGGTTTTGCCCATACCGTTGCGACCCATCACGGCGACTATCTCTTTCTTCGCCACGTTGAGGTTCAGCTCGTGAAGAATCTGGCTCTGACCGTAGCCGGAGACCAGGTTGGAAATGGTGAACATAGGCTGCTCCTGCGTTGGTGTGCTCAATGGCCGAGGTAGACTTCGATGACCTTGGGGTTGCTCTGCACCGCTTCCATGCTGCCTTCGGCCAGCACTTTGCCCTGGTGCAATACGGTCACCCGGTGGGCGATGCTTTTGACGAATTCCATATCGTGCTCGATCACCAGCACCGAGCGGCCCTGGCTGATGCGGTTGAGCAGCTCGGCGGTTTGCACCCGTTCGCTGACGCTCATACCCGCCACCGGTTCGTCGAGCATCAATAGAGCCGGGTCTTGCATCAGCAGCATGCCGATCTCCAGCCACTGTTTCTGGCCGTGGGACAGCAGGTCGGCCTGCTTGTCGAGGAAGTCGCTGAGGAAGATTTCCCCGGCCACTTCTTCCACCCGCGCAATCACCTCGGCACTGCGCTTGAAAAACAGCGCGCCAAACACTTTGCGCCCGGCCGGATAGGACATCTCCAGGTTCTCGAACACCGTGAGGTTTTCGTAGATCGAGGGGTTCTGGAACTTGCGCCCGACGCCGGCGCGAACGATGTCGTACTCGCGCATTTTGGTCAGTTCGCGGCCTTCGAATTCGATGCTGCCGGCGGTGGATTTGGTCTTGCCACAGATCAGGTCGAGCACCGTGGTTTTGCCGGCACCGTTGGGGCCGATCACCACATGCACTTCGTTGCGGTCGACATACAGGTTGAGGTCGTTGACCGCCTTGAAGCCGTCGAAGGACACGGTCAGCCCTTCGATGGCCAATACCGGCTTGGCTGCCTGAAAACCGGCCGGGCTATTGATCGCTTGGCTCTTCATGGCGTGGTCTCCAATTCGCGGGGGGCGGTTTTCTCTGCCGGCTTGGCGGCAAATACACGGGCTTTCACTTCCGGCACGCCGAACAGTTTCTTGCCCAGGGCATAGCGCGACAGCCATTTGCGCCCGAGGGTTTCCCACAAGCCGGCAATGCCATTGGGGAAGTACATGACCACCACGATAAACAGGCCGCCCATCAGGTACAGCCACAGCTCGGGAAAGCTCTCGGAGAAATAGGTTTTGCCGAAGCTCACCAGCAAGGTGCCGTACACCGCACCGAGCAGCGACATGCGCCCGCCCACCGCAGCGAAGATCACCATCTCGATGGAGGGCACGATGCCGACGAAGCTTGGCGACATAAAACCCACCTGCAAGGCGAACATCGCCCCGCCAATCGCCGAGAAGGCCGCTGCCACGCAAAACACAAAGATCTTGAAGCTGGCCACGTCATAGCCGGAAAAACGCACCCGCTCTTCCTTGTCACGCATGGCCATCAGCAGACGGCCGAGTTTGGAGGTGAGGATAAAACGACCGAGCAATACGCAGCCCAGCAGCAGCAAGGCGTTGACGAAGTAGAGGATGGTTTTCGAGCTGTCCGGGCGGATATCCCAACCCAGCAACGTCTTCAGATCGGTGATGCCATTGACCCCACCGGTAAGGCCCTGCTGGCCGATGATCAGAATGGTCAGAATGGCGGCAATGGCCTGGGTGACGATGGAGAAATACACATCGCCCACCCGCCGCTTGAACATCGCCACACCGATGATCAGCGCCAGCAGGGTTGGCACCGCGATCACCGCCAGCAGGGCAAAGCTGAAGCTGTGGAAGGGTTGCCACATCAGCGGCAGCTCGGTGATCTGGTTCCAGTCCATAAAGTCCGGAATGCCGGGGGTGGACTGGATTTTGGTGCTCTCCGGGTCCGAGGCTTCGAGCTTGAGAAACATCGCCATGCAGTAGCCGCCGACACCAAAGAAGATGCCCTGGCCGAGGCTCAAAATGCCGCCATACCCCCAGCACAGCACCAGGCCGACCGCGACGAAGGCATAGGTCAGGTATTTGCCCACCATATTCAGGCGGAAGGTATCCAGCAGCAGCGGGAACACCACCAGGATCAGGCTGGCCAGCACCAGCAGGCCGATGGCCCCCTGCTTGCCACCGAGCAGGCTTTCGTATGCGTTTTTCATGGGCGGTTTCCTTTCATTTTGTCGAGCGCCTTGCCTGTCGGAGCTGCCGGGCGGCGATCCGCTTTAGCTGCGATGGCGTAGGCCGCCGCGATGGAGGTGCTAGCCCTGAGCGCGGCTGAAGCCGCTCCTACGGGTTTCATTTCCGAACTTTTATCGAGAACAGCCCCTGCGGGCGCAGCATCAGAATCAGGATCACCGCCGACAGGGTCAGCACCTTGGCCATGGAACCGGAGAGAAAGAACTCCATGATCGATTGCGCCTGGGCGATGGTGAAGGCCGAGGCAATGGTGCCCACCAGACTGGCGGCACCGCCGAAGACCACGGTGAGAAAGGTGTCGACGATATACAGCGAGCCCGCGGTCGGCCCGGTGGAGCCGATGGTGGTGAACGCCGCGCCCGCGACACCGGCAACGCCACAGCCGAGGGCGAAGGTCATGCGATCGACCTTCTTGGTGTTGATCCCGACGGCGCGGCTCATCACCCGATTCTGCATGGTGGCGCGCACCTGCAGGCCCCAACGCGAGCGGTACAGCATGAGGAAAATGGTGGCGGTCAGCAGCGCGGTCAGGGCCATCACGAACAGGCCGTTCTTGGGAATATCCACCGCTGCCGTGGGTGCCCAGGAACCCATGATCCACTCGGGCATTTCCGCGCCCACTTCACGGGCACCGAAGATCGAGCGGAAGGTTTGCTGCATCACCAGCGACAGGCCCCAGGTGGCCAGCAGGGTGTCCAGCGGGCGATGGTAAAGCTTGCTGATCATCGCCCATTCCACCAGCCAGCCTAAGGCTCCGGCGATAAAGAACGAGGCGATGATGGCGAAGAAAAAGTAGTACGGCTGCATGGCCGGGAAGTAATGCAGGGTGGCCGACGAGATCACGTACGTGGTGTAGGCCCCTACGGTGAGGAACTCGCCGTGGGCCATATTGATCACGCCCATCTGGCCGAAAATGATCGCCAGGCCGAGGGCCATCAGCAGCAATACGCAGAACACAGACAGGCCGTTGAAGCCCTGCATGACGGCGATGGCGCCGAATTCTGAGAGTGATACATCCATCTCGGTGGTCTCCTGCGGGCGGATAAGGAGGGCGGCGCAAAGGGCTGTCGCCGCCCACGGTTGCCCGGGGCGGCGGCTGGCCTTACTGGTAGCCTTTAGGGAAGGGGTTGGGCTCGATCAGTTCGGATTCATGCACCACCTTGAAGGTGCCATCGGCCTGGATTTCAGCGATGCGCGCCTTGCTCCACAGGTGATGGTTGTCGTGCACTTTCACGTAGCCTTCGGGGGCGGTGGTCAGTTCGATGCCAGGGGAGGCAGCGACCACTTTGTCGACGTCGAAGCTGCCGGCTTTTTCCACCGCTGCTTTCCACAGCCATGGGCCGAGGTAGCCAGCCTGGGTGACGTCGCCGATCACCGAATCCTTGCCGTACTTGGCCTTGAATTCCTCAACGAATTTCTTGTTGTTGGGGTTATCCAGGGTCTGGAAGTACTTCATCGAGGAGTAGAAGCCCTTCATGTTCTCGCCGCCGATGCCGAGCATTTCATCCTCGGTTACCGACAGGGTCAGCAGGGTTTGCTTGTCGCTGGTGATACCGGCGGCTTTCAGCTGTTTGTAGAACGCCACGTTGGAGCCACCGACCACGGCAGCGAACACCACATCGGGTTTCTTCAGTTTGATTTTGTTGGTCAGCGAGCCGAACTGGGTGTTGCCCAGCGGGTAGTACTCTTCGCCAACCACGGTGCCGTGCAGGACGTTTTCAATGTGCTTGCGGGCGATCTTCATCGAGGTGCGCGGCCAGATGTAGTCCGAACCCAGCAGGTAGAAGGTTTTGGCGCCCTTCTCTTTGGCGATCCAGTCGAGGCTGGCGAGGATCTGTTGGGTGGCTTCTTGCCCGGTATAGATCACGTTCTTGGACTGCTCCAGGCCTTCGTAGAAGGTCGGGTAGTAGAGCAGGCCGTTGTCTTTTTCGAAGATCGGCAGCACGGCTTTGCGCGAAGCCGAGGTCCAGCAGCCGAACACCGTGGCGACCTTGTCGCTCTCCAGCAGCTTTTTGGCTTTTTCGGCGAAGGTCGGCCAGTCGGAGGCACCGTCTTCCTGAATCACTTTGATCTGCCGACCGAGGATGCCGCCCGAGGCGTTGATCTGGTCGATGGCCAGGCGTTCGGCCTGGATCGCGCCGGTTTCGGAGATGGCCATGGTGCCGGTGGCCGAGTGCAGTTGGCCGACGGTGACGGTGGTGTCAGTCACAGCAAGCCCGCTGGTGTTGGCCGCATCCGCCAGCACGCTCTGGCTGAACACGCTGGCCGCCAGCAGCGAGAGTGCCGCTGCACCCAGCGCCAGCCGACGGGGAAGAAAGCTCGTCAATCGTGAATCCATGATGCTGCTCCTCTGGTAGTTGGCCTCCCCGGCTCGCGTTGGCCGGTTCGGGGTTGCGCCAAGGATGGGGGGCAGCAGCTGGGCGGGGGTATACGCAGGTTGACGTAACGGCATACGTCATCTGACGTAGGGCGGGGTGCTCCGGGCTGGTGCAAGCTAGGCCCACTTCACACAGCCAGACAGAAGCCCAGGCACCTGAGGCGGGCGTATTAACTGCAGCAAAGTCCGGGGCATGGAAGTTGCTCAGTTCATGCGGCATGAACAGTTGTCTAATCCGCACTTGCACCAGGAGCCCCCCGTGCAACCAACCGGCACCCAGCGCATCGTCAAGATCCGCCGCGACTACAACAGTTGGGTCGCCGACGAGACCATGGAGGACTACGCCCTGCGTTACACCCCGCGCTCGTTCCGCAAATGGTCGGAATGGCGCATCGCCAATACGGCGGTGGGCGCGGTGTCGTTTTTGGCCCTGGAGGCCATCGGCGGTGCCCTGGCGCTGAGCTACGGTTTTACCAACACCCTGTGGGCTATTCTCGCGGTGAGCCTGGTGATCTTTCTCACCGGCCTGCCCATCAGCTACTACGCGGCGCGCTATGGCGTGGACATGGACCTGCTGACCCGTGGTGCCGGCTTTGGCTATATCGGCTCGACCATCACCTCGCTGATCTACGCCAGCTTCACCTTTCTGTTCTTTGCCCTCGAAGCGGCGATCATGGCCTTGGCCCTGGAGCTGTATTTCCAAATCCCGTTGGCGCTGGCCTATGTGATCTGCTCGGTGCTGGTGATTCCCCTGGCGGCCTATGGCGTGACGCTGATCAGTCGCCTGCAGCTGTGGACCCAGCCGCTGTGGATCGTGCTGCTGCTACTGCCCTACCTGTTTGTGGCCTGGAAAAACCCGCAAGCGCTGAGCGACTGGACCAGCTTCGCCGGCCGCGAGGGCGAAGGTGGTGCGTTCAATCTGCTGTCCTTTGGTGCCGCTTGTACGGTGGCGCTGGCGTTGATCACGCAGATTGGCGAACAGGTCGATTACCTGCGTTTTCTCCCGGAAAAAACTGCGGCCAACCGCAAGCGCTGGTGGGCGGCGTTGTTGATGGCCGGGCCGGGCTGGATCATTCCTGGCACACTAAAAATGCTGGCGGGTGCTTTTCTGGCCTTCCTCGCCTTGCAGCATGAAATCCCCATGGAGCGCGCCGCCGAACCGACGCAGATGTACCTGGTGGCGTTCGGTTATGTATTCAGCTCACCCCAGTGGGCCTTGGCGGCGATGGTGCTGTTTGTGATCGTCTCGCAGGTGAAGATCAACCTGACCAACGCCTACGCCGGCTCCCTGGCCTGGTCGAATTTCTTTGCCCGGGTGACCCATAGCCATCCCGGGCGTGTGGTGTGGTTGGTGTTCAACGTGGCCATCGCCTTGATGCTGATGGAGCTCGGCGTATTCGATGCCATCGAGGAAGTACTGGGGCTGTATGCCAACGTGGCCATCGCCTGGATCGGCGCGGTGGTCGCCGATCTGGTGATCAACAAACCCCTGGGCTTATCGCCCAGCCATATCGAGTTCAAGCGCGCGCACCTGTATGACATCAACCCGGTGGGGGTGGGTGCCATGTTGATCGCCTCGCTGCTCTCGGTGCTAGCCCATGGCGGGGTTTTCGGGGTGATGCTGGAGGCAGCTTCGCCGGTGGTGGCGCTGGGTTCGGCGTTTGTCAGTGCGCCGTTGATAGCCTGGCTGACCAAGGGCCGTTACTACATTGCCCGCAGCAGCGCGCCGCAGCTGCTGTATCCGGCCGGGCCTCGCGCCGAGCTGCAATGCGGGCTGTGCAGCAATGCCTTCGAGGCACCGGATATGGCCTTCTGCCCGGCCTACAGCACGCCGATCTGCTCGCTGTGCTGCTCGCTGGATGCGCGCTGTGGCGATGCCTGCAAACCCCAGGCGCGGCTGGCCGAGCAGATGGATGATTTCGTTCGCTGGCTGTTTCCGCGCGCCTCGATTCCGCGTTTGCACAGCCGCCTGGCGCAGTACCTGGGTTTGCTGCTGGTGCTGGTGGGCTTGCTGCTCGGTGCCTTGCTGATGATCTACAGCCAGGTCTCCCACAGTCTGTTGCCGCATTCACCAGAAGTGCAGCAGACCCTGTACCTGGCCTTTCTCAAAGCCTTTCTGACCCTCACCGTATTCGCCGGCATTCTTGCCTGGTGGGTGGTGCTGACCCGCGAAAGCCGGCGGGTGGCGCAAGAGGAATCGGATCGCCAGACCCTGCTGCTGATGCAGGAAATCGAAGCCCACCGGCGCACCGATGAAGCCCTGCAAAAAGCCAAGGAAGCCTCCGAGGCGGCCAATGCGGCGAAGAGCCGCTATGTCACCGGGCTGTCCCACGAGTTGCGCACGCCGCTCAACAGCATCCTCGGCTACACCCAGATTCTGCAGCGCGACAGCGGCATGCCCGGCCAGCACCACGATGCCCTGGCGACCATCTACCGCAGCGGCTCGCACTTGCTGTCACTGATCGATGGCTTGCTGGATGTGGCGAAGATTGAAGCCGGCAAATTGCAGCTGGAGCTGACGGAAATCCCCTTCCCGGAATTTATCCACGACCTGGAACGCATGTTCACCCCGCAGGCCGAGGAAAAGGGCCTGCACTTCCGTCTCGAACAACAGGGGCGTATGCCCACCGTGGTGCGCGGCGATGAAAAGCGCGTGCGGCAGATTCTGATCAACCTGCTGGGCAATGCCGTGCGTTTTACCGATAGCGGTCAGGTGTGCCTGCGGGTCAACTATATGCGCGAGACCGCGACCTTCGAGATCGTCGACACCGGTATTGGTATCGCCGCGGAGCAGATCGAGCGGATCTTCCAGCCCTTCGAGCGTGGCGATCTGATGCGCCAGGACAACGGTGTCGGCCTGGGCCTGACCATCACCCGCATGCTGACTTCGTTGATGGGTGGCGAGCTGTCGGTGCGCAGCGTGCAAGGTGAGGGCAGCTGTTTCCAGGTGCGCCTGTTTCTCTCCGAAGTACGGGTGCCCCAGGCAGTGGTGCATGTGGAGCACGACATCATTGGTTATCAGGGCCCGCGCCGACTGATTCTGGTGGTGGACGACCATGTCGAGCACCGCCGTATTCTGGCCGGCATGCTCGAGCCACTGGGGTTCGAGATTGCCCAGGCGGCAAGCGGCCAGGAAGCGATTCGCCAGGTGGCGCTGCTCAATCCCGACCTGATTCTGATGGATCTGTCGATGCCGCATATGGACGGTTGGGAAACCAGCCGGCTGATCCGCCGCAACGCGCTGTCGCTGGCACCGATCATCGTGATTTCCGCCAACGCCTTTGCCGATGACCGCGAGCGCAGTGTCGCCGCCGCCTGCAACGACTACCTGGCCAAACCGGTGCATACCCCGGCGCTGCTGGAAAAGATCCAGACCTACCTGGGCCTGCGTTGGGTCAAGCGCGCCAACGTCATCGCCCCGCCCGCACAGACGCTGGTGGTGCTCTCCGCCCCGGCCCTGGCGGAGCTGTATGAGTTGGGCGAGCTGGGTTACATCAAAGGCATTCTGGAAAAGCTCGACCACCTCGACCAACAGGAGCCCGCCAGCGCCGCCTACACCCAGAGCCTGCGCAGCCAGGTGAAGCGTTTCCAGCTGAATGAATTCAACCGCCGAGTAAAAGACGCCTTGCACGCCGCCGCCCCCGTCAAACCCGCCGCCGAGGAGACCCCATGAACGCCGTCAACGCCGCCCTTCCCCCCGCCGATCAAGGCATCGTGCTGATCGTCGACGACACCCCGGACAACCTCGCGCTGC
This sequence comes from Pseudomonas sp. TE3786, assembly GCF_054057335.1. NCBI lineage: Bacteria > Pseudomonadati > Pseudomonadota > Gammaproteobacteria > Pseudomonadales > Pseudomonadaceae > Pseudomonas > Pseudomonas sp. TE3786. The sequence continues at coordinate 193,543 of NZ_JBSRZF010000009.1, forward strand.
TTTCCGATGCCCTGGATATGGCTGGATATATGGTGCTGGTGGCGCTGGATGGTGCCAGTGCCCTGGAGCGCATGAAGCGTCGGCGTCCGGATGTGGTGCTGTTGGATGCGCTGATGCCGGGCCTGGATGGCTTCGAGACCTGCCGGCGCATAAAGGCCCAGGCCGAGCTGGCGGATATTCCGGTGCTGTTTATGACCGCCCTGTGTGACAGCGAACATGTGGTGGAAGGCTTCGCCGCCGGCGGCATCGACTACGTGACCAAACCGATCCGCACCGACGAGGTGCTGGCCCGCGTTGCTGCCCACTTGCGCACCGCCCGCAGTCTGCAATCGGCGCGCAGCGTGCCGGCACTGAAACCAGTGCCCACCCGGGCCCAGGCACAGGAGGCGCTGGCACAACGCTTTCAACTGACGGAGCGCGAGGTGGAGGTATTGCAGTGGGTGAGCTGCGGCAAGACCAACCGCGATATCGGCGACATCCTCGGCCTTAGTCCGCGCACGGTGAACAAGCATCTGGAGCATGTGTACATAAAGCTCGGCGTGGAAACCCGCACGGCGGCGGCGGCCGTCGCCATTGCGGCAGGGCGCTAGAAACAGCGTCATGCCGTGGCTCCCGCAGGAGCAGCGAGCACCAGAAAGGTGCGAAACATCCAGCTGCGCACCAAATAAAACCTGACCGATGCCCCAGTTTTTATCCCGCAGGCGTGTAAGCCGCTTCATCGCTGCGCCCCGGCCGCCTTGGCACCGCCCTTGCTCTGCACCCCGTATTGAATCTGCCGGTACTGCCTTATGTTGGTCATCCATTCCCGTATCCAGCCACAAGCAAGCTGGGACGCCGAATTGCACTTGAGCTTCGCCGCCCGCAGTAAAAGTCGCTTCCGCTGCTTTACCGTGACTGGCGAAGACGTCGGCCTGTTTCTCGAACGCGGTCAGCCGGCGCTGCACGACGGTGAGTTTCTGCAGGCCCAGGACGGCCGCGTGGTGCGCGTTAGCGCCAGCCCCGAGCGGTTGCTGCACGTTACCTGTGCCAACGCCTTTGAACTGACCCGTGCCGCCTATCACCTGGGCAACCGCCACGTCGCCCTGCAACTGGGCGATGGCTGGCTGCGTCTGCCGGAAGACTATGTGCTGCAAGCCATGCTCGAGCAGTTGGGTGCCACGGTGGCGGTGATCGACGCCCCTTACCAACCGGAACAGGGCGCCTATGGCGGCGGCCATCATCACTCCCATGCCGGCGACGAAGAATTCAGCTATGCCCCACGTCTGCACCAGTTTGGTCTGCGCACGTGATCAACCCTGCATGGGCGCTGATGCGTCTGGCCAGCCCGCAACTGCCGATTGGCGGTTACAGCTATTCCCAAGGGCTGGAGATGGCGGTGGAGCGCGCGCAGGTGCGCGATCCGGACAGCGCTCAACGTTGGATCGCCGATCAGCTGTTGCTCAATCTGGCGCGCTTCGAAGCGCCGCTGTTGCTGGCCCATTGCACGGCCGCAGTAGCTGGCGACTGGGCCAGCCTGACGACCCTCAGCGAACAGCATCGCGCCAGCCGCGAAACCCGTGAACTGCAGCAAGAAAGCCGGCAGATGGGCTACTCGCTCAAGCAATTGCTCGAAGGCTTGCCAGAACTGGATGACGACGCGCGAGCCTTTCTCGCCGAACAACAGGAACCGGGGCTTGCAGTGATGTGGGCCCTGGCCGCTCGCGCCTGGCAGATTAATCCCGAAGACGCCCTGGCCGCCTGGCTATGGGGTTGGCTGGAGAACCAGCTGGCCGTGCTGATGAAAACCCTGCCGCTCGGCCAGCAAGCCGCCCAGCGCCTGACGTCGCAATTACTACCGCTGCTGCAACAGGCCCAATACCAGGCCCGCCACAGCGCACCCGAACAACGAGGCGGCGCCGCTTTCGGCCTGGCTCTGGCCAGCATGGCGCACGAGCGCCAGTACAGCCGCCTCTTCCGCTCTTGATCGCCAAAAGGAAACCTCGAAGATGAACAGCCAACCTCTGCGCGTCGGTATCGGTGGCCCGGTGGGCTCCGGCAAAACCGCCCTGACCCTGGCCCTGTGCCTGGCCCTGCGCGAGCGCTACAACCTGGCCGTAGTCACCAACGATATCTACACCCAGGAAGACGCCCAGTTTCTGGTGCGCAACGAAGCCCTGGCACCGGAACGCATCATCGGTGTGGAAACCGGCGGCTGCCCGCACACGGCGATCCGCGAGGATGCCTCGATCAACCTGGAAGCCGTCGACCAACTCAACCGCCGCTTCCCGGGTCTGGATCTGATCATCGTCGAGTCGGGCGGGGACAATCTGTCAGCCACCTTCAGCCCGGAATTGTCCGACCTGACCCTCTATGTAATCGACGTGTCGGCCGGCGACAAGCTGCCGCGCAAGGGCGGCCCTGGCATCTGCAAATCCGATCTGCTGGTGATCAACAAAGTCGATCTGGCACCAATGGTTGGCGCATCGCTGGAAGTGATGGAACGCGACACCAAGAAGATGCGCGGCGACAAACCCTTCGTGTTCAGCAACCAGAAAGTCGGCCAGGGGCTGGACGAAATCATCGCCTTTATCGAAAAACAGGGCCTGCTGACGGCGGCCTGATCTTTTTGCACCGTTTAAAAGGAGCTTCCATGAAACTGCGTAAAGCCTTGTTCAGCCTCGCGCTGTTCCTCTCCCCCGCCGTGGCCTTCGCCCACCCTGGCCACGACAGCAGTGGCCTGCTGGCCGGTATCGGCCACCCGGTAACCGGTCTGGACCATCTGCTGGCCATGCTCGCCGTGGGTCTGTGGGCAGCCCAACAGAAAGGCGCAGCACGCTGGGCGCTGCCGCTGACCTTCGTCGGCACCATGCTGCTGGGCGGCGTGCTGGGTTTTGAGGGGTTGCAACTGCCGTTTATGGAAACGGGCATTGCTGCTTCCGTGCTGGCATTGGGTCTGTTGGTGGCAGTGGCTGTGCGCCCACCGGTCGCCGTTGCGGTTGGCCTGACTGCGCTGTTTGCCCTGGCCCATGGCGTGGCCCACGGCTTGGAATTGCCGGAAGTGGCAAGCCCATGGGGTTACGCAGCTGGTTTCGTTGCCGCGACTGCTGCATTGCATGCTGCGGGTTATGCGCTGGTACGCGCATTGCCGACCGCTGCTGCGCCGCTGGTGCGCATCGCCGGCATGGCCTCGGCGGGTGCCGGGGCCTGGTTGCTGGTGGGTTAAGGCCGATCGAGGCTAACGCCTTTCCCACAAGACTGCGATCCATTGTGGGATGGGCTTCAGCCTCAATAAAGGCAACCCCGCTTAAACATGTACCGCGACGCGCAACGCTTCGTACGAACCTGCCGCAGCAATTGCCACCGCCGCACACAACTCCAACACCCGCTCCAGGTCAGTGGTGTACACCAGCACGGCCTGCATCTCATCGTCCAACGGCTGACTGAAATCCACCAGCACATAGCCCTTGGTCTCCGGGCTCAAAGCACTGAGTTGCACCTGAATACGGTTCATCGCCGTCAGTGGCTCGGTTTTCTGCAATTGCTTGGGCTTGATATTGAAGGTCACTTCCTTGCCGAAGGAGTCGATGATCTGCTGCAGCAGATCGGGGTAGGTATCGGCTTGGAACAGTACGGTTTCCGGCAAGCTGCCTACCACCACCCACTCACCGAGTGGGATGGGGAAAGTATCGTCGTAATTGATATCGGGATTGGCCGCCAGAAAGGCCACCGGATCAGCGTAGGCTTGCGCCGCTTCATCGGCGATCTTGTCGATTTCCTCGGCGGCCATGCACCCCGAACTTATTTTGCTGATCAGTTCTACGAGTTGCTCTTTCATGGGCGCGGGTCCTGGCAGGTTTGGAGGGTGCCAAGGATATCGCGAAGGCAGTGTGCGCAGCTATTTGGCGAACAGTTGGCTGATGTCCTTGAACGCCTTGAACTCCAGGGCGTTGCCGCAGGGGTCGAAGAGAAACATGGTGGCCTGCTCGCCGACCTGGCCTTTGAAGCGTACATAGGGCTCGATCACAAAGCGGGTGTCCAACGCCTGCAGGCGCGCAGCCAGTGCCTCCCACTCCGCCCAGCCCAGTACTACACCAAAATGCGGAACCGGAACGTCATGGCCATCCACCGCATTGGTATGGGCGTGCTCCTGGGAAGAAGTTTTCGGGTGCTCGTGAATCACCAGCTGGTGGCCGAAGAAATCGAAGTCCACCCAGTGCTCGCTGGAGCGGCCTTCGGTCAAGCCGAAGGTTTCACCGTAAAAGTGGCGTGCGGCGGCAAGGTCATACACGGGAATGGCCAGGTGAAAGGGGGAAAGACTCATGGACTACGCCTCTGGTTGATCACAGTGGCTGAATTTTATCTCTGCCATAATCGATTAAAAGACGTTATTTTTTGCAGCGAGCTCAACTTATTTTGATCATTCAGGACACCCATGCTGCGAGAACTCAGGACCTTTGTCGCCGTCGCCCGCTATGGCACCTTCGCCGCTGCCGGTATGCATGCGGGGCTTACGCAATCGGCGGTCAGTGCGCAGATCCGCAACCTGGAAAATGCCCTGGGCCACCCGCTATTCGACCGTACCGGACGGCAGGCGATTCTCAACGCAGCCGGCGAACGCGCCCTGCCGATGGCCAAAGAGATGCTGGATATCTTCAATCGCATGGCCAGCAGCGACAACCTGAACAGCTATAGCGGCGAGCTGAAAATCGGCGCTATAGCCAGCGTACAGACCGGACTGCTGCCAGCCGCCCTGTTGCGTCTGCGTCAGGCCGCGCCAGGGGTGGAAGCGAAGCTGGTGCCAGGGGTATCACTGAACCTATTGAACCAAGTAGATGCTGGCGATCTGGATGTGGCGATTTTGATTCGTCCACCCTTCCCGCTCCCTAAAGAGCTACATACCCAGGTGTTGCGTCAGGAGCCCTTTGTATTGATCGTGCCGCTGGATGTTGAAGGGGATGATCCAGTGCAGATCCTTCGTGAGCATCCGCTGGTGCGCTATGACCGCACTTCCTTCGGCGGCCGCTTGGTCAGTCGTTTTCTGCGCGAACAACGCCTGAATGTCGAAGTGGCGCTGGAGCTGGACGAGTTGGATGGGATTGTGAAGATGGTCGAGTGCGGCCTGGGAGTTTCGCTGATTCCTCTGGCTGGCTTGTGGGTAGAGCACGGTGCCAAGGTACGAACCATTGAACTTGGGGAGCTGGTCTTTCACCGCGAGTTAATTCTTCTGCTGCGCCATAGCCAGCGCAAATTGGCGATCCAGCAGGTGTTCAGTTCCTGCGTACAGCCCTGAGATAACTATGCCAGTTAAAAAACCCGGCGATAGGGCCGGGTTTTTTATGTGAGGTGAAGCTGAACATCAAGCCACACGGTTTGCACCGGTCCGGTCTGCACCACCTTCGGCTACACGGTTGGCACCTGTACGGTCCGCACCACCTTCGGCTACGCGGTTGGCACCGGTACGATCTGCACCACCTTCGGCTACGCGGTTGATACCTGAACGGTCTACACCGCCTTCGGCTATGCGGTTGGCACCAGTACGATCTGCGCCACTCTCGGCTACGCGGTTGGCTGCAGCGCGATCGGCACCACCTTCAGCAACCATCGAGGAGCTGGTGATCTGCGTGTCAAAAGTGAACTGTGCCTGTTCAGAAGGACGAGCGAATACACCAGTGGAGAGGCTTGCCAGGATCAGGCTGGCGAATATGTGGTTTTTCATTTTGGGCTCCTTGCGGGGACTGGAAAGTGGGTACGGAGCCTATGGTACTCACCACGATTTCTTGCAGAAGTGAAAGGGCGCGATAGTAACCATCGATACGAATGATTCCTGAATAAACCCTTATAAATCATCGCGATAGAAGCTCAATTCACATACCGAAACTAACTTTTGGCACCCTGAAAACGCCCTCAATTAGCGCGAACCAGCTCAATCCGCCTCTTTTTCTAGCAGAGCTCGCTTGCGCTCCACGCCCCAGCGATACCCTGAAAGTTCGCCATCGCTACGCACCACGCGGTGACAGGGAACAGCCACCGCCAACGCATTTGCAGCACAAGCACCGGCTACGGCACGTACCGCACGCGGCGAACCGATACGTTCGGCAACCTCCCGATAACTGGCGGTCTGGCCAGCGGGAATGGCTTGCAGCGCTTGCCATACCCGTTGCTGAAACACCGTGCCACGTATATCCAGCGGCAACTCCAGCCCCTGGGCTGGAGCTTCGACAAATTCGATTACCTGGGCCAGTGTCTGGCTGAATGCGCTATCGGCAAGCTCAACAATGGCTCTAGGAAAGCGCCGTGTTAGGTCCGCCTCGAGATCATCGCCGAACAGAATGGCGCAGACACCGCGATCACTTTTAGCTACCAGCAGCGGCCCCAGAGAACAGCGGCCAATGGCATAGCAGATACGCACATTGGTGCCGCCGTCTTTGAAAGTTTTGGGCGTCATGCCAAGCAACTTGTCCGCTACGGTGTAAAACCGGCCACTGGAGTTGAAGCCAGCTTCATACAAGGCATCGGTAACCGTCATCCCCTGCTGCAGCTGGCTTCGCACCCGCGCCGCCCGCTCGGCGTTAGCAAAGCCCTTGGGGGTTACTCCAGTGATGGCCTTGAACAGACGGTGGAAGTGATAAGGGCTCAAGCCTACGTGGGCTGCCAACTGCGCCAGAGGCATTGGGGTCTCGGCGCTAACAATCAAATGGCAGGCTCGCCCAATCAACAAACGTTGCTGATCAGCCAGCGAAGCCTGGTTGGGCTTGCAACGAAGACACGGGCGAAAACCGGCGCGCTCAGCCGCCTGGCAATCACTGTGAAATTGCACGTTTTCAGGCCGAGCCGGGCGCGCCGCACAGGAAGGGCGGCAATAGACGCCGGTGGTTTTTACCGAATAGACGAACTGGTCGTCAGCCCCCTTATCCCGAGCTTGCACGGAGATCCAGCGAGGGTCGCTCACCGTCGCGGTTGATCGGGCCTGTTTGTTCAGTGAGGAAGTCATAGGTGCAACTCAAAATCTGCAGACAGGCCTACCGTACCAGTTGAACAACAGCCTTACCTGCCGGTTCTTGCTCTCGAATCGGCGGGCGCTAAGACGGCGCTAACTTTTTCGCGGACAAAAACAAACCCCCTACCCGTTTTCACGGATAGGGGGTTTGGAATTTAAGCTTGACGATGACCTACTCTCACA